>JAYGDO010000282.1:0-1952 GCA_046582885.1 Pirellulales bacterium | reverse complement strand
GAGCCGGGCCGACCCGGGGGAAAACGAACAGGCAGGCGGCGGTCTGTTAGCGGCCTTCGGCCGGATGCCGCTGCGAGTGATGACGGCCGACATGCTCTACGACTCGTTGAAACTGGCGTACGGTGACCCGAATCTCGACTTGCGAACCCGTGTCAAGCACAGCACGGTCGGCATGGCCGCGCCGGTGGGTGATGCCTACCTGGAGTTTCAGCGAAAGTTTGGTACGAACGAAGAAGACGCCACCGACTTCACCCACGGCGTCGCGCAGATGCTGACGCTGTTGAACCACCCGCGGCTGCTGGCCGGCGGCGGTGCGCTGGAAAAGTACCTACAAAGTCCACTGGCCCCGTCGGCAGCGCGTGACCGGTTGCTGGCAAAACTTCGCCCCCAGGTCGTTTGGCTCAACGAGGCTCAATCGCCGGCGGCCTCCGCCAAAGATCAAGAGTCCGCCGGGCAGCCGACAAGGCTGCCGCCGGTTGACCCCCGCCGCAACGAGGACACCTTTCCGCCCGTCAAAGCACAGTATGTTCGCTTTACCATCGAACAACACAACAACCAGCAACCGGGCCTCGACGAGCTGGAGGTATTCGGTCCCGGCAGCGAGACGAACCTGGCGATGGCATTGTCGGGTTCCAAGGCGAGCGCTTCGTCATTGCTGCCCGGTTACGACATCCACCAGATTTCGCACCTCAACGACGGCAACTACGGCAACGCGCACAGTTGGATCAGCCAGCATCCGCACGGCTGGGCGCAGATTAAACTTCCGGTCGCGGCGGATATAAATCGTGTGGTCTGGGGTCGCGACCGCGAAGGCCGGTACAAAGACCGGCTGGCGGAGCGGTACTACATCGAGGTCTCTCTCGACGGCAAGGCCTGGACCCGCGTCAGCGACTCATCCCGCAGGGATCCCGCCAAGGCCCCCGTGCCGAAGATCGAATTGACTCCGGCCAAGGCGGTGCAAACGATCGAATGGTTGTATTTGAGCACTTTGTCCCGCCGGCCCACGGAGGAAGAGGTGACCGACGCAATTCAGTACGTCGGGCAGATGCCGGACAGGCGGGCCGCGCTCAACGGTGTCTTGTGGGTGCTCGTAAATCAGAGTGAATTTATCTTGTTGCGTTAGACGACGGTTTTGACGGAGAAACGCGGTGCATAAACACGAATTGACTCTCAAGCGTCGCGACTGGCTAAAACTTTCCGCGGCCGGTGTGCTGTCCGGCGTCCAGGTGCCGTGGTTTGAGTCGCTGGCCCAAGCGACGGTTAAGCGACCGCGGGGCAAGGCGTGCATTTTGCTCTGGATGGACGGTGGTCCAAGCCAGCAACACACGTTCGACCCCAAGCCGGGTGGCGAATTCAAGCCAACGCCGACTTCGGTGCCCGGAATCCACATTGTGGAACAACTGCCCAAGATCGCCCAGTGCGCCGAGGACATGGTGATCGTGCGATCGATGACCACCGAGATCAACGGTCATTACGACGCCAAGTATTTTCTGCACACGGGTTACAAGCGGACGACCGCGATGGAGCATCCGGCGATCGGCTGCATCGCCTCGTCGCAGGTCGGTTTGCTGAACGACGACATGCCGTCGTTCGTCACGATCGACGCCGGTTGGGACATTCGCAACGACGGCGGGCGGCTCTACCGCAGCGTGCCGGCCTACGTGGGGCTCGAGCATGCGCCGCTGGCCGTGAACGATGCCAGCAAGGGATTAGAAAACCTGTCGCCCACAGGCAACGGCATCGATGCGCGGCTGCAATTGCTCGCCCGCAGCGAACGGCGGTTCGCACAGCGTTATGCGCTGCCGGCTGTCCGCGCCAAGCAAGCGGCATTCGAACGGGCCGTTCGCCTGATGAAGTCCAATCGCTCCGCGGCATTTGACATTGATAAAGAACCGGACCACATCCGCAAGGAATATGGCGATCACCGGTTCGGCAAGTCATGCCTGCTGGCC
>JAYGDO010000210.1:0-20934 GCA_046582885.1 Pirellulales bacterium | reverse complement strand
CGCTTCGCTTTGCCAGTGAAAACGCCAGGGCGCCGCTGTCGCAATCCAGGACGAGTGCGTATCCTGCTGTATCCAGGCCGAGGCCCCTTTCGTTGGGATCGTTCGCAGCCAGGATGCGGTTCGCTGCCTGACGGCACGCGCGAACTTCTTCGTCTTGCGGTTGCGGGTAAGGGTCGGACTCGACCCTTTCGTCAATCACGCCGCGTCCCTGCTCGCCCGACGGGGCATAACAGTAGATGGCGCCCTGCCGGGTGGAAACAAACAATCGCCCGCCAGCGACGGCCATCTGATGGGTTCGCTCGGGAATGCGAACCGACCAAAGGTTCTTGCCATCCCTGGCGTCCAGGGCAAAAATTGCCCCGTCCGTTCCCTCCGCCGGGCGGTCCGGGCCCCGGTCCAAATGTTCGTTGGCGGCGAAGTAAACCACACCGCCGGCGTACAGGGTGTCTCGCGGGTCAAACAACATGCCCGGCACCCGCCAACCCCAGATCGGCTTGCGTCCACCCTCGGCCTGCTCGCTTTCGGTCTTGAAAGCCATGACCGAGTCGTTTCTCGAAGTGTAGCGGACCCCCCCGGTCACCACGCTACCGCCGCTGCTATGGAGATACTCGTTGCGGGCGTCGATCTCCGCATCCCGGTCGGAACTGATCGAACCGTCGCTGCGGCGGAACTTTACTTGATGTCGGTGAAACCCTTTAAGCTCGGTCGGCAAGACAAGCGAGGATTTTGAGGCGAACAGATGGCCGGCGAAGCCATAGCCGTAGCAAACGCTCCGCCACAACCGCTTTCCGTACTTGGCATCGATCGCATTGACATACATGCCGTCGTGAGGAAAAACGCCCGCGCCGAAATAGGCGTTACCCTCGTCCACCAGCACGTCGGTGCGTACCGGCCAGATCGACGACATGCGACCAAATGAAAGGAACCAGCGGTCCGCGGCAACCGGCTTATGTTTCCACACCTGTTTGCCGGTCTGAGCGTCGAGGCAATACAGATAGGCATCGTCACTACCGACGTAGATCTTGCCGTCGGCGTAATTCGGCGCGCAGGTAATCGCTGCGCCCGCCAGGAACTCCCACCGCTTTTGGCCCGTCTGGGCATCCAGACAAACCGCACGGCCGTCGTGGCTGGTGAAATACACCGAGTCGCCCGCGGCAATAATAGGCAGCGAAAAACGGGCGTGTTCGGGCAGGACCTCCTGCTGGCTCGAGCCGAATTTCTTTGTCTCTTCCGGTCGTAGCGGCAGATATTTCGGGGCCAGCCGTGCCAGTCGCGACCTGAAGTACCAGACGTTCTTTAGAGGTAGCTCTAACTTTTCACCCGTTACGGCACTGCGGGAACGGTCGCGCCGATACATCGGCCAATCTTCCGCCCCGAGTCGGACGGACGAAATCGTAACAAGAGCTGACCACAGCAGAACGGCCGCAACACTAAATCGCATTTTTGCCCCCGCGTAAAGGAACGAACTCACTGCATATTCGCCTACTTCACAGCCCGTGCAACTTTCAAAAGCTCTCCGTCGCCGGAAGCCAATTCTAATTTTGCGGTCCGCTTCTCGCCATCGAGATTGAGTGCAACTTGCACCCATTTACCCGAACTCTTGTCCATCTTTTCCACGGCCGTAACCGTCGCATCGAACGACAGCGCGGCCTCCTGCTTCTCATTCGGATGCTTGTTGGTCACGAGGAGAAAGTCCCCGCCCTTTTCGCCTTTAAAGACGCCGACGAGAAGTTGGGATCCCGAGGGTTGGCACCAGGCGTCCTCCGGCGCTTTGGCCCCGCCGATGGGCATCGGCTCCGTGTGATGCATCGCCACGGATCGGCAGCCTGTCAACACGGGGCTCATCAGCTTGACTTCCTTGGCAATCTCGACGAGGTGCGGCAGGGTGACGTACATATTGAGGCGTCCGTCTTTCAGTACGGCGTTGCCGTCCTTGTCCTTGGCATGGTCAAAAATCCACGGCACCCAAAAATGAAAGCCCTTCACGCCGTAGGCCAGGCTCGTATAAATCGTCTGCCTCAAAACAGTCGGCGGAGAACTGCTGCTGGTGCAGCGCATGACCGGAATGCCGTGTTCCTGGCCAAGTCCCCGAAACATAAGCAGGTACAGATAATATCGTTCGGCATGTCGTCGTGGCATCGCATGATAATGGTAGAAATCCAGTACCAGCGGCTTAACCTGCTTGGCAAAAGCGCCAAATTCATTCCAATTGGCCCGGTTGATGAAGATCGTCGGATGGTTGGGATCGGCCTTCTCAAAGACCCTCGCCTGCGACGCAAATAACGGGAAGGAACTGCTTCTGCGGCGGTCGGACATAAAATACCCAAAAACGGCGGGATCGTCTCTTAGCTTTGAAGCCTCATTCAGCGTCGCCTGATCGCCGCCGAGCTGGACCATTAAACCGTGCTTGCGGCAGACGTCCAGCATATTGATTCCTCCCTCGACCGTGTTGAAGCCGTTGCTGACGACGAATTCGGCCATTTCGTCGTGGTACTTCGGGTCCTTCGGCCAGTTGGCATGTGCCATCATGACGATGGTGGGCATGCGATAGCGGACCTTGACCTGTGGTGGCGATGCCGGCTGTTCGTCCGCGACCGCCGTAATAACCGACGGTGACGCCAGCGCGACAACAACAGCTAGTATCGAGCAACTCGTTACTCGGTGCATCATCATCCGATCTTCTCCACGACGGTAAATATGAGCGGCAAACCACGGTTCCCGTTTGACTACCCACAACATTAACGACGCAGTAGCCATAAAAAAAGGGAAAAAGTTGCGGCAACAAGCACTCCAGGCGACCGAAAGGCGAAAAATGCCGTGGTTTAATGGTTTTCAGCGATGGCCCGACAGGGACCGACCTAAGAAAATCATTTCCAGAGCCCAAAGCCCGTTCCTGTGGCTACTAAGCGGTGCGAATCCGCAAATCGCAATTTAACATGTGCGCGATCAGCGCGACGCGAGCCCACATGCCGTTCTCGACCTGCTCCCAGTAACGGCTGCGGGGGTCGCGATCAACCGACACTGGAATCTCACTGCGGCGCGGTAGCGGGTGCAGAATCGCACAATTTGCCTTCATCATGCCCAGCCGCTCTTTGCTCAAAGAGTAGCTTTCATAATCGACCTTACCCACCGGGAACTGGTCGTCGTACTCGTCCTGGATTCGCGTCATATAAATGGCGTCGGCATCACGGATAAAGTCATCCATGTTTTCGCTTTCGCGGACGGTAACGCCTTTTTCACCCAAGTACTGCTGCATCTCGTCGGTGATGCTCATCTGAGCGGGACCGGCCAGATCAATCTGCACATCGTCGTAATGCGCGAACAGGTGAATGAACGCGCGGGCGGCGCGGCCGCGAGCCAAATCGCCAACGATCAAAACGCGACGGCCATCGACCCCACCCTTACGGCCGAATTCGCGCTGCAAGGTATACACATCGAGAATCCCCTGCGTCGGATGCTGCTCCATACCTGATCCGGCGCTGATGATATGTTTCGACACTTCGGACTGCATCAGCCGCTCCACACACTTGGCCGCAAAGCCGGCATCCGGATGGCGAATGACAATCAGGTCGTTGTACATCGCGAACGTTTGGACGCTGTCCAGCGGGGATTCGCCCTTCGATTCGGAAGAGGTGCTCGGCTGGTTGATGTGGACGCAAGACAGTCCCAGTAGAGTTGCCGCCGCGTGAAAGGAAAGAAACGTCCGCGTCGAGGGCTGCACGAAATACAACAAGGCGCGACGATTGGGGAGACACTCTTTGAGGAACGTCGCGCCAAGTCGGCTGGCGTATAGATTGCGGGCTTTGTCGGCCGTTTCAAACAGCCGATCGAGCAGCGGTCGCGAAAGCTGCTGCGTGTAAATCAAATGCAATAACCGTTCGCCGGTCTGCATCAACCGCATCTGCGAATCAATCGGGCGGTCCGACATGCCGATCACCGAACTCATTGTTTCGTCCCTTTTCGTTTCGTCCCTTTTCTGCTGACAGGCCGATCCAGACTATCGCCCTTTAGTCTAGCAGAGTGCAAAGGTCTGCTGAACCGGCGGGTGGAACTCGGATTGCGTGTTGTGGATTGAGAAATTACTATGCCCGATCTCCAATTCGCGATCCCACATACACAATTCAAAGTGTCTTTGATAATTGATGGCTACAATTTGATCTACGCGGCGGGCATCGTCTCGAGCAGCGACGGACCTGCGAACCTCGAGCGATCTCGAGCGGCTTTGTTGGGTTTTCTGGCCGAATCGGTCGAGCCCAAACAGCTGGCGCGGACCACCGTCGTTTTCGACGCGGGTCCCCACGCGCCGCGTGGGCTGCCGCGGACATGGACGTACCGCGGAATGACCATTCGATTCGCCACCGGGTACGAAAGTGCCGATGCTTTGATCGAGGAGCTCATCCAAACCGACACCGCTCCACGGCAGTTGATCCTGGTCTCCAGCGACCATCGACTGCAGCGGGCGGCCCGCCGCCGCCGTGCGACATCGGTCGATAGTGATCGCTGGTACCAAGAGACGATCCGCAACCGCCGGTCTCGACACCACGTTGATGACGACGACACCGCCAAGCCGGTGACCCGGCCGTCCGAATGCGAAGTCGCCCGCTGGGTCGAGCAGTTCGCCACAAACGAGCCGTCGCTGCGTGAACCGTACTTTGATAACCCTTTTCCGCCGGGTTATGCAGAAGACGTGACCGACCAGTAGGATGGCCGTCGCAAGGATCGCAAGATCAGTACCGCATCACGCGGCGCAACAGCCAACCACCCCAGATCAGCAGCACGACGTTTCCCAGCCAAACTGTGTACGGCGGCGCGGCGCCCGTTTTGGCTCGGTCGACGGCAACCATCAGCATCGGATAGTACACGATCAATATCGGCAGAAAGCACAAAAAGAACGTCGTCCAAAATTCACCGTGCCGACGCCGAATTGCCAACGGCGCGCCGACCGCAACGAAACACAAGCAGCTGAAGCCGGCAGCCCAACGACGATGTGGCTCGGTGCGCAGACGAAAAAGTGTCCGCCGGTCCCCGGCAAGTTGTTTTTTGCGATCGACCCAGTCCGGCCCGGTCAGAGCATCGAATTCGCCCGTCAGAATTTCGAACCCCGCGCGGGTGGCAACTTGCTGTTCCCGGTGTTCGATTTGGTCGATTTGGTTGCGGGTCGCCTGCGGAATTTCGGACATCGCCATTTCGGACGGACTGCCGCCGGAGCGGTCTTTCTTGCCGGCGCCGCTCAACGGCAACACGCGCTCAATTGTGCCCCGAAAGTCGCCGCTGAATTCGCCGCCGCTACCACTGCTGTTGTGCAGAACGATGGTTAGCGTATCTGCGTTCGGATCGGCTCGCAGCTCGGCCCACTCGGCGCGAACGACGATGTTCGGGCGGTCGCCCCTTTGTCGAAATGTAAATGTCGGCCCGATCAAGCGACGATCTTGCACGTCTTTGACATTGATCGAAAACTGAGACGACGCGTACGAACGTTGCGTCTTGAGCGTGCGATATGCGATTTCCTCAATCGACTCCGTAACAATCTGTTTGATACCTTCGCGGCCCCAGGAGACAGCAAGGTCGTTGAGCCACACGGCCGCAAAACTGAGTAAAATGACGCCCACATAACAGGGCCAAAGGATGCTCCAAGGCGAAATGCCCAGCGACTTCATGGCAACAATTTCGTTTCTGGCCGAAAGACAGCCGAATACCACACAGCTGGCGAAGAGTATTGTGGCCGGCACCGCGAGCCGCAACGCGTCCGGCAGCAGGTAGGGCATGATCTGTAAAATCTGCCAGGTGCCGACGCCTTGCGTCACCGCTTGCCGCATGACGCCAACCGAGAGCATAAAAACCGTCATACCGCCCAACGATAATAGAAACACGCCGAACAGCTGAAACAAGACATAGCGGGTGAGGCAATGCATAGCGGGCAACTTCCTTGCTCGCGGTATCATATTGTAATCGCCGGCGACCGCCCTACCCCATTCCGCGAACGTTGGCTCCCGCCGCAACTCCGCACGGAGCGACCGGGCGGCGGGTTTGTCTGCGGATTGCCTCCGCCCAGCCGGCATCAAAACAAATCGATGTGCGAGTCGCTAGGCTGATCGTTCTTTCTGTGCCGCTTCATGGTGGCGACCACGGACGAAATACCCCGGCAGTGATGGCGGATTGCCTGCTCGTAGTTCTGTTCGGCAATCGCGGACTCGGCAGCCCGTTCAATTTCGGCAAAGTGATCCCAATCCACATTCAGACCAACGCCGTCGGCCGTCTCGCGAAGTTCGCGGCACACGCGGCCCAATTCGGACGCGATGGCCCGGTTCGGCTCGCAGTTATAAGTGCGGTGCGGACCCCTTCCCAGAATCGGAATCGGGGGCGCTCCGTCTTCGATCGGTTCTGCATTATCAAACCGCTGCAAAACTGCAACGATCGCACAGACGACCGCCACCATTCCGCAGAGGATGCTGGGCGTGCGGATACCGGGTATGCGCGCTTCGAGCATAAACATACCGGCGGCGGCAATCAAACAAACGGCGGATATCGCCCAAAGAATCCGGCCGGTTCGGCTGCCGTCAACATCCTCATCATCAACGTCGATCGTGGCCACTGGCGAACCATCGACCCGAACCACCGTGGCCGTGATATTGTCTGGACCACCGCGTAGATTTGCCAAATCGACCAGTACCCGCACGGCTTGATCCGGCGGCAACGACCCGATGATCGCGCCCAGTTCTTGGTCTTTAACGGGGCCGGTCAGCCCGTCACTACAAAGCAGGAAAACGTCTCCCGGAGCAACCGCGAAAGGGCCTTCGAGATCGACTTGCACATTTTTGTTCGGGCCGAGCGAACGCGTGATGATGTTCTTGGGCAAGTTGATTTCGGAATCTTCGCCCGACACTTTGCCGGCAGCGCGCATTTCCCAAACCAGACTATGATCAAACGTTAGTTGATCCAGCATGCCGCGGCGCAGCCGGTAAACGCGGCTGTCGCCCACATGGCCGCAGATCGCGCCCTGCGGCACCAGCAACAGCGAACTGCAGGTAGTCCCCATGCCTTGAAAGCCCGCATCGGTTTGCCCCTTTTCATGAATTTTGGCATTCGCTTCGATAATCGCTTGTCGCAACGCCTCGTGCGGGCTGGTGTCGAGCAGCTTTGTGTACGACAGAATGATACCGTCCGCCGCTAGCTTGCTGGCGAGTTCGCCCGCCGCGTGAGCACCCATGCCGTCGGCGACTACAAATAGATGACCTCGCTTTTCCCAATACTCGTGGTCGTCGGCGACCATCGTATTAAAAGCGTCCTGATTGTTCGCCCGGCGCATACCTATATCGGTAATGCTGGCATATTGGATGCACCGGTCTGCGCTGCGGTTTTCATCTGCCATAGGCTGATTCTGCCTTCGCTGGAACGTCCATTCTAGCCGCTAGCAAAAACTGCGGCCAGTCGGTAATGCCGCAGATGATAACGACCTAGCTTGCGGTAAGGTGACCCAATATACTCGCGCCCCCTCTCCTGTGCCTATCTGTCGTGGCATCAACTGCGACTCCAAGAACCGAGTGAATGGAACCGAGTGAATGTACATCACCTCGCGACAGCCTGCCGGTCTGATGTTACTGCTCGCGGCCTGTGCACTCAGTAGCGGCTGCGTACAACGCCGCTTGACGATCAATTCAAATCCACCCGGCGCGCTGGTTCGCGTCGACGACGAAGACATTGGCGTAACGCCGGTGTCAACGAATTTCGTTTATTACGGTACCCGCAAAATACAGCTGATCAAACCGGGTTTCGAAACACTGACGGTTCTGCAGCGCATCAAAGCGCCCTGGTACGAGCTGCCGGGAATCGATTTTTTTAGCGAACATTTCTCGCCGACTGAAATCCGCGACGAACGCAACCTTTACTACGAACTAAAGCCGGCCGCCATTGTGCCAAATGATCAGTTGCTGCAGCGGGCCGATAATTTGCGCCAAAGCGCGCGGGCCGGCGGTATTGAGTTGCCCCGGCAGCAACCCCTTCCCGGCTCGGCGCTGCCGATACCCTCGCCGTAGGGCTCGCCTTCCCTTCCGGCGGTGAAAGGGCCGCTCTCAGCCGAGTCCCACCACCTAGCGAGCGATGGCCTTTTTAAAGGTGCGTGAAAACCCTCTGGCGACCTCGGCAGGAAAGTGCTGCTAAAACGGTTCGCGCCAATTCGACCGCGGCTCGAGTTCTTCACGCCACGACTGATGCGGCGGTTCGACAATCTTGAAATTAGGAAACTTAGTATTGTCGCCGCGGCCGAAGATGATGCGACTTGGGTCGCGAGCAAGTTTATCGCTGAGCACGCGGACGTCGTTGACGATCGGGCGAATATCGCGAGCCAGTTGTTCGACGCGGACGACCGTGTTGTTGACGTTGTTGTAGAGTTCGGGGTTATTGATGAACTGACCGAGCGATCCTTCTTGACTGTTGATTTTTTCCGTGAACTGAACGAGTTGCCCCATAACCTCTTCAAATTGTGTGACGCTGCTTTCGACTTGATTGACGATGTCCCCGCCGCGTTCGCCCAGCGGACCTGTTATTCCTTCAAGATTTCGCAGGTTCTGATCCGCGCGGGTCGCGGCTTGGCGGACGACCTTCATGGTTTCCTGAGTCTCCTGAATGGCCAGCGGCAACTGTTCGAGACTTTGCCGCAGTTTCTCGCGCAGTTCGTCTTGTTTCAAAACGTCGTTGACCTGTGTCATCGCCTTGTTGACGCTCGTCAGCGCTTCTTCGGCTTTGTCCCACACACGGCGTAACTGATCCTCGTCCGTCTGTCCGAAGGCTGCGTTGATCCGGTTGGCGAGTCGGCGAACTTCGTTACCCGCTCCAGTCATCGACTGGAGCGTATCGCGCAAATCGCCCTCCAAACTGCTGAGCACCTCCAGCGGTTCGGATCGGGCGATGCCTGTCAGCGGCTTTGACGCATCGCCACCCTGGATCAATTTCTTGCCGATACTGCCGCCGCTGGGTGCGAACTCCAGAGCCTTGTCACCGAGCAACGAATCGCTGCTAATCCGGCAAATTTCGTGATCCCACAATTCTCGACCTTCGTCGATTTGAAGTGTGACGATGACGTCGGACGAGCCTTGGGCAAAGTCCACTTTCTGCACACGTCCGATCAAAATGCCGCTTTTGCGGACGGGTGTACCTTCCATGATGCCCGGCGCGGACGGAAATTTGACGTAGATCGTCCTGCCTGGCTTAAAGAACACCGGAGCATCCCCAAACAAGACGATCAAAATTGCCGTTAACAACAGCGCGGAGACAACGACAATGCCTACCCGCGCTTGTAACACTCGTTCGTCCATCAAAGAAAATTATCCGTGTTCGGTTGTTCGGTCACGTGACGCCCCATCCCCTCGGCCCCCACCTCCGTTCATCATCTCGCGGATCCGTACTCCGGCTTCGCCGTGGATGAATTGCATAACGCGGTGGTCGCTACAATTCGCCATTTCATCCGGAGGCCCGTCGTACAGAATCTGCGGTTCGTCGTTATCAAGCCGTGATAAGGGATACAACATGATGACGCGGTCGGCGACTTTTCGCGTTGTTCGCATGTCGTGGGTCACGACGATGCTGGTCACCGTGCGTGTCGAGCTCGTCCTCAGTATCAATTCGTTAATGACGTCGCTCATAATCGGGTCCAGGCCGGTTGTCGGCTCGTCGTACAACATCAGTTCCGGCTCCAACGCCAGCGCCCGGGCCAGTCCGACGCGCTTTCGCATACCGCCGGAAAGTTCGGCAGGCTTCTTGGTAAAAACCGAATCGGGCAGGCCGACTTCGGACAACCGATCCAAGACACTTTCATGGATTTCCGTCGCGGTTTTTTTAGAATGTTGTCGTAACGGAAACGCGATATTTTGTGCAACCGTCATGCTGTCGAACAGCGCCGCGCCCTGAAAAACAAAACCGAATCTTACCCGCTGGGCCGCCAGTTCCTTCTCACGCATCCGCGAAAGTTCGCGACCGTCCAGCAGCACTTTGCCTCGTGTGGGCTTGATCAGACCAATCAACGCTTTCATCAACACAGTTTTGCCGCAACCACTTTCGCCAATGACGGCCAATGTTTGGCCTCGCCGCAATTGAAAGCCGATGTCGCTCAGCACACGCTGAGTGCCGAAAGCGATGTGCAGCGAACGAACTTCAACTAGCGTTTCGTCGCTTGATATAGCTTCCATTTAATTCACCGCGATCCATGTCCGACGCGCTCATCCGGCTAGGTTGTGCGCCTGCGGCCAAACCAAATCATGCACCGTGTTTAACAGGATTCCCAGCAGCAGATCCAGCATGATGATCACAACAAACGAATATACAAACGCCGCGGTCGCCGCCCGCCCCACCCCTTCTGCGCCGGGGTCGCAGTTAAAACCGCGATAACATCCCAGCAGCGCAATTGCGCAGCCAAAAAACAGGCTCTTAAAGATTCCCGTAAACAGATCGTAGAGCCCGACGAACTGTTGTGTATTGTGCCAATAATGGAATGCATCAACGTCGAAAAAGAAAATGCTGTAAAAAGCGCCGCCAACGACACCCATGAAATTTGCCACGACGGTCAGTGCGGGAATCAGGCACAGGCAAGCCAACAAACGCGGTACGACCAAATAATGAATCGGGTTCGCGCCCATGCTAGCCAACGCATCGATTTGTTCCGTCACCCGCATCGTGCCAAGTTCGGCGGCAATCGAACTGCCAACGCGGCCCGCCAACATCGTGCCCGCCAGGACGGGACCGAGTTCTGTGACCAAGGACATATTGATCACCGCACCCAATCGCGTTTCGAGCCCCAACTTGGCAAACTGTGAGTGGCTTTGAACCGCCAGCACCATGCCAATGAACGTCCCCGTCAAGGCTACAACCGGCAAGCTGCGAACACCCACCTGGTAGAAATTCGGTAGTAACGTTTCCTTGCGCGGCAAGCGAAACAAAAGCCACGCAATTGTCTTGCCGACAAAAATCGCGAATTCGCCAATCGCCGTGATCCCGTTGATCGTCACCGCACCGATGTCTGCGATCCAGTCGACAATCCATTCGAGCAATCGGGCGACTGGACCGGAACGGCGCGGCAAGCTGAGATCAGAACCTGTGGCCATTGTGTTTGCGGTCTACCAAGTTGAAAAATAAATGAAATCCGCCGCGCGTTTGCTAGCACCGACTGCGCGCAATCCGTACAGCACGTCATCTCTAATTTCGACCGCGAAGGCTTACGGCTTGAAGAAAGATTGCCGGTAACAGAAGCGTGAGAATTTACGCAAGAAAGATAACGACGTTTTTCAACGGGTTCCGACATCGGCCGGCAACTCGCCCGCTACGGGAGATACCAGCAGCGACCCCGTCAATTCATCGGCGGGCGACAGCATCAATAGACCGCCGCTGAGGCCACGAATTTCGTCAACCGGCATCGATGCAGCGTGAACCTACCAGCGTGAACCTGCCGGCGCGGTAATCTCGGAAAACACGAGGACCGACAAAACGCCACCGCAGTTCGACGGTCTGTCCCGAACCGGATCAGTCGTCCGCCGGCGATTGTTCTGCGTCCTTCGATTCGCCCGCAACGGCACCGACCGGTTCGGCTTGCGACGGCTCCTCGCGGGCTTCGCCGCGGAAATCGAGCCGCTTAATCTTGTCGGATTTTTCCTTGTCCCTAACGCCGTCCACCACGATCGTATCCATCCCTTGGAACGCGCCACGGAGCAGCTCTTCCGACAACGGATCTTCAACACGATTTTCGATAGCTCGCCGCAATGGTCGAGCTCCATAATCAAGATCCTTGCAGGCGACCGTGATCAGAAACTCCTTGGCGTCGTCGGACAGCACCAACTCAAAACCGCGTTCCTTAAGTCGGCCACGGACAAAAGCCACCTCGAATTCGATAACCTGTTTGAGATCTTCTCTTGTCAGATGGCGGAAGATGATCGTATCATCGACGCGGTTGAGAAATTCGGGCCGGAAGACCTTTTCGATCTCGTCGGTCACGCGATCCTTCATGCTTTCGTACGAGGCATCGTCATCGGGTCGTTGAAAACCAACTGCCGCCTCGTTCTTGATGGCGCCGGCTCCCGCGTTGGTCGTCATGATCAGGATCGTATTGCGGAAATCGACATTGCGGCCAAAGCTGTCAGTCAGCCGACCTTCTTCCATTACCTGCAGCAGCATGTTGAAGACGTCGGGGTGCGCCTTTTCGATTTCGTCCAGCAGTACGACCGCATAGGGTCGTCGGCGGATTTTTTCAGTCAACTGGCCGCCTTCTTCAAAGCCGACGTAGCCCGGAGGCGCACCGATCAGGCGGCTGACATTGTGCTTTTCCATATACTCGCTCATGTCGATCTGGATCAGCGCATCCTGGTCGCCAAACATGAATTCGGCCAGCGCTTTCGCCAGCAATGTTTTGCCTACGCCCGTCGGACCCGCGAAGACGAAACAGCCGGTCGGCCGCTTGGGATCTTTGAGGCCGCTGCGACTGCGGCGGACCGCTTTCGAGATCGCCTTGACCGCCTCCGCCTGGCTAACGACGCGCTTATGCAGCTCTTTTTCCATTTCCATTAGCCGCATGCTGTCTTCGGTGGTCATCCGTGTGAGCGGAATGCCGGTCATCTTCGAAACGACTTCGGCGATGACTTCCTCGTCCACCACACCGTCGGTTTCGCGCGATTTTTCTCGCCATTCGTGGGTGATGTTTTGTTTCTTCTTTTTCAGTTTGTCGGCCTGATCACGCAACTTGGCGGCTTTTTCGAAATCCTGGTTGGCAACGGCTTCTTCTTTGTCTTTGTTGAGTTGTTCGACCTCTTCGTCGATATCCTTCAAGTCCGGCGGTCTCGTCATCGTCTTGAGCCTTACGCGAGCGCCGGATTCGTCGATCACGTCGATCGCCTTATCCGGCAGGCAACGACCGGTGATGTAGCGGTCGGACAGTTCGACGGCCGATTCGACGGCGTCGTCGGTGATCTGCACGCGATGATGTTGCTCGTAGCGGTCGCGCAGGCCCTTGAGGATTTGGATAGTTTCGTCTTTCGAAGTCGGCTCGATGATGACCTCTTGGAATCGTCGGGCCAACGCCGCGTCCTTTTCGATGTACTTGCGGTACTCGTCCATCGTCGTGGCGCCGATGCACTGAATTTCGCCGCGTGCCAACGCCGGTTTCAAAACGTTCGACGCGTCGATTGCGCCTTCTGCGCCGCCCGCACCGACCAGCGTATGCAGCTCGTCGATAAACAAAATTGTGTTCTTTGCGCGGCGAACTTCGTTCATGACCGCCTTGATCCGCTCTTCGAATTGGCCGCGGTACTTCGTGCCGGCGACCATCATTGCCAAGTCCAGCACCACGATCCGCCGGTCACAGAGCAGTTCCGGCACATCGCCTGAAATAACGCGCTGGGCGAACCCTTCGACGATCGCCGTCTTGCCAACCCCCGCCTCTCCGAGCAGCACGGGATTGTTCTTGGTGCGACGGCAGAGGATTTGGATGGCGCGTTCGATTTCGTCGGCTCGGCCGATAACCGGATCGAGCTTCTCTTGCTTGGCCAGTTCCGTAAGATCACGGCCAAAACTGTCGAGAGCCGGGGTTTTGGATTTTCCGCTCTTGCCGCCGCTGGACGGTTCGCGCTCGCTGCTGCTGCGTTCCGAGACTTCGCCGGCTTCCAGTCCGTGACCCAGCAGGTTGAGCACCTCTTCGCGCACTTCTTCGAGCTTGAGGCCCAGGTTCATCAAAACCTGTGCGGCGACGCCTTCCAGTTCGCGTAGCAGACCGAGCAGAATATGTTCGGTGCCGACGTAGTTGTGATTCAGATTCCGCGCTTCTTCCATCGAATATTCGATGACCTTCTTGGCCCGGGGCGTTTGCGGCAACTTGCCCATGGTGACCATGTCCGGCCCGCTCTGGACGAGCTTTTCCACTTCGAGGCGAATCTTGCGCAGATCGACATCGAGATTCTTCAAGACGTTGGCGGCGACCCCGCTGCCCTCTTTGATGAGGCCCAACAGGATGTGCTCGGTGCCAATGTATTCATGGTTGAATCGCTGCGCTTCCTGGTTGGCGAGCTGCATCACTTTGCGGGCGCGATCGGTAAATCTTTCGTACATCTTTCTCTTTCTCCAAATGCCTTCGGCGCGGGTGATCGGAGACCCCCGCCGTACGTCACCTCATTTCATCCATTCGACATTGTTCGCAACTTCCCAACTCAGTCAACCATGACCGGTGCGACCCTCGCGTGTGGGATAACAAACGACGCCGCTTGCGCAAACTCCGATTGGAAAGTTCCTGCTCTCGACCCTGCAAGAAAATCGCCGAACCGCCCGTAGTTCGCGACAGACAGGCCGGCGGCCAAAGGCCACGGAATTGTAACTCGCAATTCGGGACGAAGCAAGGCAACTATAGATACCGCTTGGATTTAGGTTTCGAAACTCGTGTTTCAACCGTGCAGCGCTGCAATAAGACTACACCCGTCGATTTACAAATTCATTCACCAGCTTCGCCCAACGCCCCAACGACAGTCAAAATTGAAACGAGCATCACCGTCAGTAGGGGCTATGCGAACAGTTCTGATTGGACACACTAGTTGGACAGTGTCATTTCTGCCAGCTCCGAGGTCTCGCCCGAACCCCGTCACTGCGGCCTACGACTGATGCGATTATGAAAGAAAAGACGGACAAAGCTGGGAGCCATGCCGGCCTCTATCGCGTCTTAGACGCCGCGGCCAACCGTGCGGGGGAAGGCCTGCGAGTGATGGACGATTTCGCGCGATTCGTGCTCGACGATTTGCATCTGACCGCAAGGTGTAAAGCGCTGCGGCACGAATTGACGGCGGCGCTCGGCGACATTGCCTGGCCCGCGCGGCTCGCGGCCCGCTCGACGCCGCACGATGTTGGCGCGCAATTGACGGCGGACGGGGAAAAATCACGCTCGAATCTGGCCGCAGTACTCTCGGCTAGCGCCGTCCGCGCCCAGCAGTCGCTGCGAAGTCTCGAGGAATACTCCAAAATCATCTCCGCCGATATCGCGGCGCGATTTGAGTCATTACGCTACCAGAGTTACACGCTCGCAGCCGCCCTCGAAATCACGCAAAACAGCATTCAGCGCCTGGAATCGGTGCGGCTTTACGTAATCGTCGATGGCCGCTCGTCGTTGGCCGAGTTTAAAACGTTAATCGGTGACCTGGTCGCTGGAGGTGCCGGCGCGATCCAACTGCGAGATAAGCAATTCGATGACCGCACGCTGCTCGACCGCGGGCGGCAACTTCGTGAGTTGACTCGCTGCACTTCGACACTTTTCATCATGAATGATCGACCTGATCTCGCCGTACTGGCGCGCGCAGACGGTGTGCATGTCGGACAAAAAGAACTCGCCGTTCGAGAAGTCCGCGCGATCGTGGGAGCCTCTGCCGTCATCGGCGTCTCAACGCATAACATCGAGCAGGCACGTCAGGCCGTCATGGACGGAGCAAACTACATCGGCGTGGGTCCGACGTTTTCGTCAAAGACGAAGCAGTTCGACGAATTCGCTGGCACGGAACTGCTCTCGCAGGTCGCCGACAACGTCAGCCTGCCCGCTTTTGCAATCGGCGGCATCTGTGCGGATAACCTCCCAGATGTGTTGGCGACAGGGATGGTGCGGATCGCGGTCAGCAGCGCAGTCACGAACGCCGAATCACCCCGCACAGCCGTTGAACAGTTCATCGGGACAATGGAAGCGGAGCGAAACGAGCCCGATGATGCTTCCCTCTATTCGGCCAAATAATCTCGTAAGTCGTCCGCCCGATTGGCGGAGACTTCCCAGACAGTGCCGTCGCCGACTCCGGTCTTGCGAAAGTACTTACAGCCAAACAGGAATTCAGCGAGTTGTTCACCGGGCAAAGAAAACTCTTGCGTAAATGCTGCGCAAAGATTGTTCTGGCTCTGCGGATCGCTGCGTACCTGCTCACAGATCCAGCGAACGAGTTGTTTTTCCGACGGCGGCATAGCGGACTCCCCTAATTATCGAGTTGCCTGCTGGCAGGTGACAGCCGTTTCGTTACGACAGACACAACACCTCGGACGGACGGCGGCGACTCCTCTACCACACGACTACAGTTTCGACGCCACAAAGCGGGCCCAAATTTTAAGAAAAGCCTGCTCTTCCAGCGGCTTGTCCGGTTGGCCATAGACCTGCCTGAGATTTTCCCAGGGGGCGACCGCGGAATTGCGCAACTCGGTCGTCAGTTTGGCCAGCTTGTCCGGATTCGTGGCGAGCGCTTCGACCAACGACCATGCGGTTGCGTATTCGGGGACTTCCATTGACTCGGTGTTGTAGGCCAGCACGTTTTGCACCGAAGCGATCTTCCGCGCCGCAAATAGTTCCCTGACGATCTGTGTCCAGGGCGTAATGCCATGGGCCAGTTCGCGTTCGGTGTAACCGGATGTGACCATCACGGTCGGGCTACCGAACGCCATGACTTCGGCGAGATCTCCGAAACCCGTCGCAATCGCGTCCGGCGCTTCGTAACGACTGAGTTGCCGCATGTATTGAAAACCGACGGCAAATGCGACGCCGCGGCCCGCCCGCTCGTCACTCATTTCTTCCAGGCAGACGCTATAGACGCCCCGCAGAAAAAATGACGATGATTTGAGCATCCGCGACTCAATGTCGCCTTCTGCGACCTGCTGGAACATGACGCCATCTTCGCGGAGCACCTTAAAAAGTGTCTTGACCCAATACTCGTATTCGGGCCGAGTCTTGAGCAGGGCGATATTGGCGGCGCGACGATCGACGCCGGAGGCGATCGGTTCGGGGAACCGCTTGCCGAGTTTTCCCTCCAGTTTTGAAATGAGCGGTAGAAACTTCGCCGCCGTATCTTTGGCAGCGACCAGTGTGATGTGTTTTGTCCGATTCCGCTGCAAATCGACGCCGCACTGTTTCATCGTGCGTTCAACTTGATTTTCGGTGCGGCCGAACATAGCATCAAATCGAGGTCCGATTTCCAGTTTCGCCGCATCGTCCGGTTTTGCCGCGTCTGGCTTGGCGGGCTTCTGATTGTCCGGCTTCTCGCCCCTGGGTGGCGGGTCTTCCGGTTTCGCGCCGGATTTCTCAAGTCTCTTAAGCGCTTCGAAATGTTTGTCGTTAAAGCCGAGTTTCCCGAGACGGCCTTTCATCGTTGCGTCGATCTTAAACGACAGCCCGCGATCCTTGATAATTTCGACAATCTCGTCGTGTGATTTTCCCTGGCTCTTGTGAAATCGGATTTCCAGAAATGTAATTGGCCGTGCATCCGCGGTTGCGGCGGAAAAAAGAATTGGAACAACCACCGCGACAACCAACAGACGTTTAGCAAATCGACCCAGCATGATCGAATCTCCTAAGAAAGGCAGACAAGACGATAACGCATGGGTTCAGGCTACCATGTCGCGACGAGCGAATAAAGTAGAAAGCTGCGTTTATCCGAACAAATTGCGCGAGACCCTTCGGGATATAGTACTTCGTTTGTTGCCAGTGCCGCATCGACACGGTTCTCTGTCATTGCCGCGTGGGGACTTTGGGTGCGTAAGCGGACCGCCGAATTCCGCCAAGCGTTGATTTTGTGCCCCAATTCGGCCTCCCGCCGGGGGCCGTTGCCCTCAGGCAGCGGTTTTCCGACGGTGCTGACCGTGCCCCAACTTTACGGGCTTTGACAATGTGCGTAGAGCGCAGCCCCGGGAGAAATCACGGAGGGAATCCTTCGGCTCAATTGTTGGCCCAACATTGCCGGAGAACACTCCGCGACTCACTCCCAATCCACCGGCGCGGCGTGCTTGCTAAGTGCTACCGTGTGAACTAGTTTATTGACGTGTCGGCGGCGGCACTTGCTTCAATCCAAGATTTACGAATTATCTTCATCCTGAGGCTGACGACGAATGAAAACGACTGCTGCTTTTTTCTTGACGATTGTGATTGGCTATTCACTGCCTGCACGCGGTGGGGAAAATTGGCCCCAATGGCGTGGAGCCGACGGACTTGGACACGCCGCCGCTACCGATTTGCCGCAGAAGTGGAGCGAGGCGGACAACGTTACCTGGAAGACCCATATTCCCGGCCGCGGATGGTCCTCGCCCGTCATTGAAAATGGACGCATCTGGCTAACGACGGCGGTCGACAAGGCAGCCTCGGCGGAAGACAAGAAACAGCGTCTCAAGGCGAACACCGGCAGCCAGCCGCTGGTCGTCTCCGAGCTTGTCAGCCTCCGCGCGGTTTGCGTCGATTTACGAAGCGGCAAAGTACTGCACGACGTCGAAGTGCTGGCGGAGAAAGACCCGCAATGGATTCACGCGCTCAACAGTTACGCTTCGCCCACACCGGTGATTGAGGACGATAAACTCTATTGCCATTTTGGCGCATACGGTACGGGATGCCTCGACACCAAGTCACTCAAAGTGTTGTGGACTAACCGCGACCAGCGAATCATGCACGAGAACGGCCCCGGCAGTTCGCCAATTCTCTGGGGCGACCATTTGATTTTCCACTGTGACGGAAGCGACAAACAATATATCGCCGCGCTGAACAAGAACACCGGCAAAACGGCCTGGAACACTAGACGAAGTGGCAAGATGAATGCCAACCCACAGCTGCAAAAAAGCTATGCCACACCGTTGGTCACCACCATCGACGGCCGCCCGCACGTGTTGTCCCCTGCGGCGGATTGGCTGTACTCGTACGATCCCAAAACGGGCAAGGAGCTTTGGAAAATCGCCTACGGCCGCCTCGGCTTTTCCAACGTTCCGCGGCCGGTGCTCGGAAACGGCATGATCTATTTATCCACCGGGTACATGAAGGCCGAGATGCTCGCCATCAAACTGACCTCGCGAGGCGGTTCGATCGATCCGCAAATCGCTTGGCGATTTGGCAAGCAAGTGCCAACGATTTCCTCACCGGTGTTGGTCGGCAATCATCTCTATTTTGTTTCCGACAAAGGAATCGCAACCTGTCTCGATGCAACCACCGGCGGATTGTTGTGGGCGGAGCGTCTCGGCGGAAACTTTGCCGCCTCGCCGATGTTTGCGGATGGAAAGCTCTTTTTTCCCAGCCGAACGGGCGATACGTTCGTCATCAAACCGGGCGCAAAATTTCAACTGATGGCCACCAACACACTGGAGAGCGGCTTTATGGCGTCACCCGCCGCCATCGACGGCGCGCTGATCCTCCGCAGCGAAAAGGCGATCTACCGCATTGGGACAAATTAGTGCCCGACGGCCAAAAATATCTCCCTGCCGTTGACGGGAAGGGATCGAGCGAGGGGTCGAGCACGCGGCTGCGGACCGTCGCTTTGTCGGTAGTCGTTCTGTGCCTGATCCCGATCCCATGCACTTCGTTTTGCGACGATCCGACCGACTCGGCGGTCGATGCGGTTCACCAGCTTCGGCTTCCCGGCGTAATACGGACGGCAATCGGCGTCACGCGGCGGGAAACCGAAATCGCCTGCTTCGTGACGCGGGAAGATTTCAATCTACACACCCCCAAGACGCGAGTTCTGCTGGTTGGTGGCCTGGACGGCACGGCGGAGTCGGTCGAATCGACACTGACCGCGCTTCGCTGGTTCCATGCGACCGCCGCCGCGGCAAATGTTCGAAAACGGTATCTCATCTCCGCCGTTCCCTGTATCAATCCGGATGGAATTGCCGCCGGAAAAGGCCCAAAGAACCTCTCGGGCGGCAATCCGGACGCGAGTTTCCCGCCGAAAGCCTCGCAATATAGCGACGGCAAGGCCCCCGAAGCAGCGTATTTGTGGCGGTGGATCGCAATGCACGCACCCGATCTTGTCGTCGTCGTCCGCAACGGCGAAAAGCTGAAGTGGCAATCCCGCCCGGCCGTTGCCGCACCGCTGGCGTCACTGCAAACCGCGCTCAAGGCGCAAAGGCTCGGCGATCCAACTGCGCTGGCCGCCGCGTTATCCGGTCTCCGGGTCGTATTGCCGCGCGGCGGCGAGTTTCTTCCCGAACTGCTGGCGGCAATGCAACGGAGCCGATTCAACGGCCCTTCACCGCGGCGGGGGCAACTGCAAAAGCTTGTCGAGCGCCCGCCCCGACTCGTCGGTGGCGATCTGGCCGCGGTTTACGGCAAAGAACTCTCAAGCGTCACTTATATTCCGGCGGTGGCGATCATCGGTCGAATGGGACTCGGGCCGCCGCGGTACCTCGAGGATGCGCGAGCGGCCGCGGAGCCCTACTTTCTTGGCGACCGGCCGGCGAAACCCGGCTCGCCAGTTTCCCTGGCAGGGCATTTGGTGTTCGCCGAACTCGCACGCCTCAACCGCGATCCGGCCCAACGGGTTCGTTACATCGAACTTGTGTCCGCTGCTGCGGAAGTGGCGTTTGATGGCGCGGGGAAAGTTGATCTCGCGCGGCTCTCCAGTTCCAAAATGAGTGATGCCGTTTTCATGGCCGGTCCGATCCTCTCCCGAGCGGCCGCGCTGACCGGCGAGCAACGATTTTTTGACGCCTCCGCCGCACATATTCGCAATATGCGAAAAATGGTGCGCCGCAAGGACGGACTTTATCGTCACTGGCCCGGCGTCGAGGCCGCCTGGGGACGAGGCAACGGCTTCCCCGCGGTTGGATTGGCAATGTGCCTGAGCGACTTTCCCGCATCGCACCCGGCGCAACGCGACTTGCTCAGCGGCTACCGCGAACACATGAACGCGTTGGCAAAACACCAGGATCCCAACGGCTGTTGGCACCAAATCATCGACCGTCCCGGTAGCTATCGCGAACTGACCTGTACGTGCATGATCGCCTTTGCGATGTTGCGCGGCATCCGTAAGGGCTGGCTGCCGCCAGAACAATTTCGGCCGGTTGTCGATCGCGCCTGGTATGCCGTTAAGCAGCGGATCGCACCCGGCGGTGAGCTGGTCGATGTCTGCACAGGCACCGGCAAACAAAAAGACTTGAGGGCATATTACGACCGCAAAGCGACTCGCAGCCGCGATGCCCGCG
>JAYGDO010000102.1:0-2955 GCA_046582885.1 Pirellulales bacterium | reverse complement strand
CTTAAGAGTTCTCAAAAAGCGCTTTGCTACTTATTCTACGACCGCGGTGATCAAATCCATGCGGCCGTGATCGGAAACTACATTGCCACGCGCTACCCCAGCGACGCCAAGACCGCCAAGTTCGGATCGTGGATTGCCATGAACGCATTCCTGACGGAATATGGCACGGCCTGGAACGGAAACGACTTTGAAGTCGAGCAGATCCAGCGGTACGCCAAGCGCATTGCGGATAGCTGGCCGGATTCAACCGAGGCGGTGGAAGCCAATTACCGATTGGTTGTCTTCGCCATTATGCAAGGTGACGTGGACGGAGCCCTGGGATACCTGAACGGAATTCCCGAAGATTCACCGCGGCGAGGCAAAGCCGAGTTAACCACCGGACAGTCGCTGTGGAACAAATACGCCACGTCGCTTTACTTGGCGGACGACGACGAAAACAAACTTCCGAAAGATAAATTGGCTCGCATACTCGCCGAGGCCGAAAAAGTACTCGTGGCCGGCATCAAGCGGATGGAGGCGACGGGCAAGGTCGAAAGCAATCTGGTCGCGGCGGCGTATTCGCTCGCACAATTGTACGCCGGGTCGGATCGCTACCTCGAGGCCATCAGTCGTTTTGAAAACCCCGATTACGGCGCGCTCACGCTCGTCCATAAAGACGATCCTATCGCCAAGGACGGTAATTACGGCGAAAAGACCCGCCGCCTCGCTCTGCGCTCCTACATCAGCTCGCTGCCAAAGGTAACCGACGCCGCCAAGCGGCAGAAATTGCTCGATAACGCGATGAAGATGGTGGATGAACTCGAAAAAGCAATCGGCAAAAACGACCAGGGTGGCGAACGGTTGACGCAAATGTTTATCGAATTGGGCGCCGACTTGAAGAAGCAGCGACTCTTCCTCGAACAGAAGGGCGACAAGGCGGGTATCCAGGCAATGACCAAGGCCTTCGAGACCTTCCTGGGCCTGATCAGCAAAAAGGGGAACTCGTACGCCAACCTAATTTGGACGGCGGAAACTTATTTTGAACTGGGCAAGAGCAACGACGCCGGCGAAGGCCAAGCGACCAAAGTCGCGGCCAAATACTACCGCAATGCCGCGCAGACGTACAAGAAGATCCTGGATACCGAAACCAGCAAGCCCGGCTTCCTAAAAAATCCACGACAGCGTACGACCATCGAAATGCGACTGGCCGAATGCTACCGACGACAAGGCGAATATGAAAACGCTCTCCAATTACTGGCCGGCATCCTCAAGCGCAAACAAGCGAATCTGACCGTCCAAACCAAAGCGGCTGAGACGTTGTACCACTGGGGCAGCAAGGACCGCGAGCAGTATGTCAAGTCAATCCTCGGCGGCGAGAAAGACGAGGACACCGGCAAAAAGATCGTCTGGGGATGGCGGAGAATCTCCGATGCGACCCAGAAGAACCCAGCCTTTCAAAAGCACTTCTTCCAAGCCAACTACTATCTCGTTAACTGCCGCTACAAATTGGCGATGTCCTATAAGAAGGATGATCCGGAGAAGTATAAAAAACTGCTGTCGGCGGCCGAACAGACACTGCTTTCGCTGCACCGGCGATATCCGGCATTTGGTTGCACCGATGGCAAGGTGATAAAATTCGATGATAAAGACGTCCGCCAGCAGTTCGATGAACTGTATCGCCTCATCCAACAAAAACTGGGCAAGGAACCGACCGGCTTAAACAGGCTGGCCGCAAATTGACAAATCGCCGGCACACACAGGGCCGGACTGGTTGCAAATGAAGGGACAAAAAAAATGAAACGCGTGATGTTTATTTTATTGGGATTACTGTTAGCCGGTTCGCAGACCGCGGGCGGTGCGGACAGAATTCGAACGCACAAAGGCAATGAAAGCGGTGACATTGTCAATATGACCAAGATGCAAATTGACATCAAAGACGCTCGTACGTCGATTGTAAAAAAGATCGCGGTCAATGAAATCGTTTCCATCCGATTCGACGACGAGCCTAACGGCTTGCCCGACGCCCGCACACAAGTCAGGTCCGGCAATTTTGATGAAGCGATTGAAATGCTCAAGGGCATCAAGATGGACCAGATCTCCGATGACTTTGTCAAACAGGAAGTTTACTTTTTTCTCGCGTACTGTATCGCCCAGAAAGCACTTGGCGGCTCCGGCGACCTAAACGAAGCTAAAGAAAAGTACGTAAAAGGATTCGCAAGCAATTATCCGAACAACTACCATTTCTACGAAGTGTCTGAGTTGTATGGCGATCTATCGGCCGCAGCGGGAGATTACGCACGGGCCAAGAATGCCTATAACGCCGTCAAACAGGCGCCCTGGGAAGACGCCAAGCTTCGAGGTGACTTAGGGCTGGCGCGGGTGCATTATTCGAACGGCGACTTCAAACAGGCCGCCGCACTGTTCGAGTCGATACGTTCTACGGCAGGCACAGGCCCCCAGGCCGAACGGTTCCGGCTTATCGCAACTCTGGGCAATGCCAAAAGCATGGCCGCCGACGGCAACGGCAAGGCCGGACTAAAAATGGTCAACGACGTCATTCGCGCCGCAGATCAGGCCGATACAGAAATTCATGCTTTGGCCTACAACGCTCAAGGTGATTGTTACCGCGTGATGAACAATCCTAAAGCCGCAGTACTAGGCTACCTCCACGTTGACGCCCTGTACTATCAGCATCCGGCCCTGCACGCCGAAGCGCTATTTCGTATCGCCCAGCTATGGAAAACGATGCAAAAACCCGGCCGTGAAACGGCAGCCCTAAAGGTGCTGAAGGGCAGATATCCCGGCAGCCCATGGGCGAAAAAGGGCTAGGTAGATGGGTTTTGCGACACAAATTGTGGATATCGGCTGCCCACGCCTGCGAACAAAAGGGGGCGGGGATCGCGTCCACCGGCCTATCTAACTTCACAAATACCAAATTTCCAGCTAGGTGGGAGTGGTTTACTAGGACACTACACT
>JAYGDO010000548.1:0-13227 GCA_046582885.1 Pirellulales bacterium | reverse complement strand
GAAGAGCTTCCCGAACCTTCTTCTCGAAGGGGCCGATGCCGAACACCTCGCCGGTGCGTTGCTTGGGATGGACCTCCAGCCGCTCGATCTTTCCGTCACGGTAGGCGACCTCGACACCCAGGCCTGATTCGGAATCGACTCGGAAGGCTACGTCGCGGTCGTTGGGCCAGCCGGGCAGTACGCAGACCCTTTTGCCGGTGGATGCGATGAGCATCGAGCGGAGGGTGTCGATGAAGGAGTCGATACCGGCCTCCTGCTCTGGCAGACGGGAGTAGTCGGCGCCCCAGAAGCGGGGGAACCGCGTCTGGCCCTCGCCTGAGGCGAGGTAGGGCCGGGCCTTCTCGATCGCACTGTTGATCGCGGCGGCACTCTTCGCTGCCGGCCAGGGCTTGATTTCTCTCTGCGGAATCTCCTTCTTCTCGGCCGCGGCTGCCGGCTTGAGCGGGTGGGGGCCGCGTCCGCTGCAGGCGCTCAGGTAGCGGCGGATGACAAGAGCCCGTGCCATGGCGGCTCCCGCTTCATCCTCGCCGAGATGGATGCTCCCCTTGTTCCAGAATTTGTTCCAGACATCCATATGCCCTCTGACGGCTCCGTTAACGTCGGTTTTGTTAACCCCCTGGATGGCTGTCTCGAGGTCGCCGGCCTTTTCCGGAGCGACGACGTGAACCTGGAAGTCGAAGGCCTGCAGGGGCTGGGGCGTGTGAAAGGAGGCATCTTCCCGCGGCTCCATTCCATCGCAGAGGATCACCAGGGCGGTGTTCCCCCTGCGGAAGACCGATCTCTTCTGATCTTTCAGCGCGCTCGCCTCGCCGCCTTCGCCCTCGAGCCAGGCGGCCAGCTTGACCGGGGCGGAGGTCCGTAGCTGAAGGTGGAGGACGTCCGCGCTGGAATCGACAAAGATGTTATAGACCGGCTTGCTGGGCTGGGCGGGGCTTTTGACGACCACCTCCCCGTACTTGAAAAAGAGCGCCTGCTGGAGGCTGTTCTCCGCAGTCTTGAGTTTCGGATCGGCGCGGAACCGCACCCCGCCCAGAGGCTCTGCTTTGCCGCCGGGCTTCGCTATCCGCGCCAGGGTGACCCGGATGTCGCCGTCTTTTCCGGTCCAAACATTGGCGAGAACCTTTCCGTTGCCGATCGGCATCGCATCCTCGCCGCCCCGGCAGGGTGTTTTCCAGATGACGTTTGCGTCCTGGATCGGATCGAAGGCCTTACGGCCCAGTGGCGGCTCGGCGGGGGCGAGCGCCGCCAGCACGCTGTCGCTGACCTCTTCTCCGAGCACGAGAACCTCGGTGGCGCCGGGGTTGGGGCCGCCATGCGCGCTGAGGAAACGCAGGGTGAGCTTCTTTGCCGGTTGGCGGAGGAAGGGAATCCGTTGCGGGCCGTGCACCGCCTTGAGGGTACCCTTGGCGATGGGGGTGACCCCGTCATCGATGTAGACTTCGTATTCTTTGAAGCATTCATTTATCAGCCAGGCAGTGCGGCCGTAGTAGACCACCTCCTGGACCATCACGGGCTCCTTCCACTCGAGCACCAGCTCCCCCTTGTCCTTACCCTTCTCCCCATCGACGGCCCAGGACTTCGCCTTTTTGCTGTCGGGAAAAAGCTCGAAGTGCTGGCAGAGCGCCGGCGCGATTCTTCCATCGGCGATGTTGCTGGCCGCGTATTTATCTCCGTCAAGCACCGAGGAGGCGGTGATCTTTGCGCGGGTCGCGAGATTCTCGAAGCCGTCACCTGCGACAGCACCGGCGGCGGCAAACAGGAGGATTGCGGCTTGCTGAACGTAGAGAAACGACTGCGAAATCCAGAATTTCTTTCTCATGCGTGCGTACCTATATTATGTTAACCCTTTGATGGGATTGTCCTGATAGACAAAATGCGGGCGGTCGAGTCGATCCTTCCAGGCGATTTTTCGAGGCAATCCCAGTGCCTGATAAATGGTTGCCGCCATATTTTCCGGTTTTTGCGGATCTCTGCTTGGTTCGCCGCCGAGAAAGTCCGATGCGCCAATGACGTTGCCGCCTTTGACTCCGCCGCCGGCAAAGAAAACGGACTGCACCGCGCCCCAGTGATCTCGGCCGGGCAAGTTCGATTTTGCGCCTTTGAAGGTGAATATCTTCGGCGTCCGTCCAAACTCGCCAGCCATCACGATCAGCACGTCATCTAACATATTGCGCTCGTCGAGATCGTCGATCAAAGCCGCGACGGCGCGGTCGGTGGGCGGCAACAGAAAGTTCTTTAAGTTGCGAAAGGCCGCTTCGTGCGTATCCCAACTTTCGTCGTTGCCGAGATTGACTTGTACGAGGCTGACGCCCGCCTCGACAAGCTGGCGGGCCATCAGCAGTGACCAGCCGAATGAATTTCGGCCGTAGCGGTCTTGGTCACGATCCGCCGCAGAATGTATGTCGAGCGCTTTGTGAACTCCACCGTTCATGAGCAGCGAAATGGCCTCTTCACGCAATCTATCGACGCGGCCCATGCCTGCGGCACGGTCGAGGACCTTGCGTTGGCGCTCGATTGTCTGCAGAAATTTCAGGCGGGATTTCATCCGGTCTTTCAACACATCTGGCGGCAACTCCAAACGTGGCGCCTCGTAAACGTACTTGGGGGGGGTCTGGGCACCTTCCCAGCGTTGAAAACCGTATTCGGGGAAAGCACCGTGGATGTACTTGGTGTCGCGAAATCGGCTTGCCTCGATAAACCAGGGGTCGTGTTTGGGGCCCATCTGGCCGGAGAATTGGCCAGGAATAGTCCGTCCGCTGACGTGGATCAACTTTTCCGGCAGCACGGCAGCCGGTGGTAAATTGTTGCGCGGAGGCACGATGCCTGTGATGAGCGAGGCGATCGAGGGGAAGTCTGTCGGCGCGGGCTTCCTCGCATCAAAGCCGCGTGGCTGCTCGGTGCGGCCGGTCAGCATGACGTGGTGGCCGATCGAATGTTCGTTGTAAGGGTGGGTTAGCGACCGCACGAGTGCCCATTTTTCGCTGCGGTCGGCCAACATCGGTAGGTGCTCACAGATTTGAATTCCGGGCGTCCGCGTAGCGATCGGCTTGAATTCACCCCGAATTTCCTCCGGGGCATCGGGCTTCATATCAAAACTCTCATGCTGCGCGAGGCCTCCGGAGAGAAAGATATAGATGACGGCTTTCCGTGATGCGGAAATTTCTTGAGAAGTATCGCGGGCCAACGCCCGCAGCCCGGAGACGTGGTTCATACCCAAACCTAGCAGGCTAACGGTGCCAGCCTGGATCGCTGTGCGTCGCGACACGCCGGCATGATGCCAACTAGAACGGCTGTGTGGTCCGCTCATCGAAACCTCTGCTGGATGGGACTGACTATCGTCAATCTAATATCCACAGTTTGCCAATACAATAGATCGTGCGCTTTGCGGAGGGCGATACACGGGCCGCAAAATCGTGGCTGGTTGCACCGTCATTTAAAAATCTCGATGGTATCCGGCCGTCCACCCGCCATCGACGACCAGCACGTGACCGTTCATGTAGCTGTTTTCCGGAGCGGCCAAAAAGAGCGCGGCCACGGCAATTTCGTCGGTGGTGGCCGGCCGGCCTAGAGGGACGTGATCGAGTAATTGCTGCGCCTGCTCGCGGAACCGCCCGTCGTCACCATAAAATAAGTTCTTGGTACCGGTAGTAAGCGTCGATCCGGGGGCAATACCGTTGACCAGAATGCCAGCCGACCCCAACTCCAGCGCCATTGCTTTTGTCAGATTCACCACGCCTGCCTTGGCGGCATTGAATGCGCACTGCAATCGTAACGGCACGAGTCCGGCAATGGACGCGATGTTGATGATGCGGCCCGATCCCTGCTTTCGCATGATGCGGGCAACGGAGCGACTGACTTCGTAGAGACCCGTCAAGTCAACCGACAAAATGCGGTGCCACTCGTCGCGCGGGAATTCGTCGATCGGCAGGCGATGGTCAAACGTGTTTACGCCTGCATTGTTAACGAGAACGTCGAGTCGGCCGCATTCGGCATGGACCTGTTCGATCGCGGCACTAATATCCGCCGGCTTGGTAACGTCCATCGTCAGCGCGGCCGCTCGCGGCTGATCTGCGGCAGCCATGTGTGCCGCATCGCCATCAATGTCGGTGTAATACACCTGCGCGCCGTTGGCAGTCAGTCGATTAGCAATCGCCAAACCAATGCCGCGTGCCGCGCCGGTCACCACACTGACCTTACCCTCGAGGTTTGCGTTCATTGTCAGACGGTCTACGGGTTGGGTGGCGATGTGCAGATGAGTATCTCTAGTGTTTCGTCGCCGGTGTTTTCGATTCCATGCTCGCACCAGGGTGGAAGATGAATGAAAGTGCCTTGCTCCACTTCGACCTTATCGCCGGCAAGCGTCATCGTACCGCGACCACGGAGAATCACGTAACACTCTTCGGTATGATGGCTTCCCGGTTTCAGCAATACATGCGGTGGAACGTAAAACATCACCAGTCCCATATTCTGACAAGGCGCTTTTGGGTTGGCGGGATGGACAACACGTACTCCGATGCCGTCGCAACCGGGATACCGTACGGGCACGCCTTCTTGCGGGGTTACGATGTTCGGCTGCACTGGTGTGTCGGGCTTGGGAAACGGAGGCTCACTCTGGTAGCTTTTGAAATCAGTGATCTTGGCCATTGCGTCTCCCGGGTCTTTTAATCGAGGGCGGCAACGAATACAGTCCAGCATTGAGCCATCATAAGAGAATTGAGCCGCGGGTCCAGTAACGAATGGACCGCGAGTATGGTCAAGCGTGGTGCACGTGGGACTGTTGAAGCTGGAACGGTGGCGATGCCGTGTGCTGGCCGTCAACTTAACTCGCGTTGTGCGGTCGCTCGGCGATCAGACGAACCGTCATGCCGAATGAGCGCGTGCTCCGCCGTGGCCTTTTAAGTACGTACTAATTCGATCAAACTCCTCGTGGCTGGCGAATTGGATCGTAATTTTACCGCGGCCCTTCGCCGACTGGTTGATTTCGACTCGCGTGCCCAGCGCCGCGCGCAATTCTTGCTCCAGGGCGGCCAAGTGCCGAGCGCCCGATGAGGGCATTTTTCGCCGGTTTCCGTCTTCGTCGATGACGTGAATCGAGTCGTCATCCGCTTGTCGGATCGTTTCGTTGACAAGTTTTTCGGTTGCGCGGACGCTGAGATGCTCGGTTTGAATCCGCTTGCAAAACACCAGTTGTTCATCTTCCTCGCCGAGCGGCAACAGCGCTCGCGCGTGACCGGCGCTAATCTTTTGATTGCGAAGTGCTTGTTGTACGGGACCAGGTAATTCCAGCAGGCGGATCAGGTTGGCGATCGTCGAACGATCGACTGACAGTCGCTTCGCGAGTTCTTCCTGTGTGGCTTGGTATTGCTCGAGATACTTTAAGAACGAGGTCGCCTTTTCCAGCGGACCAAGGTCTTTGCGCTGAAGGTTTTCGACGATCGTCATTTCCGCGACCTGGCGATCATCGGCATCGCGTAGCATCGCGGGAACCGTGTCCCAGCCCGCGCGTATGGCTGCCCGCCAACGGCGTTCCCCCGAAATCAGTTGGTAACGTTCGCCGTCGCGACGAATGACGATTGGCTGCAGCAAACCATGTTGCTTGATGCTTTCGGACAGCGAGTTGATTTCTTCTTCGTCGAATTCCGTGCGCGGCTGATACGCGTTGGTGTCGATCTCGTAGACGCTGACCTGCAGCAGCCCCTCTTCGAGTTGCTCTCCAGCCATGGACGGCTCCGTGTGAATTCTCAGAGATTCACCGGTTTCATCTGGTCGGCCAAGGAGTGCCTCCAACCCGCGCCCCAATCGTCGTTCGGTAGTCACGTGTAAATTCCTCCGTGCTCGTTCGAATCACAGCCTCGCGTGATGCGGGGGCAATTACGCTGCTAGCATCGCTAGTATTGATGTGTCGATAAAATGATTACTACCGCTATTATCGGACCGGTGGTCTTTCCACGTGAAATGCGATCGCTGCGAATATACGCTGGTTTAAAGAGCGCGTTTCACGTGAAACGGGAAAGACAAGGCAAGTTTGACGTTCCACGTGAAACGTCGCGAGGTGTTACTCGAGCGAGTGAATCACCAACCCGGAAAGCAGTTTGGGGTAAAAATAAGTGCTTTTCGCAGGCATCCGCTCGCCGTGTTCGCTAATCGTGCGGATGTGTTGCAGTGTCGCCGGCATGACCAGCGCGGCGAGTTGCAATCGTCGATCGGCATTTTCGACCGTGTGTTCTGGGTTGTTGTTCAGCGATTCGATAACTTCCGATACCAAATGAACGTAGCCGGGTTTCGGATGGCCGGCGGCGGCGAGCAGCGTATCGACCACCAGTCGATGCAGAATACTCACGCCTAGCCCGCGCCAGTCTTCGCTGCGATCCGCCGCAATATCGGCCATGCGGGCGCGGCCGGCGTCCGTAATCCGGGCAACCGTCCAGCGTTCATCCTTGCCGGTAAACAACCCCAAGGTCCCCTGGTCACCTTCGGATTCGATCTCGGACCAGACAACTTCCGCCAGGTCACTGCCTTCGCCTGCGGTGCGAGTTGTGAAACAGTCGCCGAGCCGCTCGGCCAGTTCGCCGGACGTCATTTCCGGCAAACCGCGAAACAGACGATGCGTGGGCAATACAATCATGCCGGCATCGCTCATGCTGACACACATCATCAACACCCCGTTGGCGGGATGGGTTGGCGAAAGTCGGTCGGCTGCGGCTAGCTCGTCCTTGTAATTGCAGGCCGTCTCGTAGCGATGATGTCCGTCAGCAATAAATACCGGCTTGGGGCCGATCACTGCGGAAAGCCGGCTAATCAAGTTTATATCCGTGACCGGCCAAATTCGATGGACCACGCCGAGTTGATCCTTGGCCTCGATCGGCGCTGCGGCGGCGATGGCTTCCTCCAAAATGGTCTGTGCCTCATTTTCCGGGTCGGGGTACAGGCCGAAAATCTGACTCAAATTCGCCTTGCAGGAACGCGTTAGATTAAGCCGGTCCGCCTTGGGGCCGGACATAGTCTCTTCGTGCGGAAAAATGTTACCTTCGCCAAAACGCTCCAGGCCACAGCGAGCCATAAAGCCACGGCGGGAAAACTGCGTGCCGCCGTACTCGAAAACCTGGTGGTAAACGTAGATGGCCGGGTCGCCTTCGCGAAACAGCACGCCTTCGCGCAGCCACTGCCGCAAGAACTTCGCAGCACGGGTGTAGCGGTTGCTGTGCTCGTCGTCGCCAGGTTCTTCGCGGTTAAGGATTAACCGAATTACATTGGCCGGGTGTTGCTTGTAGAGTTCGTCCTGAAACTCCGCGCCAATCACGTCGTACGGTGGAGCGACAACATTGCTAAGTGCGCCGATGTGGCCAAGGTCGTAACGAAGCCCGGGAAACGCGTCGATTTTTGCCATTGGGAATGTGGGATTGTTGGCGGGGAGGGGGAAATCTCAAGTGGGAAAGTAAAAGGCTCCGAGAAGTTATCTCGGAGCCGTTGACGATTGTCAAACCCTGCCGCGACGATTTGTTGGGCCGGCGTTCAGGCGGCAGCCGAGCGACACAGGGTGGATTAATATCGGTAGTAGTCCGGCTTGTAAGGGCCCTCGATCGGGACGTTGATGTATTCGGCTTGAACAGCTGTCAGCGTCGTGAGCTTCACACCCAGTTGCCCCAAATGCAAACGGGCGACTTCCTCGTCCAGCTGTTTGGGCAGCACGTGGATGTCAATATCATACTTCTCGGGTTCCGTCCAAAGCGCGATTTGAGCGAGAACCTGATTGGTGAACGAGTTGCTCATCACAAACGACGGATGACCTGTCGCGCAGCCCAGATTGACTAGCCGACCTTCCGCCAGGATGAGGATCGAATGACCGTCGGGGAATGTGTAACGGTCAACGAGCGGCTTGATGTTGAGCTTTTCGACGTCGCTTTGGCCGTCAAGCCACGCCATGTCGATTTCCAAATCGAAGTGGCCAATATTGCAGACGATCGCATCGTTGGGCATCACCTGCATGTGCTCGCCCGTGATTACGTCGCGGTTGCCGGTCGTTGTGACGAAGATGTTTCCATGCGCAGCGGCTTCCTCCATGGTCATTACCTGAAAACCTTCCATGGCCGCCTGCAGGGCGTTGATCGGATCAATCTCGGTGATGATCACGCGAGAGCCGTAACGCTGCATTGATTGAGCGCAGCCCTTGCCTACGTCGCCGTATCCCGCAACGACCACCACCTTGCCCGCGACCATCACATCCGTCGCCCGCTTGATGCCGTCCGCCAGCGACTCGCGGCAACCGTAGAGGTTGTCGAACTTGCTTTTGGTGACGGAGTCGTTGACATTGATCGATGGAAGTTTTAGTTCTCCTTCCTGCATCATTTTGCGAAGTGCTTTGATGCCCGTCGTCGTCTCCTCGGACAGTCCCTTGATGCCCGGCAGCAGTTCGGAAAACCGTTGGTGTACCATCGCCGTCAAATCGCCACCATCATCCAAAATCATGTTAAGTGGCCGGCCATCCGGGAAGTACAGCGTCTGTTCAATGCACCAGTCGAATTCTTCGTCGGTCTCGCCTTTCCATGCGTATACCGGCACACCCGTTTTGGCGATCTCAATCGCTGCGTGATCTTGCGTCGAGAATTTGTTGCAACTGCTCCAGGTGACCTCAGCGCCGAGCGCCGTCAGCGTCTCGATCAGCACCGCCGTCTGGATGGTCATGTGCAAACAACCGGTGATCCGTGCGCCGGCGAGCGGCTTGCTCTCGCCGTACCTTTTCCGCAGTGCCATCAGGCCGGGCATTTCGTTTTCGGCCAACATGATTTCTTTGCGACCCCATGCCGCAAGCCGCTCGAATTCCTCCAGCGATACGTCGGCAACGCGATACGGTAATTTTTTCGCTTCAACTTGTGACACGCTCGTTTCTCCTCGTGCACAGATGCCCGAGACCCGACATCTTTGCAACGCTTCAGGTGTATGCTTCTACTCCAGGCAGCCCGGCGGCGGCGTCAATGACGGAGTCAATGACGGAGTCATGAAACGCAGCGGAAACGGCTGCGTAAAATTCTACGATAGGCGGGCATCATAGGCGGCGTGACCGCGTTCAGCAAGCCGTGCTGGTTAGAACAATTATAACGGTTATACGGGGTGCTGTCCGATTCAGCCGACCTCGCGGCGTGCGGCAAACGCCGCGGCGACGAAGTTGCGCACTGATTCAGCGTCCTTCTTTCCTGTCGTTTTTTCGACGCCACTGGCGGTATCGACTCCATCAGGCTTCACTTTTTGAATCGCTTCGGCCACGTTATCTGCGCGCAGGCCACCCGCCAGAATCAACGGTAGATCGTTGAATTGTGTTCTTTCATCGGCCAGTCGATCCCAGTCGGCAGTTTCGCCCGTACCGCCAAATTGGCCAGGTTGGTAAGCGTCGATGAGAACGCCGGCTGGCGGACAGCCCAGCGATTCACATTCGTTCAGATAGGACAAGACGGGACGCACGCCACCGGAACCGAGCCGAAAGGCCCGTAGGACTGGTCGCCCACCAAGGCTCGTAAGGAATTCCGGTGGTTCGTTTCCGTGAAGTTGAATCAGGTCCAACTGCAGATGATCGTAGGTGCGGCAAACCTCGTCGTCCGTGGAGTTCACAAATAACCCAACGCGATGCGCGGCGTCTGGCAGCGCGGCGATAATCGACTCGGCTTGTTCTACCGAAATGAATCGCGAACTTTTCGAGTAGAAGTTCAGGCCAATGGCGTCTGCTCCGCTGTCTGCGACCATCCGCGCGTCGTCGATGTTCGTAATACCGCAAATCTTTACGCGAAACACGATGTTTTGGCCAAATTGAGAAGACGAAGATTGGAACAAGCGTCGCTGATCGCCACCCGTTGCGGCATCTCAAACACGTCGAGCGCGATTATAGGAGTGACTCGCGCCTCAACCAAGTACGCAAGCGGCTTGGTTTGGCTTGCCGTTACACAAATTCAGCGGTTTCCCGGGAGTTCGGACAACGCGGCTCAAGATGTAGGCGGCGTAGGTCGATGTCGGACGACGGGGTACTCCCGATTCGAATTCCACTTGCCAGCACTTGGTAATCGTGCTTCATGGCCAACAAACAGGTACATGCCGAACCGGCAAAACCGACGGCGACAGCGGCCAAACAACAGGGAAAATGGTATTTTTTCTGTGTTCTGGCGGCGGCCGTATTTGTTGTGATCGTAGCTTTGGGCCGAGAGAAGGCGAAGAAATTCAAAGCGACCGCCGTCTTACTGGAAATTGCCCGGCAAGATTCACAAGAGTTGGGCTCGTTGGAGTCGCTACGCGAAGAGATCGCTAGTCCCGCGCTGATCCGCGAAGCGGTCGAGGAACTGTTCCCGGCGCCTTCTGCCGCCGACCCCGCTCCCGGATTAGCCGCCGTGCGTCGATCACTCCTCGTCGCGGGAAGCACGGACGCGACAAGGCGGCGTACGACCGTTAGCGTCTCTTATCGCGGATCAAACGCCGCACACGCCAAACGGATCGTCAACAAGATCTGCGAATTATTCGCGCGGCAAGAAAAAGCCGGCGCGGTCGGAGGGCAGCCTGTTGGACAAAATCAAACCGCTGCCTCTGAGTCTGCAAAACTACAGGCGGAGCAGAACCTGTTGGCCGCCCGACAGCAGTTGGCAGCCTTCGATCGAGAAGAGAGCGATGTGGTGACTGCACGCGAACGGGCTTTACATTCGTCTCCGGTCGGCGAACCGTCGGAATCGCAGCTCGACGTCGAGCCAACCGAAACGGAAAAAAAAGTCCTGCAGCTGGAATCCGAAATTGCCAGTCGCAATCAACAACTCAACGCATTGTTGGGCACGATGACGCGAGAGCATCCTCTGGTCAAGACGATCCTCGACGAAATCAGCGCATTGGAGTCACAGCTAAGCGGCGTGCGCCCGCGAGTGGTCCACGGCGCTAATGAGGAAGCAGCAGCGGAAAGCCCAGAACAACTTGCATTGGAAGGAAGTCACCTGGAAGACATCGTCGCGACCGAACCGGCGCGGGCACCATCGACTGGGGGGCCAGCGTTGAACTCGCAAGAACGTGGAAGGCTGCGCGGCGAATTGAAACAAAATGTCCGCGACGCTGAACAGGAAGTTCAATTGCTTAAGAGCGAGGAACGGCAGCAATGGGAAAAACAATTTTCGATACAGTCGACACCCGGTTGGAAAGTTGAGCCGGCGACTATGGCACAACGCGTCTACGCACCGACCAATCCGTCGCTATTGGTGTTCGCCATGGTGTCGGGCCTGATCGCCGGCGGTGGACTGTTGATTGCGGGAACCGGCCCGCTAACCATTAGTTCGCCAATTGTGGCGGAGGCAGCGCTTTCGGTTCCCGTTGTTGGTAAAGTCCTCGAGCCACCTGGTCACAGACTGGATCAGCCCAAACGGCCGGCCGCGGTGCGGGTGCTGATACTGTGCGCGGAAACCACGGTATTCGTTTTTTTGGGGGCCATGATTTTGGCCGTACTGTCGGACAAACAATTTGCAAGCCAACTGTACGTCGATCCGCTTTCCGCACTGGCGGACGGCGTGCGGCATATTCTCGATTTTGCTCGGAGATAAAAAAATGTACGATTCTTTTTTTGGATTTAGTCAACGCCCGTTCACTGCCGCTCCGCGCATCGATCGATACTTTCCCGCGTTCGCGATTGAAACCGCGAGACAGACACTCGAGCGCAGTATCGACCGCGCCGAGGGATGCGGACTGGTTGTTGGTCCTGCCGGAACTGGAAAGACGCTGCTGTGTCAGGTTCTGGCCGAGCAATTCCGCAAGCGAATGGATGTAGTAGTCCTTTCCGGCGCCATGATTAGCTCGCGCAAGGAGCTGCTGCAAGCGATCACCTACGAACTGAGGCTGCCGTACAAAAAACTACATGAAGGTGAGTTGCGATTGGCGTTGATCGACCGGCTTGCGCAAACGGACGAACGTCCTGAAGGCATGCTGTTGATCGTTGACGAAGCGCATACACTTTCGCTAAAGCTTCTTGAAGAGCTTCGCTTGCTGACAAATCTAGTTCGAGGCGGCAGCCCGCGAGTCCGGTTGGTAATGGCCGGCGCCCCAGTCCTCGAAGAGCGGTTCGCGATTCCGCGACTCGCTTCTTTCAATCAGCGGATCGTGGCGAGATGCCTCTTAGAGTCGTTTTCAGCGGAGGAGACTCGCGAATATATCCGAGCTCAAACTGCCGGCGCTGGCGTCGATCCAAATACGATCTGGAGCCCCGAGGCGCTGGTTAGCGTCCATCAAGCGACCGACGGCTGTCCGCGGCTCATTAATCAGCTGAGCGATTTGGCGTTGATGCTAGCCTCCGTCGTACAGGCTCCGGTTGTGGACGAAGAGATGGTCAACGAAAGTTGGGCCGAGCTGCAGCAATTACCTGGGGCGTGGAACGCACAATCCGATCCGAGCGCCGTCGTCGACGTGGCGAACCAGTCTGCGGTCGTCGAATTTGGTTCGCTTGAGGAGGAATTTCAAACCGACGCGGTTGATGAAAACGAAGGCAATATTTTAGAAGCGGATGCGGAATCTGTTCGCAATCCGTTGGAGCCGATTGAGCACCTAGATCGCATTCAATCGCATCTGGCCGACGTATCCCAATCCTACCTTGATGAAGATTCTGCTGAGACACAAACCGGCGAAAACATTCCTTTCGCCAACGGGAAGAACGTCGAGGGTTTGCTTTTTTCGACCACCGGCAACGACAGCGCAGGGTGGCAAAGTGAGCTGCCGGCGACACCGGTCGCGCAGCAACCCGTCCAGGACTGGCCGGTAGTGCCGCTCCGCGAAGCCGTGGACGAACAAATCAATGTGGAGTTTCAACATCCCGCAGCGCAAACACCGTCTTCGCAGCCCGCCAATCTGGGCGCGAAGATCGAAATCGGTGACGAAGTCGAGCACAGGCAGCTGGCCGAATACGATTCTTTTGCCGGTCTGGATGGCTCGACGGTTGTCCAACTTTCGCCCAATCCTCGGCCGATCTCGGATGATAATCCTGTGGTTGGTGAAAATGCTGAAGCGACTCCGAGGCAACAACAAAATGTTCTGTTCGGATTAGAGGGGGCAATGAATCCAAAGGACGACATGGCGCCGATCCAAGCCGCCGTCGACCCGCCGAGCCCCAACGTCGGTTTGCACAATCCGCATATGGCATTGCATGCTCAGTCGCCGGTTGATCCTCGATTTGTTGACATGCAGTTCATTGAAAACGATGGCCGTGTCGTCGAAGACAAATCTTAC
>JAYGDO010000567.1:0-22176 GCA_046582885.1 Pirellulales bacterium | reverse complement strand
AAAGCATCGGGCGAATGGAAAACGGCAAGTCCGCTGACGACAATCAACCGCAAGGAATCGAATGAAGGCGCTCCATACGTTGCGCCCGACAACGCCTTTATTTATTTTGTCTCCGATCGCGGATACCGCGACGGCGAAGAAACGAACTTCGACATCTTCCGCGCCCGAATTCGCGGCGGTGTGGTCGCGGACGTCGAGAATCTCGGTACGGGAGTCAACACGGCGGGCAACGAATTGGAACCCGCGCTGTCGCCCGAAGGTTTTCGTATATACTTCTCGCGCAATCTGGAAGCCGAAGAGACGGGCGAGCAATACGCACTGTTCAGCAGCATCTCGGTAGAAATCGAAGAGCAGGCGTCGTGGGACTCGAGTAACTGGGGGGCGTTTCTCAGCCTGCTTTCGAAGATCAGTTGGTGGTGGGTGCTGCTGTGTTTGTTGATCGCGGCCATGCTGGCGGCGGTGATTTGGTTCGTGCGGCAGATGTCATTGAGGCGTGTCACCGTACCGGTGTTTCTGTTGGCGGCGTTGATAATGCACGCGCTTCTTGGAACCGGGTCTTATTTTGTTACCTTCGGTGACGGCATCTTCGAGGAAATCCGCGAGAAAGTGAAAGAGATCGTGGCCACAACCATTGAAAGCGAAGACGAGGAGCCGCTGAATAAAGTCGAGCAAAAAGATTACGAACAGATGGCGACGCTCGAGTCGGTCAATCGGGTGCAGCCGATGGAAGTTACCAAACAACAAACCGAAACGCCGAACGTCCCCGTTCCGACCGATAGCGCCGTTCCTAAAGTTGTTATTCGTATCTCGCAAAAAAGCGCAGTAGATCGTCAGCAACCCGACAGTCCGCAACCCCGGCCGCAGACGACGAATAATCCGCAGTTCAAACGGCAGCGGCCGATTGAAGCGGTGGCCCAAGCGCAAATCGAATTGGAACAGACGGACTCACAGCAACAGCGGGCGAGCGAGACATCGCTGCCCAAGGTCGATTTGAGAGTGGACCAGCAGACGCCCTCGCCGCAAATTGCCAACGCGGCGCCGATTAGACGGCCGATCGAAACTTCCATTGAAATCGCCCAGGAAACGATCGAAAACGAGCGCACCGACACGACCCAACCGCTGACGACGGGGCAAACGCCCGTCATTGACCGTGCCGTGGCGGTTCTCACCGAGCCGGCGGTCGTCGGCGACGTGAAGACGTTGGAACTCAGCGCGCCGGTTCTTCAGTCAACGCCTGCCGCCCCCGAGAGTGTCGATGTCGACCTCGCCAGACAAAGCCAGGCCGTACCGCGAATTATCCCGGGACAAATCCCGCGGAGTACGACGCCCGCCAACGCCGAAATCAAACTGGCCGCCGCCGAATTGCCGATCCAGGAGATCGCCACGGACGATAAGCTCGAATCGACAACGAACTTGGCCGAGGTTTTGGCGAACAAGCGCGAAACAAAGCCGGCTCAAACCGAGTCGGAACCGGTCGAAATCGCCGCTCTGACTGCGCCGCCGATTTCGGGGCGACCTTCAAGCCTTGTGCCCCGCCGTGGATTGGTTGCCGTCGACCGACAAGTGGATAATGCGAACCCGGCCTCCGCCACGGCCTTGCGACTGAGTCCCTCTGCGGCCGGTATCGGCGCGCCGACGGCGGCCGGCGGAGCACAAGCCGACCGTGCGGCCTCCGTTCAGCCCGGCAGTTCCCAGCGATCACCGGTGGCCAATCTGACAAAATCGAGTTTGCTTGTCGGTGAAGCTGCGTACCAAGCAATCGCGACGGATACCGTTGTGGTCGCTGACGGCAGTGGCGATGCGGGCGAACCGAACATCGCCGGTGTTTCCGTGGGTGTCGATCGAGACGATGCGCTGGCCGTCGATCTGAACGTGGCCGGCAGCGATCAATTGGGCGGCCCCCACCGCGCGGGGAACCCGCGGCTGGCGCTGGGCGAATTGTCGCGCCAGACCGTCGATACACCCCTAGCGATCCAGCTGCGCGGCTCCGGTAAGTCGTTGCGGCCCGCGCGGGCAAAGCCGGTTCCGTTTTTCATCGAGGACAATATCGGCCTGCAGGCTTCATTGCGTCTGCGTCGGATCGACGACTCGGCTAAGAAGGAATTGATCCGGGCGTTCGGCGGCAAGCCGGATGAAACGCTGGCGGCAATTCGGCGCGGTTTGTTGTGGCTTTCGACGCAGCAGCACGACGACGGCCGTTGGCGATTGAATGAATTTAAAATGGTCAATGGGAAGCTGCCCGACGGCCAAGGCAATATCGGTTGCGATGCGGCGGCCACCGGATTTGCACTGCTGCCATTTTTGGGCGACAACAATACGCACCAGGCCGGCGAGTACAAAGATCACGTGGCTAAGGGCCTCAAGTGGCTGACCGGCCAGCAGCAGGGCAGCGGTGAATTGACGCAAGCCAACGCAGCCAACGCGAGGATGTACGGGCACGGCATCGCCACCATCGCCTTGTGCGAAGCCTACGCACTGACGCACGATCCGGCGCTGCGGGGGCCGGCACAGCGGGCCATCGATTTTATCGTCAGCGCACAAGACGAAGGCCAGGGCGGCTGGCGGTACACTCCGGGTAACGGTTCCGATACGTCGGTTGTGGGCTGGCAAGTGATGGCGCTCAAGAGTGCCCAAATGGCAGACCTAAACGTGCCGCAAACGACGCTCGACGGCGCTAAAAAATGGCTGAACCACGTCGCTGGCAAAGGCGACAAGCTCGGCCAGTTCGGCTACACGCAGGCCGGTAATTTAAAAAACGCGATGACGGCCGAGGCCTTGTTGTGTCTGGCCTACCTCGGTTCGCAGCGCGAAGATTCCCGCATGCAGATGGGCGCGCAGCATCTGTTGAAACATCTTCCCAAACAGGGCCAGGACAGCAGTTACTACTGGTATTACGGCACGCAGGTGATGTACCACATGCAGGGCGACTATTGGAAGCAGTGGGACAATGCGTTCAGCCCGATGTTGTTGAAGACGCAGCACAAAGAGGGCCACCTGGCGGGTACCTGGGATCTGAAAGACAATTGGGAGAGATCCGGCGGCCGCATCTTTTCGACGTCGCTGCGCGTGCTGATGCTGGAAGTCTACTGGAGGCATCTGCCGCTTTATCGAGTGATCACCGAGTGACGGGCCGCACGGAATTTAGCATCACCTCCGCCGCCGACGCGCTGTCACGGATTGATCGCGTCACGTATTTCGCTCCATCCCCAACTGCTGATTAATGGTTTCGAGTCGAATCAACCGGATCGGCGCCGTGCGCGACGGCGGTTGGTGGGGCCCCTGCACAGGCCCACCGAGTCCCGGGAAAAGCTGGATTTAACGCGCGATTGCCGACATGTCGCCGCGACGGCCACACCCGATTAGGCGGTTTCCTTCAGTTGCATCATTTCGAGCGGTACCGGATAATCGAGTGTCTGCCTCGCCCCGCAATCTACCCTCAGTCGTTGGCGCTCTTCTTTATGTCTGAGACTTTTGATCCATATCACAAGTGGCTTGGCATTCCACCTGACGAACAGCCGCCCAATCATTATCGATTATTGGGCATTGTGGCTTTCGAGACTGACCGCGATGTGATTCAGATGGGTGTCGACCGGCAGATGCTACTGCTGCGATCTCTGCAGTCGGGAAAACACTCGGAACATTGTCAGAGAATCCTCAGCGAGATATCCGCTGCGAAGTTGTGCTTGCTCGAGCGGGATTCCAAGGCCGAATACGATCAAAGCCTGCGCGTCAAATTTGGATTGCCCGAAGAAAACGTCGAATCCTCAAACGGCGGCGTACCGGCAGACGATGCTGTACAGGACGTAGCCGAAGAATCGCCACGTGCCGGATCACCTCGTGCCGTCGTGCCGCCGCGACCCGGCCAGGCTGCGGACAGCGAGAATGCAGAATTGGAAAGCGGCGAAAAGGCAGGAACGCCTTTCGCGACGTCGGCACCACCGCCATCGCCGGAGGACGTTTCAGCCCAGCCGAACATTACGGTGGCCTCATCGACCCGCGGATCGAGAAAACCGTTGGGTACAGCTGGGGCCAAATCCGGCACCCGGCACCGCCCGCGGCAGCGGAAGAACAAGTCGTCTTGGGCCGCGCCGGTTACGTGGGCGGCGATCGCCGCCTGCACTCTGACCGTTGTCGTGGTCGTGATTTCGGCAAAAAAAGGCGATGGTGTCGCAAAACGCCCAGAAGAGGATGCAGCCAGTCAGGACCCAGAAGTTGCAGACCCCGGGGATGTAGCGGGCGACTTGGTGAGACCGCGCAAATCGACCAAACACCGTCCACAGGCCGTTAGCGACGATTCGAACACAGGCAATGGCGACGACGACGCGATTCCCAAACCGGGCGATTTTGTTACCGGTCAGCCGCTCAACCCCAAAGATACGAAGCCCAAAGGCACAAAGCCCAAAGGCACGAAGCCCAAATCGACCGGCGGCGATCCGCGTCCGACTGTCGAGCCAACAGACCCCGTTCAAGTGAAGCCTGCCGGGAAGGTCGTTTACCTCGACGATTTAACGGAACAGGCGTCGCAGGTTTTTCCAACCGCCAAATTGGGCAAGCACGGCGCGACGGGGTTTCCCGAGGGGATGCCGCAAGAATGTCGTTTTCAAGGTGACACGGTAGGTCACGCGCTGTCGATGCAGCCACCAACCGAAGGCGCTTCCTATGTCGTTTTCCAACTCGGAGGTAGTTACCGTGATTTCCTCGCGACGGCGGGATTGTTGGAGAAAAAAGACCGCGAGTCCACGGGAGTGCCACTTACGTTCAAGGTCATCGGCGATGGCCGGCAGTTGTGGGCTTCCTCGCCAATCCAGCAGGAATCCGCAGCGCAATCGTTTCAGATTTCCGTCCGTGGGGTTCAACGCTTGCGACTCGAAGTCGATTGTCCGGGCATGGCCGATGCTGCTTGGGCCGCGTGGATCAAACCCAGGTTGACTATCGCGGATCGGCCCGGCAGCCGCACACCGGGGCCGGTCGGTAGCGTCGTATCAAAGCAGCCACAACCGGACGAGGCTGCACAAAAAAAAGCTCGAGCGCAAATTAGGGGCTATCGGGACGCCATCTCCCGGGCGCGGACGTCTGAATTAAAACTGGCCCTGGCCCAAAACATGCTGCAAGCCGCAAAGGCGGCGAATGACTCTGCCGAGCGGTTCTCGTTATTGGATCTCGCGGCGGAATATTCCGCAAAGGGTGGCGATGCGGCGGCGGCAATGGAAATCGCGGATAGGATCGATAGGGGATTTCAGATCGATAAACTGGAAATGAAAGTCGCCCTGCTGGCTACGGTTGGCCAGAACTCCGAAGGCCAGAAACAGAATATTGCACTCGTGCGTGATGCTTTTAAGTTGGTCGACGAGGCTGTGCTGTCGGATCAATACAAGATAGCGGGGCGACTCGGGGCGATTGCGCTGACGGCGGCGCGCAAAACCCGCGATTCGTTATTAATCAAGAGTATCGTTGATCGAAACGGCGAGACCGAATTGATCGCTAGCGACCACGCCGCCGCCGCCGAAGCCTTCGAGGTTCTCAAAGGTAAACCGGACGATCCGGAGGCCAATCAGGTTGCCGGCCGGTTTCTCTGCATGGTCAAGGGCGATTGGGACGGCGGACTACCGCTGTTGGCCAAAGCCGCAGATGTGGTTACGAAAGAATTGGCGGTCGCGGACACTCAGGGCACGGGGGATCCGGTTTCGCGAGTCAAACTTGGCAACCGCTGGTGGGACCTGGCGCAAGAAGAAAAGGGACTTGTCAAAAAGAACCTCGAACTGTGGGCCGCACAGTGGTACCGGTTGGCGGTGGTGGAGCTAACAGGTGAAGCCAAGCAGGACGTCGAATTGCGAATTGCTGAAATCGAGGAAAGGTATCGCGGACCGGAGTTGGAGCAAGTCGCACAGAAGGATCCCATGGAGAAACCGAGTGACCGCCCCAAAGACGTTCACGAGAATTTGGGTTACGCATTAAAACCGCATCACAAGGATGCGGTGGCGTTCAAGGATCATTGGTATATGCTCGTCAAAGTGAAGGGTCACCCTTGGCGCGAAGCGCAACAGCGATGTCAGGAAATGGGCGGCTATTTGGTTTGTGTTGGCAGCGAGGCAGAGGCGAAGTTTATCGCCAAACAAACGAAGACGAAGAACGAAGACAATCTGGCGCTTGAAAAGGAAACGTGGCTGCGTGTGTGGCTGGGCGCGGTTCGGACTCCGTCCGGCCAATGGCGGTGGATCAATGGCGAAAGAAATGGATTTTCTTACTGGGCCAAGTCGCAGCCGGACAATGGAACGGGCAACGAAAATCTCCTGCGGACTGGCAACGAGGGCCGCTGGCACGATGCGCCGGATGCTGCGCAAAATACCGGCGGATTTATCTGCGAGTGGGAATTCTAGCCGGGTTCTTCCGGGTCCGCGCAAACTTGGTTCCGGCCGGTCACCGACACGCCCAGCATCCTTGCCGCGGCAAAAATGAGTTTGATGCGCGGGGATTGATCAATCGAGGTTTCGCAGAAATCGGACGGCTTGGGAGACTTCGAAAACCGGATCGTCTGATTCGTTGCGGCGGATGGTAAGGTAGCCGCGGTAGTCGTGTTCTTCCAGCAACGCGAACAGGTTGGGAAAATCCGCCATGCCGCGGCCGATGGGAACTTCGAGGCCGCGGCCGCGCGAGCGGTCCGCGACGGCGTCGTTGATGTGCACGTGGGCGATATTAGGGCCCAACGCAGCGATCGCTTCAGCGGGCGAGAAATCGTTGATGATTAGGTTGGCCGGGTCGAGGTTGACGGCGATCAGGCCTTCCGGACAAACGGCCAAAAGTCGCGCTAAGTCTTCACCTGTTTCGGTGCCGGTTTCGGCGGCGAGCAATGCGCCGGCATGTTGGCCGAAATGGGCCAGGTCTGTTAACACCTGCACCAACAGTCGCCAGCGGCGGCGATCGTCGTCGTCTGATTCCTCGTCGGTCAAAACGGGCGGGACGGGCCCGACTTGATTGACGACAACCCCAGCGCCCAGCCCGTGCGCTAATTGCATGGCCTGTTTGGTGGCGGCAACGCGCCGGTCGAGGTCTTCTTCGACATCGTAGCCCCGACGCGTTTGAAAGCCGATTGCGCTGACTTTTAGATTAAAATCGTCCAGCAATTTGCGAAACTGCCGCAGTCCGGTTTGCGAGACGGCACCGGGTTGTAGTTCGTTACGAGCGTCGATTTCGACGGCGTCTACGCCCAGTTCCGCAGCAGTCTGGAGAGCTTTACGAATTGGCAAACGGAGGCTGGCCGTCTGGATTCCGATCTTCAACGTGAGCATGCGTCTTGCGCCAACGTGGAAAGGGAGAAGAGAAGCCCCGCTGCTGTGTTTCCTACCCGGGCTTTTTCGCGTCTGCGGCGGGCTCTTTTTTCTTGTCGGGCTCTTCGAGCAATTCCTCTTCGAGTTCCTCGACGGCCTTGTGTCCGTCGGCAATCCGCAAGTGGCGATAATTCTCTTCGAGGCACAACAATGCGAGAACTGTGCAGTAAAGACGGCCGCCGGGCCCCGATCCGTGAGGGTCATCGGCAAAGTACCAGCTGCCTTCGAGATGACCACCGTGGGCTTGGCTGCCCTTGAGGTGTCCGCCGACGCTTTGATTCCACTGTTTCCACACATCGCCACCGGCCTGGTGCATCAGTTGCGTGGCATAATATTTGAAATACATGTCACCCCCGCCGTGACCGTTATTCAACATCCGCCGTGTGGAGGCGATCACGGCTGGATGATGAGCAGGCAGGCCCATGTAAACGCGGCATAGCATGCCAATCGCGCTGGTGGCTCGCGATCTGTGGCTGCCGCGCTGATAAAAATATTCGGTACCCACGATGCCGTAGTGTTGGTCACCGACTAGATTGGCTTGCACCCGATTTAAATAAGCGATCGCACCTTGTCGTGTGTTCTGGTTAAACGCCAGCCCTGCGTCCTTGGCGGCTTTCAGCGCCATCACCTGCCAGCCGACCACCGACGTATCGCCAAGTTCTTTGGGTTTGTACCGCCAACCGCCGTTAGCACTCTGAGCCGCGCTGATGTAATTGGCAGCCCGCTTGGCGGCGCGGCCCAGTTGCTTGTTAAAGGCCATTTGGGCTTCGATGTCGCCCGCATCGCTATTGGGGCCGGCGTCCTTTGCCATCGCGAACGCCTCGCACAATGCCAACGTGGCGATTCCGTGGCCGTACATTCTGCCTTGTGGCCCCCACAACCCGCCGTCCGCCGTTTGCGACCGCATCAGATGCTTAAGGCCGCCAAGCACCTGTTTTTTGTAAGGCCCTTCCTGATGTGTGTAGCCGGCGCCCAAGAATGGAAGCAGCGCCAAGCCGGTCGCGGCGTAACGTGCCCCGCCGAGGTTGCCCGGATTGCCGCATTGGCCCTTGCAGGACTTGGTGAGGTGGTGCTGAAATGTCCAGCCACCGTCCGACACCTGGTGTCTGGCCAGCCACACCAGCGATCTTTCGATCGTCGGTTCGTAGTCGTACGGGTCGTCAATCTCTTTACGCCGTGCGGCTCGTCCACCAGCGCCGGTTCCTTTTCCGCCGGTTCCTTGGCCCGTGCCCTCGCCACCCTTGTTTGCTTTGGCATTGCCTGCGCCGGGAGTCTTGGCAGCCGGTACGGGAATTTCGCCGAACCAGTCCGCGCCGCCGAACACGGCGGCCACCTCGGTCGATTCTTCCAGGTTGGCAACTTCTTCGCCGCCATCCAGGTCGTCCAGCGCGTCTGTGATAACGTTTAAATCTTCGGCATTGTGAACCTCGTCCTCCTGTTCTGACTCCGCTTCCTTAATGAACTCGGGCTCAATCTCAGGCGTTTCCTTTTCAAGGTCGAGTTCCTCAAGCTCAATTTCTTCTTCCAGATCGGGCTCGACGTAAGAAATAGGCGTTTCTTGTCCGCTCTCGATGCCGCGAAGCGCCCACAGACCTAGCACAACCAGCAGAACCATATGAACCACAAGACTGGTACTCCAGCAGGAATAATCGCTGGTCCAGTGAAACTCTTTTGGTTCAGCCTGTTCTTCTTCGTCGGTCTGTCTTTTTCCGGCAGATGTGGGATCCGATTTTGAAGCCTTTATCGGCGTGTCAGCGTTGCTGGAAGCCGCCGGTTGTTCTTGTGCCCTTTGTTTCGCTTTCTGAAGAATGCGCTCCTGGACCGATTCGACAGTGTTGCCCGAAGCTAACAGTTGCGAAACCAACAGTGGCTGGGCGTGGCCGGACGATACCGTTGCGGGACGTTCGCCGGGTTCGCCCTCCGCAGTTTCCGGTGTCGACAGCAGTTTCGCTTTTTTCAACGTCCTCACCGGTTTGGACGTGCCCTTCGAAGAAGGCGAACCGCTACCCGAAGAGTCGGGAGACGTGTCAGAACCACCGGCATTGGGATCGAGTACCATGGCACCGCTCGATCGTTTGTGCGCACCAAATGCGCGTAACTAGAACCAACTGGACAGCTTACACGAATTTGGAGCGTAAGCAACCGAGATTTTCTTGGAAAACCTGCCGGTTTTGAGTTTGGCTCCATCCGTTCGGTTGCCAGCAACGACAGAACTTGAGCGGCTGTTGGTGGGATGATTTGCCAATCCGTCAACTCATAATTTATTTATAATGTAGATTCGGCTTGTGAGTTTCCGCGTCCCTTCGTCGTTTCTCGCCTTCTATGTGCCTTCACAACAACCACAACCGCACGGTTGCTCGCAGATTATGCTGCGGATTGACCCTCCTCATCACAGTCTCGATTTGTGATCCGGTCGCCGGTCTCGCGGAACGGCCGTCGAATACCGCCCCGGTCAGCTACTCGCGTGAGATTCGTGCTTTATTGGCAAGCAAGTGTTTCGCCTGCCATGGTCCCGACGCCGAAGCCCGCGAAGCCGATCTACGTTTGGACGTCCGCACCGAGGCGCTGAAAGAGCTTGAATCGGGCGAGCGAGCGATTGTGCCGAGCGATGCCGGATCAAGCGAACTGTTGTTGCGGATCAACGCGGTCGACGAATCCGAACGAATGCCTCCCCCCGAGACCAAGAAACAACTGACTGCGCGAGAGAAAGCGTTACTGCGGCGATGGATCGTCGAGGGTGCGGCGTACGACAAGCACTGGGCGTTTACAGCACCAAAGAAATCGGAACCGCCGGACGTTGCGGACGTGGCGTGGAGCAAGTCGCCGATCGACCGGTTTATTCGTGCTCAGCTGGATGCCGCCGAATTGGCAGCAGCACCGCTCGCGGACGAGCAGACGCTCGTCCGACGCGCGACCTTCGCGTTGACAGGTTTGCCGCCGACACCCGAAGAGATTGACGCCTTCAAGCAGGATGCATCGCGCGATCGGCAGAACGCCATGCGAAATCTAGTTGACCGCTTGCTCGCGTCAAAACATTTTGGCGAGCGCTGGGCGCGGCACTGGTTGGATGTTGCCCGATACGCCGAATCGAGCGGCGGTGGGCGAACATTACTGTTTCAAAATGCCTGGCGTTATCGTGATTATGTGATTCGTGCGTTCAACGAGGACCGGCCCTTCGATCAGTTCATTCGCGAACAAATTGCCGGGGACTTGCTGCCGCATGAGAGTGAGCGCCAGCGGCGCGATCAGATCGTCGCAACCGGTTTTCTCGTGCTCGGTCCGACTAACTATGAGAATCAGGACAAGGAGCAACTGCGTATGGACGTTGTGGACGAACAGATTGACACGTTCGGCCGCGCGTTTTTGGGACTGACGTTGGGTTGCGCTCGTTGCCACGATCATAAATTCGACCCGATTTCGACCAAAGAATATTACGGTCTGGCAGGCATTTTTCGCAGCACGAAAACGCTGACGCCAGGCAACGTTTCGGGTTGGATCGAGCGCGAGTTGCCGGTGAATGGAAAACTTGCTGAGAACGTTGCCAAGTACAAGGCGGCGCATGCCGAACTGAAAAAACGGCTGGACAAAGCCAATGCTAAAAAACAGTCGTTGGGATCGGCCGATGGCGAACCGAATTCGATCGCCGCGGACGGGTTGCCGGGCGTTGTGATCGACGACACGGAGGCCGAGTTGACCGGCAACTGGCAGAAATCGTCATCCAATCCGCATTATGTCGGCGCCGGTTACATTCACGACAAAAACGCCGACAAAGGCAAGAAGTCTGCGACGTTTTCCGCGGACCTGCCGTCTGGCGAGTACGAAGTCCGCTTCTCGTATACGAGTAGCACGAATCGCGCGACAAAGGTCCCTGTGGTGGTCAAGTTTTCCGGTGGCGAACGAACGGTAATGGTCAACCAGCGTAAGACGCCGCCGCGGGGCGGCCGATTTATTTCGCTCGGGACATTCACCTTCGCGGACGAACAATCGGCCACTGTCGTTGTGTCGAACAGGGCGACCAACGACGGACACGTCATCGTCGATGCGGTTCAATTTCTTAAAGCGGGTTTGGCGGTCGCGGCAGCATCGACGGAAAACAGTAAGAAGGCGGGCAGCAGGAACGTAAAAGACCGCCAGCAACAACTGCTCGTATTGAATGCGTCCATCAAAAAATTGGCTAATGAATTGAAAACGCTCGAAAAAAAGCGGCCGAAAGATCTGCCCAAAGCGATGTCGGTGGCCGAGGAGACCAGCCCGGGCGATTTTAATGTCTGCATTCGCGGCGATGTTCACACGTTGGGCGAACGGGCGCCGCGCGGTTTTGTTCGGGTGGCTGCCCCTGGCAAGTTGCCGGTGAAAATCAAATCGGGCGAAAGCGGCCGTCGCGAGTTGGCCGACTGGATTGCCGGCGTCGACAACCCGCTGCCGGCCCGCGTGTTCGTGAATCGCGTTTGGCAGCACCTGATTGGTGAGGGTCTTGTCCGCACGCCGGACAACTTTGGCTACATGGGAGAGTTGCCTTCGCATCCAGAGTTACTCGATTGGCTGGCCGTGCAGTTCGTCAGCGAAGGTTGGTCCACCAAGCGGATTATCCGCACGATCATGTTGTCGCGAACGTATCAGCTCAGCAGTCACGCGCCCGCCGCCGCCAAACAGTTCGACCCGGAAAACCGTTTGCTCAGCCACGCGCGCCGTCGGCGTTTGGACGCCGAGTCGCTGCGCGACGCGATGCTGTTGATCAGCGGCAAGTTGGATGCGAAAGTGGGCGGATCGACGATGAAGTCGGGAACCGCTTCCGAATTGGGTTACCAATTTGCAACTGCGCCGTCATCCACTCGACGCAGTGTCTATGTGCCGGTGTTCCGCAACACGCTGGACGAGTTATTTGAAGTTTTCGATTTTGCCGACCCCAACATTGTTATTGGCCGTCGCACCAGTAGCACGCTAGCCACTCAGGCTCTATTTTTGCTGAACAGCCCATTCGTGACCGATCGCGCCCGAGACGCGGCGCAGGCGTTGTTGGCCGTGCCGGATCTGAATGACGCAGACCGAATCGAGTTGGCCTACCGCCGCAGTTTGGGGAGGTTTCCAAGTGGCACCGAGAGAAAACTGGCGCTGAAATTTGTTGCGGCGTCCGCGGCGGAAAGCGACGCGGATCGCCTGGCTGCGTGGTCGGTTTTCCAACAGACGCTTTTTGCCTGCATTGACTTTCGGTACATCAAATAGCTATAGGTATCGCGGAGGGCAATCGGCAAAGTGATTGTTGTGTAATATCCAAATTGTCAGGGCCAATACGATAACGTCGCCGTCGCACTTGGGGCAACCTTTTTTATTCCTAAAAGAGAATAGTTCGATACTATTTGCTGGGTGAACTGGAAAAAGAGACCGACCGGCGTTTTAATGGATGTGTTCGGGCGGTTGATCGAGTGGCCGCGGAGTAGGATGTAGTTATGTCAATTGAAAGTCTGCCGCGACGCGAACTGCTGAAAACTGCCGGTTGTGGGTTCGGCTATCTAGCGCTGGCCGGTTTATGCCGCGACACGGCGGCGGCCAAAACGCCGAAAAATCCCCTGGCTGCCAAGCCCACGCACCACCGGGCGCGGGCCAAACGAGTTATTTTTCTTTTCATGCAAGGCGGTCCCAGCCAAGTCGATACATTTGACTACAAGCAGTTGCTGGAGAAGGAAGACGGTAAAAATCTGAAATTCGATAACGCCCGCACCCGCAAGCGGCAGGACGAACGCGTTTTCAAATCGCTGTGGTCGTTTAAGAAATACGGCCAATGCGGCCAAATGGTTTCCGACTTGTTTCCGCATCAAGCCAAACTCGTCGACGACTTTTGCCTGATCCACAGCATGCACACCGAGGGTGTCGCGCACGGACCGGCAACGCTATTTTTGCACACGGGGGCCACGCAGTTGATTCGGCCCTCCATGGGCGCCTGGGTGATGTATGGGCTCGGTACGGAAAGCGAAAATTTGCCGGGATTCGTCACCATCAGCCCTCCGCAAACCAAAGGCGGTCCGCGTAACTACGGTGCGGCATTTTTACCCGCCCATTACCAGGGTACGGCGATCGGTCGTGTCGGTATGCCGGCCAGCGAGATCAAATTGCGGCACCTTACAAATTTAAATTTGACACCCGCCAAGCGCCGGCAGCAATTGGAATTGTTGCAGGCGATCAACCGCCAGCAGGCGTCCAGTACACCCGACGATGACGAACTCGAGGCGACAATCGCCTCATTCGAATTGGCCTACCGGATGCAAATGCATGCGCCGCAGGCCTTAGATATTTCGAAGGAATCTAAAGAGACGCTTTCAATGTATGGCGTTGGCGAAAAGGACACGGACGCTTACGGTCGCCAATGTTTGATGGCGCGGAAGCTGGCCGAATCGGGCGTTCGTTATATCCAGATCAACTATGCCGATCACGGCGCAACGCCGAAGTGGGACCAGCATTCGAACATGCCGCAGCATGCCGTCCACGCTCGCAACACCGACAAGCCGGTCGCCGGACTGCTGGCCGACTTGAAACAGCGGGGGCTATTGGAAGACACCTTGGTCTGGTGGGGTGGCGAATTCGGCCGTACGCCGTTTGCGCAGGGAAAAAACGGGCGCGACCACAATCCCAAAGGCTTCACGGTTTGGCTGGCTGGCGCGGGAATTCGGTCCGGCATGGCGTACGGCACGACCGACGAATTTGGCCACGAAGCCGCAGAAAATCCGGTCCACATGCACGATTTGCACGCGACAATCCTGCATTTGCTGGGATTGGATCACAAGCGGTTGACATACCGCTACGCGGGACGCGATTTCCGACTGACCGACGTCCATGGACGCGTCGTTCATGATATTCTTTCTTGATGTTCGTGTTTCATTTAACAGCCAATCGCGGTAGCAGTTTTCCGAGGCTATTGTGACGCCGCTTGTAACTTGGCATCAAACGAATCATTTGGCGGAGGGGCGAAAGCGTGCGCTCTTCTTATCCACATTCTTTTTGGCGGTGAACTTAATGGCTAGTGCTGAAGAGAGATTGACGACGGAACAACAACCAGTGATCGACATGTATCACGGCTCGAAAGTAATCGACAACTACCGCTGGCTGGAAAACGGTGATGACGCCGCTGTGCGTCGTTGGAGCGATCTTCAGAATGCCGCCGCGCGTCGGGTACTCGACAAACTGCCGCATGTCGATCTGCTTCGCCGCGAACTCAAGACAATCATGGCCGCCGCGACCGTCCGGCTCAGCGATTTGGAGTACCGTGCGGGCAAACTATTCGCCATCAAACGGCAACCACCGCGGCAACAGCCGATGCTTGTCGTACTGGATTCGCCTGACGACCCCGATTCCGCACGTGTTGTGCTGGACCCAAATGTTATTGATCCCAAAGGCGCAACATCGATTGACTGGTATGTCCCTTCACCCAGCGGTGCGCTGGTGGCGGTTTCGCTGTCGAAAAGCGGGACGGAATCGGGCGACGTGCATGTGATCGAAACGGAAACGGGCAACAAGAAGTTCGAGATCATCCCGCGGGTCAACGGCGGCACGGCGGGGGGGTGTGTGGCCTGGCTTCCCGACGAATTGGGATTCTTTTACACGCGTTATCCGCGGGCCGGCGAACGTGATGAGGCCGACTTGGATTTTTACCAGCAGCTGTACCTCCACAAAAACGGCACGCCGACCACCGAGGATCGTTACGAACTCGGCAAAGAACTGCCGCGCATTGCGGAAATTAAAATGCAGATGCAGATGTCGACCGGACGACTGCTGGCGACCGTCCAAAATGGCGACGGCGGCCAGTTCGCATTCTTTATGCGGAATGCCGATGGGGCCTGGCGGCAGTTTAGTTCGTTCGGAGATGGAATGGTACAGGCGGTTTTCGGGCACGGTGACGAAATCTACGTGGTGTCGCGTGACAGCGCGCCGCGGGGCGAAATCTTGCGAATACCAGCCGGGTCGCTGGATGTCAGCAAGGCGCGACGGGTGGTTCCGGAAAACGAGGACACCATTGTCACCGATTTTTGGGATAAGCCAACGGTCCTGCCAACGGCGACGCGGCTTTACGTTACCTACCAACTCGGAGGTCCGTCGGAAGTCCGCGTCTTTGATCTCGACGGCGCGCCGCAAAATGGTCCGCAGCAGCCCGTTGTATCGGCAGTGCGCGATCTGACGCCACTGACTGGCGACGATGTGTTGTTCGAAGTCGAATCGTTCGTCGCCCCTGGCGCGTATTACCGATTCAGCCCGCGAACTATGAAGAGCGAAAAGTCCGCGCTGGCCGAATCCGCGCCGGTTAAATTTGACGACATCGAAGTCTGCCGTGAATTCGCCGTCTCAAAGGACGGTACCAAGGTGCCCGTCAGTATCCTGGCGCCAAAAGGGACAAAACGTGACGGCTCGAATCCATGCCTGGTGACCGGTTACGGAGGTTATGGGATTTGCATCATGCCGGGATTTCGTGCCGGCCTGCGGGTGCTGTTCGACCGGGGTTTTATTTACGCAGTAGCCAATCTCCGGGGTGGTGGTGAGTACGGCGAGACGTGGCATCAACAGGGAAACCTCACCGAGAAGCAAAACGTGTTCGACGACTTCGCCGCCGTACTGCGGCACATGATCGGACGTGGGTACACGTCGCCGGAATCACTCGCCATCACCGGCGGCAGTAACGGTGGACTGCTCATGGGGGCGACGATGACGCAACATCCCGATCTGATCAAGTGCGTTGTGTCACACGTGGGAATTTATGATATGTTGCGCGTCGAGTTAGCGCCGAATGGATCGTTTAACATCCCCGAATTCGGAACCGTAAAAAATGCGGATCACTTTCGCGCGATGCGGGCCTATTCGCCATATCACAACGTAGCGGACGGGATCGCTTATCCGGCCGCGATGTTCTTAACCGGTGCGAATGATCCTCGCGTCGACCCGATGCATTCGCGGAAAATGACGGCGCGGCTGCAGGCGGCCAGCAACTCGGGTACGCCGGTCTTGTTGCGGACCAGCGCCAACACGGGCCACGGCGGTGGAACCTCGCTGAACGAGCGAATTGAGCAGGCGGTCGATGTCTACGCGTTTTTATTCCACCAACTTGGCATCGAAGTCGGGTCTGGCACCTCAGACTAACTCGAGGTCAAATGCAAAAAAAATAACCGCCGGCGCTTTGCGCCGACGGTGTCGTGTTGCCGTCAGAGGGACGTAGTCGCTCTGACCTCATTTCCTGTTAGTCTTTGTCCTTACTTATTGTCGTCCTTCTTTTTTTTCTTTTTCGGCATGAATTCTTCGAGGCTCAATTTGCCATCGCTGTTCTTATCCCGCTTGCCGAATAACTTTTTTGCCTTTTCAGCCTTTTCGCCTTCGCGCTTGCCAACGAATTCTTCCACGCTTAACGAACCATTTTTGTCCTTGTCCATCTTCTTGAATACGACAGACGGGTCTCGCTTCTTTTTGCCTTCTTCCTTGTCCGGCGCGGCGGAAGCCGACGCCAGCGTCGCACTCATTATGAACGCCGCTGCAATCACAGCACAAATCAACTTCGACATATCAAGTTTCTCCATCACGGGGTTATGTAGTTCCGGCGATTACCCGGATCGTCAACACGAAGAGGATCGAAATCGTGTCACAACTAAATCCAAGATGCGCACACCAATTCAAGATGCGCACACGAGGGGTTTTATTTTACTGGCGGGGGTGCTGGGCTGCCGCTGATGAGGCAACTTTTTACTATCCTGTTCCCAATACACGCCTTACGTACCGTAGCGAATCTCGAATCGGCACCGCGATTATCACGGGCGGCAGGGTTTTGCCCGCGGCGAAGAGTTTGGGCCGACTGGGTTTTCACAACGGTGTTTGTGTGTCGGCACGAAAAATAGAAGACAGACCTTGGTCGGCCATTGTGTTACGTACCCTGAAAGTTCCGTGCGGGCACCTGTTCATATTCGGTCCGGCTGTCTTTTCCGTCGCCGCTGCAAGCATGCTGACACATCGACGAGCAGACGGGCAGCAAGGTTTTCGAGAAACGCCCGGGACCGGCGACTGGTCGGGTGTAGCGTGCGGCTTGTCGAGGTAAGTTGTTTGATCGAGAACATCGCTGCCGGCGCGGCCGGTTCATGACGTCGGGGTGGCCCACGATTGTCGCAGGTGTATGGGAGAGCGGTTAAGACCGCTGCTATTTTAGGATAGAAACCACAAAAATGTTCTAAATTTTCGGCCGTCAAATTTTGTTTTTGGCTGGTTGGTTTTTGCCGCGACAGACCGTTACAATATCCGTCAACAATAAACCATCCACGGGCGGCGCTTCGCACGTCCGCTGGTAGTCTAACTAGACTGCGGACGAGCGCCGCTTCATCAGATTTCCCTTACTCTGGAGTCTTTTCATGAAACGTTACTTGATGATCTGTTGCCTGTTATACATCTCGGCCGCCACACCCGGCGTGGCCGACGACGGTTTCACGCCGATATTTAACGGCGAGAACCTCAAGGGCTGGAGCGGCAACGACTTTTGGAAAGTCGAAGACGGCGCGATCACGGGACAGACGACGGCGGACAAACCGACCCGAGGCAATACGTTTATCATCTGGCGGCAGGGACAACTCGATGATTTTGAATTAAAGCTGAAATACAAAATCATCGGCGGAAATTCTGGAATTCAGTATCGCTCCACCGATTTGGGCAACTTCGTGGTTGGCGGTTATCAAGCCGACTTCGAAGCTGGCAACACTTGGTCCGGCGCTCATTATCACGAAAAGGGCCGCGGCATTCTGGCCAAGCGCGGTGAAAAGGCCGAAATCGCTGCAGACGGCAAGCGTAAGGTGCTGGAAACGTTGGGTAAATCTAGCGATCTGCAGGCGAAAATCAACAAGGAAGATTGGAACGATTACCACATTATCGCTCGCGGCAACGAGTTTATTCACAAGATCAACGATACGGTCATGTCGCATGTAATCGACAATCACAAATCGGGTTTCCGTCAGAGCGGCATCCTCGCGCTGCAATTGCATGCCGGACCGCCGATGAAGGTGCAGTTCAAGGATATTCGGCTAAAGCGCACGCCGACACCGGGAAAGAAAAAAGTCGTCTTTCTAGCAGGTCGCGATAGCCACGGATTTGGCGCCCACGAACACCGTGCGGGATGCACATTGCTGGCTGTGGCGTTGAATGAAAACCATCCGGGCGTCCATGCGGCGGTCTATACGGGCGGTTGGCCCAGCGATCCGACGGCGCTGGACAACGCAAATGCAATTGTCATGTACGCCGACGGCGGCGGAAGGCATCCGGTCATTCCGCATTTGGAGCAGGTCGAGGCGCTCAACAAAAAGGGCGTCGGCGTGGTGTGCATTCACTATGGCGTCGAAGTTCCCAAAGGAAAAGCGGGCGACGCGTTCCTGAATTGGACCGGCGGTTATTTTGAAGCTCACTGGTCTGTGAATCCACACTGGACGGCGAATTTCAAAAAATTTCCCGATCACCCGATCGCCAGTGGCGTCAAGCCATTTGAAATTAACGACGAGTGGTATTACCACATGCGGTTTCGCGAAGGCATGAAGGGCGTTACGCCGATCCTTTCCGATTTACCCGGCCCGGACACGCTGAAGCGAGGAGACGGCGCGCATAGCGGGAACCCCCACGTACGCGCGGCGGTGCTGAACCGCAAAGAGTCACAGCCCGTCGCTTGGGCCTCCGAGCAAGAAGGCCGTGGGCGTGGATTTGGTTTCACCGGCGGCCATAATCACCGGAACTGGGGCGACGACAACTTTCGCAAGCTGGTGCTCAATGCCGTCGCATGGTGCGCCGGCGCGGACGTTCCGGCGGGTGGCGTCGAATCAAAATCTTTGTCGCGGCAACAACTGGAGGCCTTTATTCGCTCGACCGCCAAGACCGCGGCGCGACCCGTGGCGCCGACCAAAGTCAAGCCGATTGCCTTCAAGAAAGGCGTAAAGCCGAAATTCACGAGCAAATCGCTCACATCGAATACGCCTGGCCATGCCGTTTCAATCGACGTGGACATCAAAGGTGCCAAGCAACTCTCGCTGGTCGTTACCGACGGCGGCGACGGATACAGCTGCGACTGGGCTGACTGGGCCGAGCCGCGGCTCATCGGTCCGAGTGGCGAAAAGAAGCTGACCGAATTGAAATGGAAGTTTTCCAGCACGTCTTATGGCGAGGTTCGTGTCGGCAGAAATGCCGGTAACAAGCCGCTGCGAATCGCCGGTAAGCCCGTTCCTTACGGAATCGGCACGCATGCCAACTCGGTGATCATTTACGACCTGCCGCCCGGCTATGAGCGGTTCAAGGCCCGTGGTGGTCTCGACAACGGTGGTACGGATCAAGGTGTCTGCGGCTCGCAGGCATCCGTTCAGTTTGCCGTTTTCACGGAGGCGGTGAAGCCGAGTGTCATTGTTGCCAGCGCCGGTGGCGGTAGTGACGGTGCGCGAGATCCGGAGGTTGCGGTCGAAAATCTTGACGTGCATGACGAACTCGATGCAACGCTGTTTGCATCCGAGCCGATGATGCTGAATCCGTCGAATATCGAAATCGATCATCGCGGTCGGCTCTGGGTCTGCGAGATTGTCAATTACCGAGGTCATCGCAACCGGCGACAGGAAGGCGATCGCATTTTGATCCTCGAAGACAAAAATGGCGACGCCAAGGCCGACGAGGTCAAAGTCTTTTATCAGGGCCGCGACATCGATTCGCCGCATGGTATTTGCCTGCTGCCGACGCCGAGCGGCAAAGGCACACGGGCAATTGTTTCTGCGGGCGCGAATGTGATGGTCTTCACGGATACGGATGGCGACGACAAAGCCGACAAAAAAGAATTGTTGTTTACCGGAATCTCAGGAACCCAGCACGACCATGGCATTCATGCATTCGTATTTGGTCCGGACGGAAAACTGTACTTCAACTTTGGCAACAGCGGTAACCAGATCAAAGACAAGGACGGAAAGCAGATTGTCGATAAGGCGGGCAACGAGGTTCGCGCCAGTCGCCAGCCCTATCAGCAAGGGATGGTCTTCCGCTGCAACATGGACGGCGGTGAGTTTGAGACGCTCGGTTGGAACTTCCGCAATAACTGGATGGCTACCGTTGATTCGTTCGGCACAATTTGGCAGAGCGACAACGACGACGACGGCAACCGTGGCGTACGGATCAACTTCGTAATGGAATTTGGAAACTACGGCTACTGTGACGAGCGGACCGGTGCGGGCTGGAAGGCTACTCGTACAAATATGCACCCCGAAATTGCGAAGCGGCATTGGTATCAGAATGACCCCGGGGTTATTCCGAACTTGCTGGAAACCGGTGCAGGTTCGCCGACCGGGATTACCATCTATGAAGGTGACCGGCTTCCCAAGGTTTTCCAGAACCAAGTTTTGCATTGCGACGCCGGGCCGAGTGTCTGCCGCGCATACCCGGTCGAAAACGACGGCGCTGGTTACAAGTCGGAGATCGTCAACATTTTACAGGGCGCCCGCGACAAATGGTTCCGACCCGCCGACGTCGCCGTGGCTCCGGATGGATCGTTGATGTGCGCCGACTGGTACGATCCGGGTGTCGGCGGGCATGCCGCGCGAGAGATAAACACTGGCCGGCTGTTCCACATCACACCCAAAGGCGGCGCGGGAAAGTACTCGGCGCCAAAGTTTGATTTCAGCACGTCCGCCGGTGCGGTCGAAGCGCTGAAGAATCCCAACTACACGGTTCGCTATATGGCGTGGACGGCGCTGCACGCGATGGGCGCAAAGGCCGAACCGGAATTGATGAAACTGTGGGGTTCCGATAACCCGCGGTACCGCGCTCGTGCGCTTTGGCTGTTGGGAAAAACAGACGGTCGTGGCGGGCATTTCGTCACCGCAGCGATCAAAGACAAGGACCCAAATATTCGCATTGTCGGCATCCGGTTGGCTCGGCAGTTAGCCGGGACGGGCCTCGACGTGATCCAAGTCGCCAAGCAGTTGGTTCGCGACAAAAGCCCGCAAGTGCGGCGCGAAGTCGCCATTGCCATTAGGCACAACGAGTCGTCCGAAGTGCCGATGCTATGGGCCGAACTGGCCGCTCAGCATGACGGTAAGGACCGTTGGTATCTCGAAGCGCTCGGCATCGCCGCGGACGGACAATGGGATGCGTGTTTCGCGGCGTGGACGGAAAAAGTCGGCAAAAACGGCTGGAAAACGTCGGCCGGGAAAGACATTGCCTGGCGCAGCCGAGCGAAGGCGGCCCCGGCACTGCTAGCTCAAATCATCAAGTCCTCACCGGAAAAAGAGCATCCGCGGTACTATCGCGCTCTGGACTTCCACAGCGGTCCAGAAAAAGATAAGGCATTGCAGAGTATTCTGCTGCCGTAGTGCGTTTATTTCCTTCCCCCTTGGTGGGGAGGCCGATGACGGGGGAATCGTCTGCTTTGCGGTTGGCTTCGAATTTTGATGCCGCAACGTGTTTGTAGTTCGCCCCTCCCCGTCGAGGCAGTGAATGGTCGTGAGGTCAATGTTGTTTCGAGATAAATTTGCGATCGTGTTTTCGGCCGCACTGTTGTTCGTTTGCAGCCACTTCTGGGCATTTGCCGAAGAGGCCGACGACGCCCAGGCCACTAAGGATGCCTCGATCGTCGAAGTGTTGTTGCGATTGAAAAATTTCGATCTCCAGGCGTCGCCGCCGGCAAAAGCGGCCTTGTTACGATTTCTCGCTAGAAACCGCGGCAGCGAGCGTTATTTCCAACTTGTAGAAAAGTTTTCAATCGCCGAGGAGTCGGAACAGCTAGTGAGACTTGCTATCGAGCGGCCGACCGAAACGGCCGGTGTCGGCGCGGCAAAACTGCTCGAGAAGATTGGGCGGTTCTCAACGCTTAAAAATAAAGTAA
>JAYGDO010000508.1:0-6019 GCA_046582885.1 Pirellulales bacterium | reverse complement strand
GTTCTTTTATTTGCGTTGCGGTACGTATGCCAATTACGTCTGGCTGCAAAGGATCATGGAAGAGTGGGGCGCCGTCCGCAACATGATCACCGAGCGAGGCGTCGATCACGGCATCGACGCAAAGATCGAAAGGTTGTTAGGACTGGAAGACACCGCGTTGAGCCGCGCCTTTGGCGGCACCATTATTTCTGACGTGGCGTTTGTCGGGGCTGACCCGTTTCTCGAGGAAGGCCCCGCCTTTGGCATGCTGTTCGAGGCGGCGAATAATTTCCTGGTCAGGCGGAGTTTAAGTAAACAGCGTAGCGACGCTTTGGAAAAAGAGGGCGAAGACGCGAAAGAAACAACGGTCGATATCGACGGCCACAAGGTCTCTTTCGCCTTGTCGGCCGATGGCGGGCTGCGGTCGTATTATGCTGCGGCTGGCGACTATCACCTAGTCACCACCTCGAAAACGATGATGCGCGAGTTTTTAGCCGTGAACAAAGCCCGGGGTAAGGGTTCGATCGGCGCTTCGGCCGGATTCCAGTACGCGCGGTCGCTGGTGCCGCTTGAGCGTGACGATACCTTATTGTTGTATTTGTCGGATGCGTTTTTTCGACGACTCGCCTCGCCGCCATATCGCATTGAAATGGCGAGGCGACTACGGTCGGTCGCGGAAATTCAGTCGCTCCGACTGGCGAAACTTGCCGCCGCCGCGGAGGGCCGACCCGGCGAGACGATTGCCGATTTGATCGCCAGCGACATGTTGCCGCGTGGGTTCGGACGTCGTGCCGACGGCAGCCGGATCCTGGTCGGTGACGACGGGACGATGACCGATTCGCTGCGCGGCAAACCGGGTTTGTACGTGCCGGTAGCCGATATGGTTTTGGGGCAGGTCCGCCAAAGCGAAGCCGCAGAATATGCTGAATTCGTCAGGGCCTATCGCAGTTCGCCATCGCGGATGGACCCGATGGTGGTTGGCATTAAACGGATTCCGACCGAGACGCCAGGTCTTGAGGCCATCAGTATTGACGCCCACATTGCGCCGCTGCGAGCCGCGCAGTTTCAGCGAATTTCGCAGTTTCTCGGTATGCCACGGACCGCCCGCATGTCACCGTTGCCCGGTGAGCTGGCGAGAATCGACGGCATTGGGCCGCAGAATAACTATTTATTTTTTCGCGTTCAAGATTTTCGTCCGCCTTTGACCGTTCGTGACGGAAAAGTTCAGTGGGGACTGCCGAATTACGAAACGCTGCGGGCTTATCTGGGCGGTGCGCCAAGTTTGGGCATTATTGAGTCACTGGTGTCGCTGATTTCTGGTCGGCCGGCCAACCGGCGGGTGGCGGGATACACGCAGTTACCGCTGGGTTTGTGGCGATGGACCGATGCCGGAAAAATATTGTTCTCGTTCAAACGGGAAGTGATCGACGGAGTGGTGCCGCAGTTGCGGTTCGTCGAGACTGGGCGACCAGCGCAAGTACGGATTGACATCGACGATCTTTCGCGGCGCGAAATTGCCTGGGCGATCAACGCCTACGGCTACGAACATGCGAGGAAAGTGTCGATCGGCAACACCGCCTTCTTGCAGTCGCTCACCCGCCAAGTTCACGCACCGCGGGCCGAGGCAATGAAGATTGCCGAAGACCTGATCGGCGCGAGGCTGGTTTGTGCGCTGCAGGGCAAGTACCGACAGGAAGTCGACAGCGATGCAGGGTTTTGGATTTCCACCGCGTGGTCCGGCGCGAACCGCAACGCGCTAACGGAGCTTCCGGGCGACTACGTTTTCCCGGTTTTGCGATGGTTTCGCGGCATGACCGCCGAGCTAGTTGCTCAGCCAAATATCTTGTCGCTACACGCGGAGTTGCTGATGCAGCGCAAACCGCCGCAGAAAGGCATCGCTTGGCCTGATTTTTTTCAGCGGCCTGATCCAAAGAAAAACGCGCCGGCCGAGCCCGCGATACCAAAGATCGAACTGCCAGAATTCGAATTGCCGGATGTCAAGCTGCCGGATGCGGAAGAACTGCCACCGCCCAGACCGGCGCCCAAGAAGGCGCCCAAGAAGGCGCCCAAGAAGAAGCCGGCGGATTAGGTCTCTCCCCGAGGTTTGCGTCCTCAAGACGGGGGACGCGATGTCTCGCATCCGGCATCTCGCGGCGGTACAATACGCGCCGGTGCAAATACGCACCGGTACAAATCGCGACGATTAGGCTCTTCTGTCGTGCGCGGGTTTTCAAGCGAGGGCAACAAAATGCACCGGTCACAATACCCATCCGTTTCTCGTCGTCAATTTCTGGCCACCACCGCGGCCGGCGCCGCCACAGCATTGGCTGCTCCGGCGATCCACGCCGCCAACAAGGCCCGCTCACAGGCCGTGATCGGCGAAGGCGAACATCGATACGAAGTCATTCACGCCTGGCCGCAACTGCCGGACAAGTTCAGTTGGCAGACGACACACAACGTCGCTGTCGATCGTGCCAATAACTTGTACGTGATGCATGAGGGGCATGCGAATAAGCCGGATCATCCTTCGATTTTTGTTTTCGATCCGGAAGGTAAGTACATCCGTTCGTTCGGCAGCCAGTATCAGGGTGGCGGCCACGGCATCGAGGTGCGTAAGGAAGGCAATGAAGAGTTCCTGTACGTCTGTGGCTACCAGCAAGTCAAAGCATTTTCAAAAATGGACCTCAAAGGCGAAGTCGTTTGGCACAAACACGCACCCATGGACTCGGGCGTTTACGCCAAGGGTGAAGATACCGATCCGAAAAAGATCTGGGGGCGAAATCGCTTCATGCCGACCAACTTTGCATTCTTGCCCGACGGCGACTTTTTTCTGGTTGACGGTTATGGCTCGTACTACATTCATCGCTATGACAAGGATGGAAATTGGAAGTCGCACTTTGGCGGTCCCGGAAAAGGCGATGGCAAGTTCAATTTGCCGCACGGTATCTGGATCGACAGTCGTTCGGCCTCCGCAGCGAAGATCGTTGTTTGCGACCGCGCCCACCACACCGTTCAATATCGGACGCTGGACGGCGAGCATATTGAAACGCTCACCGGTTACGGACTTCCGGCGAACGTCGACACATACGAAGACTTAATGCTCGTCCCGGAACTCGTCGCGCGGTTGACGATCCACGGCAAGGACAACAAAGTGGTTGCCCAACTCGGCAGCGATGTCGAGCGGATATCAGGCCGTGGCGGCGGCGGAATCCGTGGCAACGAGGGTTTGTGGCAGGACGGACGTTTTGTTCACCCTCATGATGCCTGTTTTGACAACGACGGCAACATTCTGGTGGCCGAATGGGTCGCTACGGGCCGCGTGTCGAAACTACGGCGGCTCTCGTAGCGATCGCCTCGATTCTACTGCCGCGTGAAAAAATGGTAATCGACCGTCGGCTCGAACGTGTCGCCGGGTTTTAGTGTCGCTTTCCACACGACGACGCTGCTATTGTTCACCGCAGGGTGGCCGCGGTAGCCGGTCCAGTCCTCGGCGCGGAATGGGGCGAGCGTCACTTTGCCGTCGTCCGAGGCCTCGTTGGCCTTGCCGCCGAATCGGAGGGTGATCTCGGCATGGATCGTTTCCGACTTGTTGTTGCACAGGTCGAGTTTCGCGGTTTGCTGAATCTTGGCATACGTGTAGCTACCCCACTTCAGGGCGGTCAATTGGCGTCGGACCTCCGCTTCGGAATGGCTGCCGCGTGTATCCACGGAAACGGTGACCGGCACGCGGCAATGGTCTTTCGGCGACGTGTAGGTGAGTAATTCTTGAGCGAGCGGTTGGCGGCCCTCCATGATCATGGCGGCGCCGGTCGTCCAGGGCAGTTTTGTGCTGTTGAATAACTCGATCTGCCGCCAGACCTTGTTTTTCGAAAGCACCAACGGCGATTGTACGCCGCTGCCGCTCGGCGCGGTGGCGATGTCGCTGCGTTTGATCTGTAAATCCCAGGTATAAACATCGCGATAAGGTACTTTGGTGGAGAGAATCGGCACCGCCGCGCGTTCGCCCTTCCGCAGCGTCAGGCTGGGCAGATTGTAGATGAACAAATCTTGTGATCCGCTCGCCGTCAACTCGTTGGGGAGTTGCACCGTGCCGCCTTGGGCGATACCGGCGTTGGCGGCGTTGCGGCGAAACTCGCCGGATCGTTGCGTGTAGAGGCTGTTCGAAAGGTCATTGCGAAACTGGCCCGCGATATTCGGCGCGGCCTGTGCCAGTGTGTCACGCAGGGTATGTTCCAGCACCAGCGGACTGACGGTTTGTCGAAAGCGAAAATTAGGCACGCCCACCACGATGTCCACGGGCGTATCCAGCAAATCTTCCGCCTCGTTGAGCAACTCGGCCTGCAGCGAAATCTCGGCAGTCTTCTCTTTCTTTTCGTTGGTCGTCAAGTTGATCCGATAAGTCGGTATCCAGCGGATGCCCGGCCGAAAGTACATAATCAACAGCTCGCGTTTTTTGTTCGCTTCGGCAAATTGAAACGTCAGCCGCTTGGTCCGCTGTTTTGTCGTTACCTTGCGGGTAATGGTGGTTTTCATGTCTTTGATCGTCAACTGCTGGATGCTTGCGGTCGGCAGCAGCACATCGCCATCTTTGGTGCTGAGCACAAAGAAGTCACCCGAAATACCGGTGATTACCCGCGTTGCGGTCGGTGGCGCGGCGGCCGAACTGAGTTGCGGCCGAAACGCCGTGTGCGGCAACCCCAGTGCGATGCGTTGCGGTTCGTTGATCAGTGCGGAAGTAGGCTGAGTGAGCACGTTCGCGATTTTTCCGTCGAGCGATGGCTTGTCGGGCAATTGCAGCGAACACTCTTTGCCGATGTTCGCTTTAAGGATTTCGATCGGCCGATTGCAAACGACTTGTTTTTCAGTTTCTTCGGCGGTCTCCTTCCAACCGGCAGTCATCGTAATCAACCGACCTTCGCGCGGCGTCGCCCAAAACGAACCGAGTACGGCCGAATCGGGAACTTCGCTGGAATAGATTTCACCGTCTTTGTTTGTGGTGGCGATGCCTCGCTTGATAACCAGGCTGTAGCCGTCCTTGAAAATGATGACTCGCTCGGTCTTCAAGGTTAACTCGCTATTGTCGTCGGCGCGAGTGTTGGTACCGGCGGCGACTAGCGTGAGTGTTACGCAGAAGCAGCGGATGAACGTTGACCGCGTCAGAGTGCGCGTTCTGTCGTGAAGTTCAGTCATTGGACTCTCCTTTTATTTGGTTCGAAACAGAATAACTTCTTCCGTCGATTGTAGCCTTGTGGGATCACATCTTTGGTAACGTGCTGGTAACAGGGTGCCCGCCGGGCGGCTACCGCGACACAGGGCCATCGCCTGCGTAGCCATCGGGTGCGAACGACTCGATGGCCTTAATGATTGCACTGTTGTCCAGGTCGCCCAAATTGGCGGCTTTGGCGGCTTCGAGCAACCGCTGATGGGTTTGCGTCAGGGGAAGCGCCTGCCCAGCATCGTTGGCAGCGGCAAGGATCAAGTCGACATCTTTCAAATGTTGTGCCAGCCGCGCTTGCGGTTTGAATTCCTCGTTGACCATTTTAGCACCTTTGCTGTCCATTTGCCGCGAGTACGCGGCGCTGCTCAGGAGCACTTTCAGAGCCTGGTCTGGATCAACTCCAATCGACCGGGCAAAGACCAGTCCTTCCGCCAGCGCCGCACGATTCAGTCCCAGGACCAGATTGGTCACCAGTTTTAATTTCGAACCGCTACCGACGGGGCCGACATGAATCGCTTTCTTTACGATGCAGCCGAAAATGTCGCTGCACGTTTTAAACGAGCGCCGTTCACCGCCGACGACTGCGAGGGCTTCGCCGCGGCGCGTCTGCTCACTGGAACCGGAAATGGGAGCGTCGAGATAACTCACACCAGATTGTTTCGCAAGTCGTTGGCCGAGTGACGTTGTTTGCTTCGGTTCCCCTGTTGTCGTATCGATCAGCACAAGACCCGTACGAAGAGCGGATTGCATCGAATCAAGTACTTCGGCCACAACCTCCGTCGTGTAGAGGCAGATGATGACGCGATCACAATCGGCGAGCGG
>JAYGDO010000497.1:0-1500 GCA_046582885.1 Pirellulales bacterium | reverse complement strand
GTTGACACGACCTCCGGCGGCAGTGGCGGGCGGATACTTTCTCCCCCCATCTGCCGGTACAGCAACCCGGACACGGCAAGCATCGAATCGCGGATCGCCTCCCCCTCGAGTCTCCGCCTATTCATTCGCCCGAGCAGACGGTTCTCGGGGTCAAACTCGCGATTCGTCGCTAAAATGTCCGCCACAGAAGATGGCGACGGCTCGCTCGGGCCGCGGCCGCTCGCTCGACGGTACGTTGCCGATGTCAGGATCAACCGGTGGAGCGACTTCAAACTCCATTTTTGCTCAATCAGTTCGGTGGCCAACCAGTCAAGCAGCTTAGGATGCGAGGGTTTATTGCCCATCGTCCCCAAATCGCTAGGTGTCCGCGAAAGTCCTTGCCCGAAGTGATACTGCCAGACGCGGTTGACGATCACGCGCGCGGTCAGCGGATTCTCGGACCGCGTAATCCAGGTCGCCAAAGACGCGCGACGTCGACCGGCCTTCACATCCGGTTTGGCGACCGACACGCGTTCGCCGTCACGGTTCGCAATCCGCGGGTACGCGGGCTGCACCTGCGGTCCGCGCCGCCGCCAGTCTCCGCGAACCAACAGATAGCTAGGATCTGCCTGTACGCGAGCCCTAAGGAGTACGTCAACGGATTTGCCGCGTTGAACATGAACCGAAGGTTCAAAAACGGCGCGCAGCCGATAGAAATCGGCCTGGCTGATCGGATCGTACATGTGGTCGTGACACTGGGCACAACCGATCTGCAATCCGAGAAAGACTGCGCCAACCGTGCCGGTCATTTCGTTCAAAAGATTGCTTCGCCGCTCCTCCTGCGAATTGATGTCCGGCATGTCGGGACCGGAAAGACAAAAAGCCGTCGCCTGCCTCGCGTCGGGGTCGCCCGGCAACAACTCGTCACCGGCCAACTGCTGCCGCACAAATTGGTCATACGGCAGGTCCGCATTCAGCGCGCGAATCACCCAATCGCGATAACGCCACGCCTGTGGCCGCAACTCGTCGTGTTCGAATCCGTCGGTCTCGGCAAATCTGGCCAAGTCAAGCCAATGCTGCGACCACCGTTCGCCGTAGGCCGGAGAGGCCAGCATGCGATCCACCATTCGTTCAAACGCGGCAGGCGCATCGTCCGCGACGAATGCCTCGACCTCAGCAGCCAACGGCGGAAGGCCGGTGATATCAAAAGCCACCCGCCGCAGCAGCGTGCGTCGGTCGGCCTCCGGCATAAAAGCAAGCCCCTTGTCTTCGAGTCGCGCAGCGATGAAACAGTCGATCGGGCTACGGGCCCCCGCCAATGACCTGACCGTAGGTACATCCGGCCTGAGTAGCGGACGAAAGGACCAATGGTCACGGTCTGACTCGGTGATCGCCGTTTCGTCGATGCGCTGGCCGTCACCCGGCTGCTCACCGCGCAAACCGCCGGGGAGCCCGCAATAAATCGAGGCTAGACAAATCGAGGCCAGACAAATCGTCGTTACGCAGCGCTGCATTTCCACA
>JAYGDO010000455.1:0-11965 GCA_046582885.1 Pirellulales bacterium | reverse complement strand
CGAGATCCCCCTTGGGAATGTGCTCGTCCACCACGCCCGGCGGCAACTTATCGAAGGCACGCAAAAAATCGATGTCCTGTGCCAGTTGGTAACGGTCGATGTTCTCGATTTCCGGCAGGTCCGCCAGCAGTGCATCATTCGTATCCGTGATCACGCCACTCCGAAAAAGCAGCGCGGCCACGCCCGTCGCCGCCAAAAAACCGAAAACACAGGCCACCAACACCGAGATACCAACGACCATCCACTGACGCAGCAATTGTCCGATCCAACCATCTTGCTGCACCTTCAAGTCCTCTTCGGCGTGGACCGTCACCATTTCGATGGTCGTGTCCGAAAAGTTTTTGTCGGCTTCCTGGCATGGCAACTCATCCAGCATTTCCCAAGTTTGCTGATGTGATTTGACCGCTTCGCGAAACTGGTCGTCCCTGGCCAACCGCTCCTCGACTTCCACCGCGTCCGCGCCGGTTAGTTCGCCGTCGAGATAAGCGGTGATCACCTCATGCAATTTGTCCTGATCGGTGATGGGAGGTCGTGACTGGCTCATTGGAATTCTGTCGGCTTAAATGATCAGTTGCTGACAACCGAATGTTTTGATTTTGGTTTCTGTCCGTGGGCTAGGTATGGTTCTAGCACCTGCCGAAGACTGTCTCGCGCCCGAGACAGCAATGATTTAACCGCCTGGGGCGAAAGTTCCATAACTTCGGCAATGTCGGCATAACTCATGCCCTCAAATTTTGAAAGTAACACCGCTAACCGCTGGCGATCATTGAGCGCCCCAACTGCGAGCTGCACGATGTCGCACATCTCAGATTTATCCAGTTGCCGCGCCGGCATTTGACCGCTACCTGCCAATGCCATTTGAGCAATTCCAATTGAGCCACTTTCGCTCGCCTCGACCTGAACTTCGCGTCGCCTCGCCAGGCTGCGACGGGCGTTGGAAGCTACGTTGTTGGCGATCGTGAATAGCCACGTGGAAAACTTTGCTCCCGGTTTGTACGTCGTGCGAGCGCGGTACACACGGAGGAATACTTCTTGCGTCAGATCTTCGGCCAAATCACGCTTGCTAGTCAAATGCTCAAGTACGGCCAGCAGGCGGTTTTGATAGCGTACAACAAGCTCCTCGAACGCCGCCGCGTCCCCATCCCGCACCTGCAACATTAGCCGAACGTCCGGATCGCGTGCTTCGTACGGTTCGGCTGAAATTTCGCTAACCGTCAAAGGTGATACCTCTCGCGGACGCCTCTATGAGGAGTTGCAATCTGGGGTTAAGTCTAGACCAAGCGGCCGCAATCCGCCACCTAGTCCGACCCTCTCCCTACCCGGTGTAGGGCACTGCTCCACTCTATATAACCCCGAGGAGTGGCGGAGGTTTCTTCAAAAAATTGCGGGGCTGTGCGGGCCACGATACCGCTGAGGTCAGTCCGCTGTGGAATCAGGCCTCGGTGTTTCAGCGGTCATTATAAGCGGCGTTAAATTAGAACTGCTGCGGACGGGCGCGTCGAGGCGATCAACCGCAGCGGATTGCATCCACGGCGCAACGCACAGCGTGACGGCAACGACGGATGCTGCGACCATCGCATGCTTGACCGATCGCACCGATACACTGTCTTTGGATGCGTCTGTTTTCGCAAACCGCTTAAGGCGCTCGAATACTGGCAAAGACGCCACGTGCATAACGGCCAACGGAATCCAAATCAGCAGCCAGCAAACGAACAACGGCGCCGAGAAAAGCGACAGCGTGCCAAACACCGTGACCAACAACATTTCATGCGGGGCGATGTATCGCGGGCTGGAACGCAGCAACACGCCGCTCAGCATGACGGTTGCGAAAAACGCCGCACCGACCGGACTGTGAATGATCATCGACTCGGCCTCGGTCCCAGCCGTCAGAAAAATTCCAGCATCAAACGGTTGGGCAGCCAACCGTAGTAGACTCAACCCGCCACACAAAACGAACAGTGCGCTGGCCGCCAACACCACGGGTTCACCAAAGACTTTTCTCACTTGCCGGTGCGAATGCCAAGCGTCGAATAGCATTCCCACGGTCAAACAGGCCACGGCGATCAGCCCCAACGCAAACGAATTGTCCAAAGCCGACCAAATCGCAAACGCCGGCGGTAGCCACACCAAGCAACCATTGCGACCGTTCGCCATATCGGCCACTGCGATCATCGTCAAAGCGAGACCGATCATGCCAAACAACGGCAGACCAAACTGGATCGTCGCCAAGCCTATGCCGACACAGGCCGTTAATGCTCCGGCGATCGCCAAATGTGGACTCGCACCGAATTTACGCATGGCAGCCATCATCAGTGCGCAAGTCAACGTGCACGCCAGCGTACCTAACAGGTGCGATCCACCGGTCAGCCGATAATCAAAAGAACTGGCCGCCAGAAAAAGTCCCGATATGACAACGATCTGCTTTGAGCTGTCTTGGGTCATTTGCGGCCAGCGGGCGCTTAACCTGAGTCGACGCCACCATGCACGCCGTCGAGTGGGTCCGCCGGTCGGCGGCGCCATGACTTCGTCAAGCGTCGTGTCGTATGCCATGAAATGAAATTCTCAACTGAAAACGCGGTTTGTCGGTGACGAGGCATTCCGAACTGAGCTGGGCAGCGAGAATTGTCGGTCTTGTCGCTTCACACCTCCCCATCAGGGAGAGGGGGGGGGACTCCATAATCCATTTTGACAATCCGCGATCAGAATTTCGCAAGTCCTAGACCGTCGCGTCGGACGACATCATGCCAAATTTTTTCATCTTGTTGTAAAGCGTCACTCGGCTGATGCCCAATTCCTTCGCCGTCTGCTGGCGATGGTTTTTGTTCCGCCGCAGCGTGTCTTCGATGATGCGGCGTTCGACCAACCCGACTTTTTCCTCTAGCGTGGAATTCTGTGACGCCTCGGCCGAGTGTTTCGAACCGTCCGCAACTCCGCGGATGCTGGCCGGCAGTTCGTCGCCTGTGAGCACGCCATTGCGACTGTAGAGCACCGCCCGGCGGATCACGTTTTCCAATTCGCGGATATTGCCGGGCCACCGATACGTCCGCAGCAGATCAATAAAGTTCGTGTCAATCTCGTGCAGTGTGATGTTGTGTTTGCGGCTGTGCGCCAAGGCAAAATTGCGGGCCAAATATTCGATATCGGAAGGCCTCTCGCGCAGTGGTGGCAAAGAGAATTTCAACACGTTCAGGCGATAATATAAATCCTGGCGAAACGTGCCTGCATCGACCAGTTCTTCCAGATCGTAATTTGAAGCAACGATCAACCGCGCTGCCGATGTCTGGGTTTCGTTACTGCCCACCGGTTCGAATTCTCCCGTTTCAATAACTCGCAGCAATTTCGCCTGCTGCTCCAACGGCAACACGTCAATCTCATCCAACAGTAATGTTCCTCGCCCGGCCGCGGCAAATTTGCCTTCCTTGTTACGATCCGCGCCGGTGAATGCCCCTTTCACGTAGCCGAACATTTCACTTTCCAACAAATCCGGCGGCAGCGCGCCGCAGGCGACCGCCAAAAATCGGTCTGCGTGCCGAGAAGAAAGCTCGTGCATCAGGTGCGCCAGATAGGTCTTGCCCGATCCGGTTTCGCCGATCAGTAGGATGGTGACTTCGTGCGCCGAAGCAACTTTCAACTCTTCGAATATGTCGAACATCGATGGTGTGAAGGTGATCAGCGACCGCGTACGGCCATGAAGAACCTTGTGCGGTAGTCCCGTACAAAGGTCGGCCATATCCGATGCCGGATCGCGTGTGGCGGTAATCACCTGCGACAAATGGTCGAGTTGCAGCGGCGATGTGAAACAAGCATCTGCCGTTGACCGCGCGAGCTGTTCAAGCCGCAAAGGACAGTGCTCGTCGACTACGGCAATGATCGGACGTCCGCTGGCAAGTGTCTCCACTTCGCCAAAATACGCGTTCGGCGGCGTCCCATTCATCGTCTGCGCATCCAGATAGACGACGACCGCGCGGAACGGGGTTGTCATGTCACGACCCACCGATGGAACCTCGCGAAACTCAAGATCGTATTGCGAAGAAAGCCGGCTAAACGGAGCTCGCTGTACCTTGGAGCGACAAAAAATCAATAATCGTTGCTTCATCATGTGGTTTTCCTCAGCTGATTGATCTACCACTGCCCTGCAAGTTTGATCGTGCGGCGATTCAGTGCATGGCTCAGAAAGAGCTACCACCAAATTCATTAGTCTTGAAAATGCGTCATCGCGGTTGTTCTCGATACATGACGACAGCAGAACTGAACAGTTTGTTTTAGTCAGCGATCAAACGGTTCAATTCCATGATCAAGTGAGAAGCAACGGCACGTGAAGAGTCTTAAACGTGTCTCTTGATTTCCACGTTAATTGCGGTCTACAAGACAGCAAGCGCAAAGGTGGTTTGACGAAGTAAAAAACTTGAATCATTGGCAAAGAGAATTCATTTGGGCGAACTGTACCAATTATGCGGGCTGACGACGCCACTCTGGTGCTGGCTGTGAAGTCATGACGATTATTCCAGTTATGCGAATCTCGTCGGTAAAGCTTTATCTTCTGATTTTCAGGACCGATGGAACCAAAGAGTAAGTATCTCCGCATCAATCGAGCGTGGAGCTGGAACCGACGTTTGTCATTTTGTAATTCGGAGAAAACCAATGCGTATCGCCGGACTGGGGTTGTTGATCGTTGTTTCCACCGGATTGGCACCGAGTGCCTGTTTCGCTCAGGAAAATGCCGCTGGCGGAACCGCAGCCAAAGAAGTTGTGGCAACCGACGACTGCAACGCTTGCGGCGGATCGGGCTGCAACGCATGTTGCGGGAGTGACTATCGTGTAATCCGCACTAGAACGCGGCAAATGCCGCAAAGCTGCTATCAGCCTCATTACGGGTGTTATCCCGCAGGCAGCCGCTGGACGCACCGATATCCCGCATTTCACGGCTATTACTACCGGCGGCCTTACAATTACCGAAATCTGTTCGACTATCCGTGGCACGCCCGCATGCACGAACCTGCGTCTTTATTCTCCTATCGCGTAACTGAAGAGAGCGATCCGGGCGAAGACGTACCGCCGCCACCGGCGGTCGATTCGGGCAAAGACGTTGTGGCGCCCCCGGTGAAGTTGCCTTCGGTGACGGCGACTTCGGTGAAGCGGCCTTCCGTGACGGCGCCTTCGGTGACGGCGCCTTCCGTGACGGCGCCTTCCGTGACGGCGCCTTCCGTGACCGACTCGGCAACCACGAGCGTGCTAAAGCTACGAGTGAAGCCCAATCACCCGAGCACGCAAGTCGAGGCTGTACCGGCGAGCGCCTCGGCCACCCGTCTCACCAAACCACAACCCAAAGCCGACTCAAAGCTTTTCGACAAACCAACACCCTAGAGCTCCAATACGCGAACGCTCACCAGCGACGAGTTGGACAACGCTAGGCAAAGGGCCGGGGGCGCTGCTCTCGGCTTCCGGCGGTTGTCTCTTACAGACATGGACGAAAGATTTCTGGCAGCGGCAGTTCAATTGAACTCTAGCGAGGACAAGGTCGCCAATCTGCGGCAAACAACGGAGTTCGTCGCCCAAGCTGCCGAACGGGGTGCGAGGCTGGTTGCCCTTCCGGAAATGTTCAATTGTATTGGGCATTTCGACGTGGTTGTCAAAAATGCCGAACCCATTCCGGGACCTACGACCGACGCCATCCAAGAACTCGCTCGACGATGGAGTATCGTGATCCTAGCCGGCAGCATTGCCGAAAAAAGTCCACAAGCGAGTAAAGCCTACAACACCAGTGTGCTTTACTCGGCAGGCGGCGAATTATTGGCGCGCTATCGCAAAGTGCATCTCTTCGATATCAATTTGCCGAACCGCGTTCACGTTACCGAGTCGAACTGGATCATACCCGGAGATCGCGCGGTGACAGCGGACATGGGTTTCGGTAGGGCCGGACTGTCGATTTGCTACGACTTGCGGTTTCCCGAATTTTATCGCCGCTTGGCCGACCAACGCGCGGACGTCATCTTCGCGCCCGCGGCGTTTACGTCGGCAACAGGTCGAGACCACTGGGAAACGCTTGTCCGCGCTCGTGCGATCGAGAACCAAGCTTTTGTCATTGCGCCCAACCAGTGCGGGCAGCATGCAGATGGATTACAGACATATGGAAATTCGATGATCGTCGGTCCGTGGGGAAACGTATTGGCGCGGGCGACGGATCAAGAAGGAATTGTGTGCGCAGAAATCGATATGCGTGCGCTGCAACAAATTCGTACGCAGCTCCCCGCACTCAATCATCGACGCGGACTGTAGTGGCGAAGCGCGTAACAACTTTCATAGCTCTTTATCGGAGGTGTCACGTCTGTTGCACGCGAGTTATCAACTAGTCGAGATAAATACAAGGGTATACTTTTTGAAAAAACTTTTTTTATAAATTGTTGCTTGACATTTGCTTTCAACGCGACAGAAAACCGCCTATCGGAAATTTTGCATTCAGCGTCACCGCTCATCGGTTTCGAAATTCTTGTTATCTCGCTGGAACAGCCAGGCCATCGCATAATTACTTGTTGATTCGTCGGGTGGTTTTCCGCTGTTGCAACAATTGAGTTGGCACTGTTTGCAAAACTTCCGCTCCAACAACTGTCGCGTGAGCGATGATGGTTTATGGTTGGGGGCGGCGACTGTATGGATCGACAGTCGGCGACCGCGCGGTCGAGGCTTGGATGTCCCCCCCACCATTTTCTTTGATATTTGGCCGGTTTTTACAATGGCGACCTGCCTGGTTGGCCTCGGCTCGAATCTTGGTGACCGCCGGCAGACCATCGATCTGGCGACGGAGCTAATCGATCAGCATAGCTTGGCGCGAGTGACGGCATGCAGCCGCATCTACGAAACCAGGCCCATTGGCGGTCCGGATGGACAAGGCAGCTATCTAAACGCTGCGATCAAGCTCGAAACATCACTTGCGCCCGAGCCCCTGTTGCGACGATTGCAAGAATTTGAAGCCAAACTTGGCCGCACCCGCGGCGAGCGATGGTCTGCGCGGACGATCGATCTTGATTTGTTGCTTTACGACCGGGTCACGTTGTCCACCGGCCACCTCACCTTGCCACATCCACGATTGGCATTTCGACGATTTGTTCTGGAACCGTCTGCAGAAATCGCTGCGGACATGACGGTGGCGGACACTGACTGGACGGTTGAAAAAATGCTCAAGCACGTCAATTCTCCGCCGAATCACGTCGCGATCGTCTGCGAGCCAAAATCGATCGCGACCGAATTAGCTTCGCGTACCGTACGGGCACTCAATGAGCAGTTTGACGTCCCCACGCAATTGCTCAACGAATCCATCGCCCACGACGACAAACACGCGACCGATGACGACACGACTGGCCACGATCCAGATGCCGATATAGAATTCCGGCAACGCTCGGGAATCTGGTTTGTCAGTGGTGGACTTCAGCTTTTTCCGCAGATCAGAAAATCGAAATTGCTGATTACGCTTCGCAGCGACATCGAGTTTCCAACCGTTTGCCTGTCCGCCAAAATTCCGACACTAATCTTATCACTGGACGACGAACAAGCCGCGTTTAACGAAATAACTTCCGCCATATTGGCGATGCACGACGAACCGCAACCGCTATGAACCATGGCGACAGAATCGACAACAAAACCGCAGTTAATTACAACGCGTGACGCCGCGCACGAAGTTATTACGGCCGTTCGCAGCGAGGGAAAAACAATCGGCCTCGTGCCAACGATGGGAGCGCTGCACACGGGCCACCTGAGTTTGGTAGAAGCTGCAACCGCGGAGTGTGACTTCACCGTCGTCACGGTATTTGTGAATCCGACGCAATTCGGCGAGGGCGAGGACTGTAACCATTATCCGCGCGATCTCGACCGCGATTTGGAGTTGCTCACCGAGCATGCCGCCGATTTGGTATTCGCTCCCAGAACCAAAGAGATGTACCGGGCGGGGCATGCCACACGGGTGGTTGTGGGGTCGGTGGCAAAGCCGCTAGAGGGCCTCTGTCGGCCCGGGCATTTTGAAGGCGTCGCAACAATTGTCCTCAAATTATTCAATATCATTCCCGCCGACTTTGCATATTTTGGGAAAAAGGACTACCAGCAATGCTTGGTTGTGCAGCGCATGGTCGAAGACTTGGATCTGCCAATCGACATCCGCATCTGTCCCATTGTCCGCGACGAAGACGGACTGGCGTTGAGTTCCAGGAACGCCTACCTAAGTGCCGACGAGCGGCGCCAAGCCCTCGCGCTCTCCAAGAGTTTGCATTTAGCCGAATCTCTAATCGACTCCGGCGAGCGCGATGCACAAGAAATCACCCGAAAAATGAGGGACTTGATCCAATCGGCCGGCGACGTGCAGATCGACTACGTAGAAGTCGCGGACCCAGAAACCCTAGAACCCGTAACGGTTGTTAACAAAACTGTCGTCGCGCTGCTGGCCGTGCGCGTCGGCACCGCACGATTGATCGACAACGCTTTATTGAGGACACCGGGGTGAGGAGATCGAGGTGAGGCCTTAATGGATTTTTCGTTCTCGCCCCTTCATCCCCGTCCTTCACCCCTGACATGAAACAAACGCTCTTCACAATTCCTGGCGAGCTATACGGTCTTCCTGTATTTGGGTTTGGATTGCTGCTCGCGTTGTGGACTGTCTTCGCTGTGGGGGTGATGGTCTCGCTGGTCCGGAAACAGGGTTTCTCGGGGGAAACGGGCGGCTTCATCCCCATTATCTTCCTCGTTGCAGCAGTAATTGTTTTTCTAATGCCGTCACTGATCGAAGGCGGTGGGTTACCGATCCGCGGTTATGGCGTGATGTTTCTACTGGGAGTCGTCGCCGGCGTCGGCTTGGCGGCCTATCGAGCGCCAAAATTAAATCTCGATGCGGATGTTATCGTTTCGCTAGCGTTTTGGATGATCGCCGCCGGACTTGTTGGCGCAAGATTGTTTCATGTGTTCGAATATTGGGAGATTTCCTATCATCAAATGCAGACGGCGGCCGACGGCTCGAGAAAGTTTGACTTCGCCGCAACTTTTTTGGCAATCATTAATGTACCCAAGGGCGGATTGGTCGCTTACGGTTCGCTCTTTGGCGGCTTCGCCGCTTTCTTTTGGTTTGCCAGAAGGCACAAACTGCCGGTTCTCGCCGTGGCCGACCTGATCGCGCCCAGCGCCATGCTCGGCTTGGCATTGGGGCGGATTGGCTGTTTGCTCAATGGCTGTTGCTTTGGCGGCATCTGCGAACTGCCGTGGGCAGTCGAATTCCCGCAGGTTAGTAGCGCCTCCGGGTTCACTCCACCCTACGACCGTCAATTGGAACATGGTTTGGCATTCGGGCTGCACATCCGCGTTAAACCGGATGACACGCTTGTCGTCGACTATGTACACCCCGATGGAAGCGCGGCAAACTGTGGCATCGCCGTTGGCGATAACATTACTTCAATAGACGGCGATCCCCTGACAAAAAAGGTCCGAGACGGCCACGAGATTTCAGTCCTCTCGCAACTTCGCGAACGGTTTCGGATCAAGACGGCACTACTGCTGGAGACCCGGGAAAAGTCGCGCATCGTTTACCTGCGGTGGTCCCCGCGGCTGGCCAACTCAGAGTCATCGGATCCCGTCGTACAAATCGAAAGCGGATTCGGATTGAAATTCACGGACAACGTCGATGCGATTGTCATCAAATCAGCCGATCCCGGTTCGCCCGCACAGCGACGAGGATTGGGACCGGGATTGCGGATCGACAAGCTCGATGGTCGGAAAATCGAAACACTCGCACAAATAAAGATGCTCTTTACAAGAAAGGCATCTGTGCGGCTCGTCACAGCGGGAAATCCCGCACCAAAAGTTCTGACATTCGCGCCACCCAGCCACACACCGGGATTGCAGCCGACCCAAATTTACAGCGCCGTTAACGCTGTTGTACTGATGTGTTTTTTCCTCGCCTATTCTCAGCTTCGCCGCCGCGATGGAGAGGTGTTCGCTCTCTGGATTTCAATTTATCCGGTCACCCGATTCCTGCTCGAAATCATCCGCACCGACGAAGCGGCCATGTTCGGTACGGGGTTGAGTATTTCGCAAATTGTCAGCGCGATTCTACTGGTGTCGGTGGTGGCGATCTGGATCATCGTGCTGCGGCAACCCCGGGGCAAACTGTGGCAGGGCGGCGGCGTCACTCCGTGAGGCAGATGCCCGGATCCTGGAGTGGCCCGGGGGACACACATTACGACGTAACGTTCTTTGTAACAACGGTTTGACAACAGATCCCTAAAGCGGCAAGATGTAGGATGTTCCGCCTTGGAACCTAGGCTCCGGGTGGGATCGCCCTTTCTGAGGGAACTTTCTTCAAGTACCCTTCGTCTCATCTATCGGAGCGGTTGTGAAAGACGACGCCCAGCTCATCGACGAAACCTTAGCTGGCGACTCGGGAGCGTTTGGGCAGTTGGTCGAAAACTACCAGGACCGACTGTTCAACTCCGTCGTCCATTTGATGGGCTCGGCGGAAGATGCTCGAGACGTTGTCCAAGACGCCTTTATCCAGGCGTTCGTCAAACTGGGCTCGTTCAAGCGCAAAAGTGCGTTTTTCACTTGGCTCTACCGGATTGCCTTCAACCTCGCGGTTAGCCACAAGCGCCGCAAACGGCCAACCACTTCGATCGAGCAGACTCGCGAAGTCGCGGGTATCGAGCCGATCGACGGCGACATCGGTCCTGACGGCTACGCCGAGCAGCAGGACCGGGCTGTGCAAGTGCGCATGGCACTGGCCGCTTTGAGCGAAGAGCACCGAGGGATATTAGTCCTGCGCGAAATGGAGGATTGCTCGTACGAAGAAATTTCCGAGATTCTCAATTTACCCGTGGGCACGGTCCGTAGCCGCCTGCACCGCGCCCGTTTACAGATGCGGGACGAACTGAAAAAAGTCATGCAAGAAGAACTCGGTTGACGAAACATTTATCATGGACACTCAATATCACGAAGAACTGATCAGTGCTTACCTCGACGGTGAACTCACCGGCGACGAGTTGCGGACCGTGGAACGATTGCTCGCCGAAAGCGAAGAGGCGCGGCAGCTGTTCGACGAGCTGCGCAGCCTACAAGGCGGACTGCGGTCGCTGCCCAAACACTCACTTGGCGAAGAATTCAGCCAAGCGGTTTTGCGCCGCACGGAACGTGCGATGCTCTCAGGGCGCGATGCAGATCGGGGCCTGGCCGGTCCGTCGAAACCTGAATCCGCCAACGCCCCTTCTCCGTTTGCCGCGCGAGATGCCGCCGACCGGTCGGCGGCCCTCAGACGCCGCGTGACCTGGAGCGTACTGGCCATTGCGGCCGCCGTACTGATCATGATTTTCGTGCCGCCGACAAGCGAAAACCGGCAAACCGCTTCACACGACGACGAGCGGAAAGCCGCGGCCGCCGCGCCGAGCGCAAACAGCGATGCAAGAATCGGAGCGGATGCAGATTCGCCTGACGATGCACCGCTCGATTCTGTCGTCGAAGAATCGGACGAATTCGCCGGCGCAGCGGCCGACGATTCGGCCGTGGCTGGCCGGCCGGACGAGACAAACCGAGAGCCCAACTCCGCGATCAAAGAGATCGAAAAAGGTATCGTCTCAACACCCCGTCACAAAAGTCCGGCTGCTCGCGGTGCTGCGGCGGCAAATGGACGACGAAAATTCGCTCCTACGGCAACGAATTTCCTGACCGACAACGACGGGATCGCAATCTTCATTTCCGTCGATCGATTACCCCGCGATGGCGCGTTGCGGGGCCTGGACCTGATTGAGGCCGAGAACGCTCTTCCGGCAGGGAGCCGCGTCGTGGAGAGTGTTCCGAACGAGAAATTTAAGAACGACACGAAGAATATCGAAAAGCTGAAAGTGGCGCAAATTGAATCGCTTGCCAAGGGAAATGGCGGGCAACAGTTAACCTATGCCATCGTCGAGGGAACCCGCGACGAAGTAAATTCGATGCTCGCTAG
>JAYGDO010000398.1:0-22504 GCA_046582885.1 Pirellulales bacterium | reverse complement strand
GACCTGCCCGGTATCGGCAGCGTCTGTTCGGGCGGCCGTTACGACAACCTCGCCGAGCTTTATACCAAGCAAGAATTGCCCGGTATCGGCGCGTCACTGGGGTTGGACCGATTACTGGCGGCAATGGAAGAATTGGGAATCACCGAAAAAACAGCCACGCCCGCTGAAATTTTCATTCCGTTTTTCGACGCCGACCGGCTCCACGACTATCTAGCTCTGGCGGCAAGCCTCCGCACCACGGGACTCGGCGTCGAGGTGTTTCCAGAAGCCAAAAAATTGGGGCCGCAACTAAAATACGCCGACCGTCACGGCCATCGGATCGCCGTAATCGCCGGCAGCCGTGAATTCGAGTCGGGAACTTGCCAATTGAAGAATCTGGCCACTGGCAATTCAGTCGAAGCGCCACTCGCAGCGGCGCCGCTGCTAGAAGAAATCTGCGGCATGCTGTCATCGAGGGGGAATTGATGCGACTCGAAGGAAAATCGGTCATCGTTACCGGCAGCACAACCGGGATCGGCGAAGCGATCGCTCGACGATTCGTGGAGGAAGGCGCAATGGTCCTCGTTCACGGACGAGACGGCGGTCGCGGCGAGCAGGTTGTGAAAAGCCTCGGGAAAGGGGCGGCGATGCATACCGACGACCTGAGTGACCCGGAGTCGCCGGCACGGATTATCGACGCGGCGATGAACGCATTCGGCCGCATCGACGCTGTTGTGAACAACGCGGCGTGGGTCATCCGCAGTGCGATTCGCGACACTGACGCGACGTTGTTCGACGCCGTGATGGCCGTCAACGTCCGCGCGCCGATGCTGTTAGTGCAAGCGGCGTTAAGCCAATTAAAAAAGAACCAAGGCGCGGTGCTGAATATCGGATCGATCAACGGCCACTGCGGCGAACCGACATTTCTCGCTTACAGCACATCAAAAGGCGCACTGATGGCAATGTCCCGCAACCTAGCGGACGCGCTGGGGCCGGAACGAATCCGCGTGAATCACCTTAACGTTGGCTGGGTGCTAACTCCAAACGAAAGGAAATTGCAGAAGGCCGACGGACAACCCGACGGTTGGTTCAATAAACTACCGGTTACAACAGCGCCTTGGGGCCGGCTAATGCGGCCGGAAGAAATCGCCGCGGCCGCGGTCTACTGGATCGGCGACGAAAGCCGTCCAATCAGCGGCAGCGTGCTGGAGTTGGAACAGTATCCCGTCATCGGCCGCAATCCCGCCAAAGTTTGACGACAACCGCCGGAACGATAGCGGTGCGGAGGTCGGCAGCCGCTTTACAGTTCTTCGGAAGAAAGCGAAGCATGCGGGACGAGTCGGTCGAGCACCTCGCGCAGTCCGCTCAGCTTGCTCGGCAATTGAATGACGACCTGGTGATCCTTGACCACGACTTGTTTGGCCCATTCGGCATGGTGCTCGGCAAGCAGCAAAACTGCCGGCGTATCTTCGGTGGCCGGATTGTCAAGAAACCTCTGAAAGGCGTCAAAAGCCACTTCTCCGAGCGCTTCGGTACAGAACACGATGCAATGCGCAGGGGGGAAGTCTTCTTCGAATCGACCCGCCGCCCGTGTCGGATCGCCGGAAATGAGTACGCGAAAGCCGCCGGATTTGAGGTGCTTGCGAAAGACATCCTGCATCTGCGGATTGGACTCGACAAACATCACCGCACGTTGCGGCTGTTTTCTGGCCTTGCGGGCCGCTTCGTCTTCGACCACGGTGTCGTCTGCCGCCGTTTGATCGGGCGAGGTGAATTCGCTCAATTTGGAAATCACCCGTTCGATTTCGACCAATAGCTCCTTCGGCGATTGAAAACGATGTTGCGGATCGAGTTGCATCGCCTTGGTGACGATCGACGCGATGGGACGCGGCAATGTAGGCATGCGGTTGTGAATTGGTACGACTTCGTGGAACCGCGTCTTGCTAAGACGTTTGATCCGATCCTTGACTTCCGGCAATGGAGATTCGCCGCAGAGCAAATGGTAAAGCATGCAGCCCACAAAATAGATGTCGCTTCGCTTGTCATCTTTGCGGACGTTCGTTGCCCGCTCCAGTGCGGCGTAATCGATCGTCCGCGGGTTTGGATGGTCGCTGACTGCGTCATCGGAATCTCGACTGGGCGCGGCCAGACCGAAGTCAACCAGCTTGGCGGTTCCCCGACTGGAAACCAATACGTTACTGAGTTTGATATCTCGGTGCGCGATACCGCGGTCTAATGCGTAATCCAATCCGGTCGCCACATCGGCAATCAACCGCAGCGCTTCATCCGGCCCGCATTTTTCGCGGTTGTTGACGAACTCACGAAGATTGCGGCCTTCGATGAACTCCATCACCAGGTAATGACCGTCTTTGTCTGTCTCCACTTCGAAAATCGGCACGATATTTGGGTGGCGAAGTGTTATTCCCACCTGTCCCTCGCGCAGAAACTGCTCTCGAGCTTCTTTGGACTCCTGATCCTTGCCTTCAACAAATTTTTTGCGAAGTACCTTGAGCGCGACGATTTCGCTGGTCTTTTCGTTGACAGCGCGAAGCACTCTCGCAAACGAACCACTACCGACAAAGTAAAGAACTTTACAGTCGCCGTAAAAAAATCCGTCTTTTTCGCCGCGTTTCAAACGGGCAAGCTGGTAGCTGGTGAGCACATCCTGGCTGGTTAGCAACTTGGCGAATTCGTCAACCGGGACATTGTGAGTGCCGAGCCTGCTCCAAATTTCCTGGAGCTGCCGCTGACTGATCAAATTCAGATCAAACGCTGCGCGGGAGAGCTGTTCCGCCGACTTGTACAGCATATCAACGCCTATCCCCGTCCCGTGCAAACTACCGGATAGCCACCACAGTGGCAGATCACCTATTCATCCTATGCGAGGATCGCCCATCAAGCAACAAATCAGCCGTAGCTGATGCGTTGTGAGCGCTAAATCCCTGAGAAGAAGTCGTTTAACCAAAAGCACAAGCGACGACACGGATCGATCCCCCGACGCGGGCAATTTGCTGGCTCACGGGCAAGTGGCGGCACCCGGCGGGCTCTAGAGTTCGTCTTCGTCCTGCTCAAGCCTGGCCCGATAGTCGTCTCTTTCGCGACGGGTCGCGTCAAGATCGAACATGAGGTACTTCATGTCCAGTCGCAATTGGCTCAGCGCATCTTGGACAAGCGTCAATATTTTGCGGCGGCGACGGGTGCTGGCAACGACACGATCGACGAGCCCGAGCAATGGTGCCTTCTGTTCGCTGGGCAACCCGTCGATGGCCAGCACAAGTTCCTGAAAATCAGACGGCAGGTCTTTCGGTTTCATACCTTCGCTGCGGTGCGTTTGTTTCATCGATGACGTCTCCTAGTGGTGCGTTAGCATTACCCTTGCAGTCGATGTGCCAACGTGAACTCACTGAATGCATGCTAGCGTCCTAAACCCGCTAAACACAAGTAGTTAGATTGGGAATTGCCGATGCAGCCACCTCAGCCGCGGCGTTTCGTTTTCACCACGGTGATCTGGTCGATAGTTGCAAATCCTGCTACAAGCCCCATTTGCGCGTGGGGCGATGCACTAAGGCCCGTGATGAATTTGTGCCGCACCGCGCTGGTATACGGCAACAAAAAGAATTAACGGATATTCATGACAATCGCGCGCGGTGCCCGACTATTCGTCAGGCTTTTTCTAATCGCTGCACTTTCACTCGCACCAAAAAGTGTTTCACTGCGGGCAGCAGATTTCGCCGATTCCTTTGAAGGTCCAAACGTCGCATGGCGTATCGCCGCCGCGGACGTCCGTTATCGCCTGCTTGGGCATCGCCTAGCCGCTGCGGAAGTTCACCATGGTGCGGCCTGCGAAGAGATAAAATTGGTCAGCCAGAGCGGTTCGTTCATCCACGCGGTTTACGAGTTTGATCGAGCACCGATCATTGATGAGTTGAAGATCGCCTTGTGGGTGCGCGCCGATCGCTCTGGTTTACAATTGGCCGCGCGAGTCGTCCTACCCCACACTCTGGATCCGAAGACCCAAATGCCGGCGACTCTGTTGATCTACGGCGATATCTATCAAAAAAGCGGCGATTGGCAACAACTTACACTTGGCCGATTGCCTTCCCGCATCGAACGGCAAATCCGAGTTATTCAAAGTGAATTCGAAAATACCATCGATCAGCGCGAAGCGTACATTGATCAGATAGTACTCAATGTATACGGCGGGACCGGCACAACTTCGGTGTGGATCGACGATTTGAAAATCGACGGACTGGCCAGCCGAATTATTCCCGGTAATCCGGTCAACTCCCCCCTCAGACAAGCCGTATTCGATGCGCCACCCTTGCGTGAACGTGCGGTGGTATCCCCGCAAATCAAGGTTAGCGCATCGGTCTTGTCGGTCGCCGGGCGTCCGTTGTTTCCGCGAATGATCGAGCACCACGGCGAATCGTTCGCCTTTCTTCATTCGCTCGGATTCAACATTATTTGGCTCCGGCAACTGCCCACCGATCAACAATGCTACGACGCAACCCGACTGGGACTTTGGCTGGTGTGCCCACCGCCGGAGTTAAACACCGACGATCGCATCAGTTCAACACTCGACCGAGTGGTAGCCTGGGATGCCGGCCCTGCGCTGTCGCGACGCGAGCTGGCGACGACCACAAAAATGATTCAACGGTTGCGTCTTGCCGACCAGGAAGTACATCGGCCAATTGTCTGCAACCCGATCAACGAAATTCGCGCGTACAGTCGTCAAGTAGACGTACTCCTACACCGTCGTCACCCTTTGCGGTCGACGCTGGAGATGAGTGACTACAACAGTCTGCTGAAAGACTTCGGCTTACACGCGCGGGCGGACGTGCCGATTTGGACGGTATTGCCCACCGACGAACCGCGCGCTTGGCGAGCGCAGGCTGCCGCGGCTGGAGCGAACACCGACAGCATTCGTTTGGACTACGGGCACCTACGATATCTCGCTTTCGCAGCCGTCGCTGCCGGCGCGCGCGGAGTCCTTTTTGAATCAGCAACGCGGCTCGATGCCGAATCGGAATCGGCGCGGTATCGCGCCAGGCTACTGAACCTCGTCAATCTTGAATTACAGCTGCTCGATCCCTGGACGTCAGCCGGCCACGCGGCGACTCCCGGTCGTTCGAGCGACCCGTCGGTTACCACGGTCGTAATTCAAGCGAACCGATCTCGCATTCTGTTGCCCATTCGATCGGGTGGCGGTGCTCAATATGTCGAAACCGTCGTCAATGACCAACCAATCAGCTTCGTGGTGCCCGGAGTTTCGTCCACGAATCAGGCGTATCAGGTTTCTACGCTCGGTCTGAGAAAACTAAGCAGCCGTCGCGTGGCGGGTGGCTTGAGCGTTTCAGTGCACGACCCGACGGTCGGTAGTGTTGTACTTATGACAAATGATTTTCAGTGGGTAAGCGAACTATCGCGCCGTATTGCCGACACCAGGCCCCGTGCCGCGCAAATCGAATACGAACTCGCCGAGGACCAATTCGAGCGGGTGGGCCGCGTATTAGAACTACTGGAACAGCAGAAACTACCCGTGGAGCGGGCCAAAACTCAACACATGCGCGCCGGAGAATTGCTGGCGGTCGCCCGAAACCGCCTCGCCTTAAATCCCCATCAGGCGATAATCCATCTGCGGCGGGCTGTCAATCATCTCGCCAATTTGAAACGCGACACCTGGTCGCAGGCGATTCGCCAATTCGGTCCACCGGACCGTTTTCCTCTGTTGGCAAGCTTTTACACCTTACCGATTGCTTGCCGTTGGCTGACGTCAATCACTGAAACGCCCCTTTCTCCAAATCTAATCGGCGGCGGGAAAATGGAGAACCTCGAACAAATGCTCATGGCCGGTTGGCGTCACACCCGCCGCATCCAGACACATTTCGCGACCGCTGCTGAACTATCAACCCAAGGTCCGCGGTCGGGCAGCAAAAGTTTGCTGTTGCATGTCGCACCGCTCGATCCGCGTGCCTCGCCTAAAACGGTCGAGTCGGCGGTACAATGGGTCAACACGCCAGAAGTGTTTGTCCGACGCGGGCAGATGGTCGAAGTAAGGGGCTGGGTCAAAATTTCCGACGCACTTCGGGGCAGCATCGACGGACTGACGATTCTTGACTCCCACGCAGGGCTGTCGATGGCACGCCGCATCGCGAGAACCCGAGGCTGGGAGGAATTCGTCTTGTATCGCGCGGCCACACACGACGGGCCGCTGTTCGTGAGTTTTGCCATGGCCGGGATCGGTGACGCACAGATCGACGACATCTCTATCCGAGTGATTGCCGACAGCTACAATGCGGGCGGATAGGCATTTCTACTCACCAACGTAAGTCGATGACGCTAACCCCGGATATCGTTGAACAACTCCGTCGAGGATTTCCGGCGCTGCGCCGCGAAGTCAATGGCCGATCCGCGGTTTTTCTGGACGGCCCGGCAGGTACACAAGTACCGCAATCTGTGATTGAAGCGATTAGCGGTTACTTGATGCGGATGAATGCCAATCACGGCGGCCATTTCGCGACCAGCCGCGACAGTGACGCGATGCTGGCCCAAGGGCACGCGGCGGTTGCCGAATTGCTTGGCGCTAATGATCCAGAATGCGTCTCTTTTGGCGCCAACATGACGAGTCTCACGTTCGCGCTGTCGCGCGCGCTGTCGCTAACCTGGCAGCCGGGTGACGAGGTCCTCGTAACGCGACTAGAGCATGACGCGAATTTTACGCCTTGGGTACTGGCCGCCCGCGACGCGGGGGCGCGTGTGCGTTACGTCGCGATCCATCGCGATGATTGTACGCTCGACCTGGACGATCTTCGCTCGAAACTGAGCGAACGGACGCGACTGGTCGCCGTTGGCTGCGCTTCAAATGCGACCGGAACGATTAATCCGGTCGCGGAAATCTGTCGCTGGGCGCGCGATCTGGGCGCGCTGACATTTCTCGACGCCGTGCATTTCGCACCGCACGCACGAATTGATGTTGCTCGGCTTGACTGCGACTTTTTAGCTTGCAGCGCCTACAAATTTTTCGGCCCGCACGTGGGCATCATGTGGGGTCGCCGTAAACTGTTGGAAGAACTCGAAGCCTACAAACTTCGCCCTGCGCCAAATTCACTGCCCGACAAGTGGATGACCGGAACGCAAAATCACGAGTGCATCGCCGGCACGCTGGCGGCCATCGAATACCTCGCCGACGTGGGCCGAATGGCGAACGCGAATTCAAATTTAGACAATACCCCCGCGCTGGATGCGGCGTTTGAGGCGATTCAGAGTTATGAAGGCGAATTGGTGGCGCATCTCCTAGCAGGACTTGCGGAACTGCCGAAAATTCGAGTCTGGGGCATTACCGCTCCGTCACGACTGGCGGAAAGACTGCCGACCGTTTCGATCACTCACCAAGAAATGAATGCAGAGAACCTCGCCAGGCACTTGGGTAACCGTGGCATATTTGTTTGGGATGGCAACTATTACGCCTTGCCGCTAACCGAAACGCTGGGCGTGGAACCTGACGGCATGGTTCGTATCGGCTTGGTTCACTACAACACTCACGAAGAAGTCGATCGGCTATTACTTGAACTCGAATCGGTGTAACGGGGATATATCGTTTACCGTCCGTGGGCGACGGAGAATCCCGACGAAACATCCCGGGACACGCCGCTAGCTGATTTTCGTGCGCTGTGGCGGACAGGTTTCTTTGTGCTTGTTTCTTTGTGCTCGTTTCTTTGTGCTTGCGCGAGCAAGTCGCCGGGGCAGTCGACAGGCTGGCCGTCGGGGCAACCCTCGGCCCGCTGGCACCCAACTATTTCCGCACCGTCGTTCGCGATAGTTCAGCGCCCGACTTCTATTCGGCTAGGCGTCTTTCTTCTTCGACTTCTTCTGCTGCCCTTGACGTTTCACCGGCGGGTCATCCGGTGGAACCACAAAATGCGTGCGGAGTCGCTGGAGTTCTTGTTTCAGATCGGCGACTTGATCTTTGTATTGTGGATCGGCGTATACGGTTTTCATTTCGTCGGGATCCTTTTCCAGGTCGTAAAGCTCCCACTCGCCAAGCCCGTAAAAGTGAATCAGTTTGTACTTGTCGGTCCGCACACCGTAATGCCGTCGGACGCTATGCGCGCCAGGGAATTCGTAGTAGTGATAATAAAAGCTTTTGCGCCAGTCTTTCGGCGAATCGCCTTTAAGCAGCGGAACGAGGCTCGCGCCTTGCATGTCGCCGGGGTCTTCCGCGCCGGCCATGTCGAGAAACGTCTGCGCAAAATCAAGATTGGACGTGATATCCGAGTTTTCACTACCCGGCTTGATGACGCCGGGCCAGCGGATCAACAACGGCGTCCGCAGAGACTCTTCGTACATCCACCGCTTGTCGTACCAACCGTGTTCGCCCAAGTACCAACCTTGATCCGACGTGTAGATGACGACCGTGTTTTTGGCCAACTCCGATTCGTCCAAGTAATCCAAAACGCGGCCCAGATTTTCGTCCACCGAATCGATACAGCGCAAATAATCCTTGGCGTAACGCTGGTACTTCCATTTAATCAACTCGCGGCCCTGCAGATTCGCTTTTTGAAACGCTTCGTTCTTGGGACCGTAAGCCGCTTCCCAAATCTTTTTCTGCTCGGGCGTCAAATTTCCAGGCGTGCGAAATTTGAGATCGTTGGGGCTGAGATGATTGGCGACGGTCATGGCCTGCTGCTTGGACGCACTGCCGCGACCCGACCAGTCGTCAAACAGTGTGTCCGGTTCGGCAAGAACAACGTCGTCGTATTTCGTCAAGTGCTTGGGCCCCGGCTGCCAATTGCGGTGAGGCGCCTTGTGCTGGTACATCAGCATGAACGGCTTCGTTTTGTCGCGCTGCTCAGCCAGCCACTCTAGCGCTTGGTCGGTGATAATGTCGGTCGTGTACCCCGTGTGCTGAATCCGCTGGCCATTGCGCTTCATAGCTGGGTTGTAGTAAGGGCCTTGGCCATACAGCACTTCGTAATGATCGAACCCCGTCGGATCCGACCGCAAATGCCATTTGCCGATGACCGCCGTCTGATATCCGGCCTGGCGGAGCAACTTTGGGAAAGTCTGCTGACCGCCATTGAATGTCATGCCGTTGCGAAGAAAGCCATTCAAGTGACTGTGCTTGCCGGTTTGAATCACAGCCCGACTGGGGCCACAGATAGAATTTGTGACAAAGCAATTGTGAAACAACATGCCTTCGCGCGCAAGACGATCCATATTGGGCGTCTTATTGCGGTTCGAACCGTAACAACTCATGGCCTGAATACAATGGTCGTCCGTAAAAACAAAAATGATATTGGGCCGCTGGGCCTTTGCGTCATCCCGCCCGCTACTGGTTTGCGGAATCAAACCAATGATCGCCGCAATCACGAAAAAATACCTAAGCTGTCGACGTGGCCGTATCATGGGGGTCTCCTGCAACTTGAAATCGGTGAACCGGCGATTGTAACCCACGGCGCGAGGAATTTCATCCGGTCGATTGGCCGCCTGACTCAAAGCATATCTGTTGTTCAGAAACCATCACCGCGAAATATTCAACAGCAATCAGGTTCGAGGACGATGACAGATTGTGCTATGCGGCTGACCGGCAGTCGCCGAACAATCGGCGTGAAATCGGGTTATATTTGTCGCTTCGCTCCGCAAGCTTGCCACTTTGAACGACATCGTTCAACGAAAAAGTGGTATACTGAACCGCAGGGTCTGAATGTAGACCGGAGACCATAAGATCATGACCAGTTCTTTGTTTTTGTCAGGGTTGATGGCCCTGGTCGGTTCACCGGCGTCCGCAGCAGAATTGCAGGATGGAGTAAAACTCCAGGCGGATGGCGGGCCGATCGACGTTGAAGTTGGCCATGCGGCGCCCTGTTATGCGGACTTCGATGGCGACGGAATAAAGGATCTGCTGGTTGGCCAATTTGGCGGCGGTAAACTGCGGATTTACAAGAATGTCGGCAGCAACTCGCAGCCGAAGTTTACCGACTTCACATTCTTTCAAGCCGGCGGCGAGGATGCCGGCGTTCCGTATGGCTGATGCATCGGGTTTGGTCCACAGGTTGTGGACTTCAATGGTGACGGCCGCAATGATGTGATTTCAGGTTCGTACAGACCGGGGCACTTGTACTTGTTCGAGCAGCAAGGTGACGGAACGTACGCCTCTGGTCAAACGATCAAAGATAAGGACGACCAGCCGATCGAGGTCGGTTCAGCGTCGCACGTTTTCGCCACCGACTGGGACAACGATCGCGATTTAGATTTGGTCGTAGGTAACATACGGGGCGAACTCTATTTCGTCCGCAACGAAGGCAAAGCGGGCAAAAACGCCTTCGCCGCACCGGAACAGCTTTCCGCGGGCGGGGAGCAAATCAGAATTGCGGGTGGCGATTCCGGACCCGTGTTGGCCGACTGGGATGGCGATGATCTCTTGGATCTGATTGTGGGAGGCGGGGACGGCAGCGTTGTCTTGTTCCGCAACGTTGGCGACAAAAGTCAGCCGAAACTCGCCGACGGCCGCGAACTGATTGTCGGCAGCAACAAAAAAGACGGCTCGTGCTGCGGCTCGAGAACCAAAGTTTGCGTGACCGACTTCAACGGCGACGGTCAACTCGATTTGCTGGTTGGCGACTTCACTTACGCGCAGCAAACACCCGTACTGACGCCCCAGCAACAGGCCGCAGCCGCGGCCGCACAAGTGGAATATCAAAAGGTCGCCAAACGGTACACCGAGGCTGTGCAAAAGAGCGATCTGCCACAGCTAACCCGCGAATACCGTCAGCTATTTTCCTCGCGCTCGGCTACGGCCGAAGGCAACGCCGAGCGGGAGAAAAAGCAAAAGGAACTTATGGCACAAATTCAGGAGATTCAAAAAGAACTGCAGCCCTACATTGAGGAAATGAGGAAGATATCCTTAAAACGGCCGATCTCGCGCGGCAAAACACAAGGATTTGTGTGGGTGTTCCTGCGTAGGCCGACGGTGGCTGACAAGGCCGCCGCGTCGGGCGGGTAGGCAGGCCGTCACGACAGGACGGCCTCTACTTCGTCTCGTGAAGCCGCTTCAGCGCGACTTTGACGTCATCCCGCGTGCCAACGGCGACGTAGTTGCGGTAGGTGTAGTCGCCCGCCTTGATGCCCCGGGGGTCGCGGACTCGAAAAACGCAGTTCCATTTGACCACGTCCTGCTTCCAAAAGGCAAAACGCCCGTAACCGGCGGCTTCGTACTTTTTTGATGGCTGGTCCGGCGAGAATATACCCATCGCGAGGCGACCGTCCGGTGTGGAAAAAACGATCGGCAGCGGCTGTTCTCCCGGTTCCACTGATAGCGGTTTGAGTTGATCCGTCTGGAAACGGTAGGTTTCAAATCGAGAGAACTTCTTCGGCATGTAGCCCGTCACTGCTTCGAATTGTGCGTAAGTATGCGTTTCGCCTTCCGGAACGGTAAATGACGCGATGTATTCGACGACATTCGGCATCGATCTGCTGCCGATTGTCACGCGTTTGCGGAGGAAATAATTCGACAGCACCGTCTTATTTTTCGCCGGATGCTCGTTGGATTTTTCGCCTGGTCGGAGCCAGAACGCCATTTGCGTGGTGGTCTCCAAGCAGTTGCCGCGGGCCCGCAGTAGAAACAATCGGCTGCTGCTGGCTGCGCCCGCGCCGTCGTGACGCGATCCGGCTTCGGTCGGATTGAAGGCCTCAGCGTAAAAGGGTCCGTCGCCGCCGAAACTACAGGCGGACTGAAGCTGTCGGCCGTGATCTTGGCTGTCGATAAATTCCATGCCCCGCCAAGTTAGCGAGTGAATCGCACCGGCAAGTCGATCGGTTGTCTTAATCACGATTTCAGAATCGCCGACTTTGCCGCGAATTACCGCGTCGCCCGAAGGCCGCTTGGGATCCGGCTGCTGACCGCATGCTACCTGAGCAATTAACCACGCAGATAATAAAACCAGTTGACGCAGCATGAGCTTCAATCGAGTACGCTGTCCCATCGCTTTCAGTGATACAAAAAACCGCCGCGCCCGGACTCGCCTTCCGCTTCAAGAATACACCACTTGGTCCGCAAATCGAAAGAGGGCGACAAGGCAAATGCCCACTAAACCGAACGTGCAACGAAGTAGATGGCCAACACGAGCAGTATCACTGCAGCAACGATTCCCAAAGCTATTACGACGCGCCACCACAGAACGGACTGTTCGAGATGCAGTTGGGACGAGCGATGAAAGATCGCCGAGAGGCCCTGCCTGGGCTTCAACACCGGGATCAAACTCGCGTGTTTGGCGCTGTCATCGGACAACAAGTCGAATTCTTCCAACCCAGGCAGGAGAACAGCATCGATCTTGATTAAATCTTCATCACTAATTGAACTGTTGTAATCTGCCGAATGTCGTGGCTCATGGCTTTCGCCTGCCGGATTCGACCCCGCGGACGATCGATTGCGTTGGGCGGCTTCCGACAGCAGTGTCTTGGCAAAATATGGATTCAGGTATCCGAGTTGCACGAGGCGGCGCGCGACGAAACTCGCATGAGGCGGCTTTTGCGGATCGTTTACCTGCTCGCGCAGCGATTCCACATCATGTGGAGCCATAATGGCCCGCTTTTCCAACAAATCTAGGAGCTCATTTGCCACCGTCGCCATCCCTCCATCATGTGCTAGTTACACAGAATCGGCAAGTTCTCCCCGCATTCACAATGCTGCTAGCATCGTCGTTCGGCGTTTTCGGCGATGCGGAACGATTCGAATGTTTACATTGCCCATATCGGCCAAGAGGACTAGAATCCTCCCCCGCGCGGGAGTGCGCATTTGCGGCCCGGTGTGCCGCATGTCATGGACGACCAAGGCGAGCAGGCATGGATGCTGCATTTTCAGAAGGTCCGCCAGTGGCGGGCGACCAGTTAAGCCAATTTGAAGTAATCCGGCACGCGCGGGAGATCATCTCGGCCGAGGCCGAAGCGCTGGTGAACCTGGCCGGGAGACTGAGCACCTCATTTTATGACGGGGCCCGTCTCATTCTCGGTTGCCGCGGCAGTGTTATTGTTGCGGGTATGGGCAAGGCCGGCCTGATCGGACAGAAGATTGCCGCAACGATGGCTTCTACCGGGACGCGAAGTCACTTTTTACATCCCGCCGAAGCGTTTCACGGTGACCTCGGCCGTGTCCATCGTGATGACTTGGTACTGATTCTGTCGCAAAGCGGGGAGACGGAAGAGGTCACCAGGCTGCTGCCCTCACTAGTTGAATTGAACTTATCGATCATCGCCATGACGGCCAGCCGCAACAGCACACTCGGCCGCGCGGCAAGCGTAACGTTGGAACTGGGACCGCTCAAAGAGGCGTGTTCGTTGGGTCTGGCGCCGAGCACCAGCACAACCGTCATGTTAGCCTACGGCGACGCGCTATCGCTGGTTACCGCCCAGATGCGTTCGTTTGGCCCGGAGGACTTTGCGCGGTTTCATCCAGGCGGCAGCCTCGGGCGGCGGCTCAGCAAAGTGGAAGAGCATATGCGCGGGCTGGACGAGTGTCGTGTCGCAAATCAAAATGACCTGGCTCGATCGGTACTCGTCGACGGCCGCCGGCCCGGCCGCCGCACCGGCGCGATCATGCTGGTAGATGATCAGCAAAAGCTCGCCGGAATCTTCACCGACAGCGACCTGGCGCGGCTTTTCGAAGCGCGACGTGAGATCGCGCTGGATCAAAATATCGCAGCGGTGATGACGCCGAACCCAATTTCTGTTGCCACCGGCACGTTGGTTCAAGACGCGCTTGCCGTATTCGCCGCGCGAAAGATCAGTGAGCTCCCGGTTGTCGATGACGACCGGCGACCAGTCGGTCTTTTAGATATTACAGACCTAGTCAACCGCAATTTCATCAAGATGGACGGCGCTGAAGTTCACAAATTTGCACAGCGCGACCGCACCGCCTAGAACAATCGCCAAGATATGAACCTGAACGAGCGGCAAAAAAAAATAACGCTGGTGCTGAGTGACGTTGACGGCGTTTTGACCGATGGCGGAATCACTTTCGACAACCAAGGAATCGAGTCAAAACAATTTCACATCCGGGATGGAATGGGCATCAAGCTGTGGCAGCAAGCAGGGCACCGTTTCGGATTGATTACGGCGAGAACATCGCACGTGGTGCAAATCCGCGCCGGCGAATTGGGCATTGATATCGTCCGCCAGGGGTTTGAAGACAAACTCACCGTCGTGCAACCGTTGCTCGAAGAGTTGGGAATTTCAGCGGAGCAAACGTGCTACATTGGCGACGATCTGCCGGACTTACCGGTGCTCCGCCGCGTCGGATTGGCGGTCACCGTGGCGGATGCTTCTCAAGACATCAAAGACGCGGCGCACGTGGTGACCGCGAATTCCGGCGGTCGCGGTGCGGTCCGCGAACTCCTGGAGCAACTACTTCGCGCACAGGGAAAGTGGCCGGAGTTGCTTCTGCGATATGGGGGCCCGTAATCCGTATGTCGTTTCCAATCGTCCACGGTCGGATAAAGCAGTTACCGTTCAACCTCTCAGCCATGCACCCGCTCATTCACTCCGTCGTACCCTCCGGTCCCTAAACCGACATGTTCAGCCGCATTTACCGAGCCCTCTCGACGCTATTCGTGGTAATTGCCGCCTACTTGGTCTATTCGTTGACGGTCGCTCCGGCGATCGAACCGGCGATGGATGTGACGAGCAATCATGACGGTGGTCATGCGGAGTATTCCCCCCGAGAACAGCTGCGTAATTTTTTCCCGGAGGACGCCTGGGAATTGCGGAATCCGACGATCATCGAGAACTCACAATTCAAGTTGCTGCTGCAGGATTATGAAAGCCTGCCCGGCGGCATTGTCAAAATACAACCATGTACGTTGATTTTCTGTCCCGATGGCAACAATCAAATTCTGTCGCCGGCCGATCGCGTTTTGATCATGCAAGCACCCAAGGGCGCACTGTTGCAGTTCGACGACAACGCGGACATCAGTCGGGCAAAAATGGGAAGGCTTCAAGCTGGACGGCTCGTTGGCGAAGTCACCATTCGCGGTAATTTGAACGACGATTCCAGTGCGAGTTCAGCGGACGGTCAAGAACTGCTGATCGCTACCCGAGATATCGAATTGCAACCCAAAAGGATTTGGACGCAACATGCGGTGCAATTTCAAATCGGGAAAAGCCACGGAAGTGGCCGCGAGCTGCATATCGAAATGCCGCAGGGTCTAAATCCGCGGGCCGGAAACGGCAGTTCGCCACTCGGAGATGTCCGGTCAATTGAAATACTCAAAGATGTCCAGTTGTACGTGGACGCCAACACTAAAGGCTTGTTGCCCGGCAAACACAGCCGCAATGTGACGGCTGGTGGACAAAATGCGGCCGAGCGCGATCCGCAACCGCCCATGGAGATTCGCTGCAAAGGCGCATTTCGATTCGACGTAAGCAAGCTAACCGCCACGTTCGAAAATGAGGTCGATGTTGTACGCCTAAATCATCAAGGTCCCAGCGACCAGCTCAACTGCGAAGTATTGACGATTCAATTTGCACGAGGCCGCGATGACAAAAACCAACCGGCCGGCGCAGAAGGAAGCCAAGCCCCACCGCGGTCGCTGCGCGTGGCCGCAATTGTGGCAAGCGGCAGTCCGGTGGTTGCCGCCTCGCCGAGTGTATCCGGCTTTGCGCGCGGAGAATTCTTCAAATACGACGTAACAAATCGCGTTCTCGAACTGTCTGCGCAGAACAGCGTCACTCTCACGTATCAAGACAGTCAAATAGAAGCGGCCAGGATCCGTTACAAAGAAGTTGATGGTCATCGTTTGGGCCAGGTCTGGGCCACAGGCCCGGGACAGTTTCAAACAACCGTACCGGGCAAGCTACCGCAAAAACTAATTTCCACGTGGCAGGGGAATCTGACCGTCGAACCGCATGGCGACAAGCAAGTGATGTCTTTGACCGGGAAGACCCGCGTGCAGTACGGGAACTCGGGCTCGCTTCACGGCGAAGAAATCCGCTTGTGGCTGCTCGAGCACCAGCGCGACGTGGATTCACGGCCGGATTCTCCACAGGATGCCGACTACTCTCCGCTGTACCTGTTGGCTCAAGGCAACGTCGACGTGCACAGCCCCCAGCTTTCGGGCAAGACTAAAAAACTTGAAGCGTGGTTCGAAACGGCCGTAACCGCTGCTACCAACCGTTCGAGCGGCGGGCTGGGTTCAAATTTAACGAACGGCGGCAGCGGTTCTAGTGCATCGAAGCAATACCAATTCCAAGGCGATCAGGTTCAGCTGCTGTTCGGCATGCCGCCAAGCGGCCCGCCGCACTTGAAAGACGCGAATATTTCCGGAACGGTGCGGCTCGCCGAAGCCACCACAGCCGCCCGAGCTCCGCTGGTACTCACCGGGCAACAGGTTTTATTGCAACGGGCAAACGCAGACAATTCGGTCGTTTCAATTACCGGAGCACCCGCCCAAGTGGCGGCCACCGACTTTTCGATCACCGCTGCGGCAATCCAGCTAGACAAGCGCACGAATGAACTGCTGATCGACGGTGCGGGAACGATGAGCCTGCCGGTTGACCGGGATTTGAATGGTAACAAGCTATCTGCGACTCAGCCGGTAGATATTTCATGGCAGGGAAGCATGAGTTTTGACGGGCTAACCGTCCATTTCGACCGCGATGTGATCGCAAAGACCCGGCATCAGCAATTACGGACGAGTCGCTTAGCCGTGCGGCTCAATCAAAAAATTAGTTTCCTCCAACGTGTCGATCGCCGGGACATCGCGGTCGCGGGGATGGACTGTACGGGCGGTGTCACGATCGATTCGACAACGATCGAGGGCGAACGACAGACAGCGGTTGATCGACTGCAGATCGACAATTTGTCCGTCGATCAAACGACCGGCCGCATACAGGCCGACGGCGCGGGCTGGTTGTCGTCGATCCGCGAGAGCACGACCAATGAGATTAGTGCCAATCTACAGCCTGTGGATCGGAATCAGCAATTGATTTATATGCGAACGGAATTCCAGCACGGAATTTCCGGAAACCTCCATGAACGGGAAGTTGTCTTCAATGAGCAGGTGCGGTGCATCTACGGTCCGGTAGATCAATGGACTGACGAACTGAATCCCAACAGACCCGAAGGCCCGCAGGGCCGGGAGATCCTGCTCACCTGCCGCCGTCTCAGCTTACGGCAGATGGGCGAAATCCGCGGTCGCCGCAATATCGAACTTGAAGCCGTCGGCAAAGCAATCGTTGAAGGCGAACTGTTTACGGCTGAGGGTGAAAAGCTTAGCTATTCGACGGGCAAGGAACTACTCATTCTGCAAGGAGCGGGACAAAGCGACGCGAGGCTGACGCACCAGAAACAGGTTGGCGGCCGAGTGACTAAGACAGTGGCCCAACGGATTTCCTATTGGAGGACGACGGGGCACGTCAAAGCCGAAGGCATCCGGTTCGGCGGCGGCACGTTTGAATCGCGGAGCGATCCGTAATTCGCTTGCCCTGACACACATCGCGATCAGTCGGCAACCCTACGGCCATCAAAACTGCCGGACAACGTCATTGAGTCCGCCGATCCCAATTGCATCATCGCGCCGGCGGTGACAACACCGATGACGCGGCCCAGATCGTCGGCATTTTTAATCGTGATCTCGCCTGGCTGGCCGTCGGGAGTTTCCCAGATTACCGCCTTCTGACTGGTCTGAATGTATATCTTGGCCGGAAACTTCTGATTCAAGACTTCTGTAATCTTGTCGCTGGATATGTCGGCTTGGATGAAAATCGAAGGGAACGATTCCGTGTCCGGACTGGGGTAGCTGGTAACTCTCAATGTCGCCGAATACCCTCCAGCAGCCGAGAGCACGGTCACATGACATTCTTCGGCAGCGATCGGGATATCTCCCAACGTAATTTCGATGTTCGGTTCTGGAACCGCCGTGTCGACGTCTTGGCTGTTTTTGTTAATGACGGTCGGAGCGGTATCGCTGTTTGATTTTTTGTCATCCGGAACGTCCCTGCCCAGTTCTTCAATCACTTCGCAACCGACCAGCGTCACCGCACAAAGAAAAACGGGCGGCAACCACGCGAACAAGGTACTTGTGGCGGCCGGTCTGGTAGTGGCTTTCGCGATGTTCACTTATTGAATCCTGTTTTTTTCCGCGGGATCGACCGGCTCGCCGGGACAGCAAGGACGTTTACCTTTTTCCCCATTTAATCATTGATTGGATTGGACGGCAAGATTTATAGCGATTCGCAGACCGGCCGTTGACGCACATTGGCTATGCATTTGGGGAAATCTACCTCTGCCGGCGAGCGGCAGAACGCTGCCGCATTATAAACCGGTACTGTTGGGCCATTTTGAGGTTTATAATAGGAGGGGGTAAAAAATCTCGCTCCCGTCATGGCCCTCCCGCGGTCCATTTTTCCGAACCCTTAATCACAATTGCATGTCACGTCTGCAAACTCAATTCGCCGTCCGTCAGCCCCGACATGGCATGTCGTTGAGCGGCATAATGATTGCCATGGCGTTTGTCGCTACGGCGGTGGCCGCGTGCCTATATCTGTTCCGAGCGGGCGGCGTGAATGGAGACGCCGACGCTATCGAGACCGTCCCGGTTCGCCTTGCGCCGTTTCAGTACACGGTCACCGAAAAAGGTGAAGTTGAAAGTTCCAACAGCGTCGAAGTCCGCTGTGAAGTCAAATCACGTAATTCCGCCGGGACAACCATCCTCGATATCGTTCCCGAAGGTACTTTTGTCAAAAAGGACGATTTTCTGGTCAAACTCGATTCATCGGCGCTGGAATTGGACCTCAACGGGCAAAAAATTCTGGTCCACAGCACCAACGCGGCAATGATTCAAGCAGGAAATGTTTATAAGACCGCCGAGATCTCCAAGATCGAGTATTCGCAAGGCGCATTCAAACAAGAAGAGCAGTCCATTCAGGGCGAGCTATTCGTCTCGCAAGAAAATCTGAACCGCGCAAAGGAATATCTGAAGTACACCGAACGGTTATTCTCGCGAGGTTATGCGACCGAGTTGCAGGTGGACGCCGATCGTTTTTCCGTCGAGAAATCGAAAAACGAATTGGCCGTCGCCAACACCAACCTACAAGTCCTCCGCGAATTCACGAAAGCGAAGATGTTGACTCAATTGGACGCCGACATCCAGAGCGCCCACGCCACGTGGCAGGCGGCCAAAAGCAGCCACGAATTGGATTTGGCCAAACAACACGACCTCGAAGAACAGATCGCGGCCTGCACAATCACTTCTCCAGCCGATGGTCAGGTCAAATACGCCAACAAGAGAAGCCATCGCAGCTCCGATATCGTCATCGAGCCTGGCGTACAGGTAAAGCAGGGGCAGGCCATCATCAGAATCCCGGATCCGAGCAAGATGGAGGTCCAAACCGAAATTGGCGAGGACCGGACCAAGCACGTGAAGCCGGGGATGGAGGCCGCCATTGTCATCGGTTCGGTGTCGCCAGACCAACTGCCCGGTCGCGTTGTCAAAGTCAACGACTATCCCGAACCAACACATTTTTTTGGCAGCAACGTCAAGAAATACGAAACGACGATCGACATCATTGATCCTCCCGGCAACATCAGGCCCGGCTTGACTGCGACCGTGACGATCAAGGTTGCCAGACTGCCCGAAGCGCTGCAAGTTCCCCTGCCATCGGTCGTGGAACATGGCGATCGGTTCTATTGCATTGTGCAAACCGAGGACGGCTGGGCAACGCGAGAGGTAAAAGTCGGTTTAAACAACGACAACACGGTCGTGATCGACCATGGATTGCAGGAAGATGATCGAGTTGTTTCAAACCCCCGGGCCCACCGTCAACTGGTGCAGTGGCCCGATTTACGTCAAGCGGCTACGGAGAAAGAAGCCGCCGATCAAACACCTCAATCGGCAACGAATGAACCCGCTCGTGATATTAAACGTGGGGAAGGCGGCCGCCGCGACGGGCAGCCAAAATCGTCACCAAGGCGGGCATCCCCCACAGAGATTTTTGCTCGACTGGATCAGAATCGCGATGGGAAAATATCGGCCGAGGAACTAAGCGCCGTGCCGGACAGGCAGCGGGAGCGGATAGCGGCTGCGGACTCCGATGGTGACGGCAGCGTAGATCAGGCCGAGCTAGTCAAAGCCTTCAGCGAGCGGCCTGGAGGCCGGCCATGAACCGCGCCGCCGCCACCGAAGACCTCTGCAAAGATTACCACCTGGGCGGAGAAACCGTCAGCGCTCTGCGCGGCGTCTCGTTTTCCGTTCCAACCGGTCAAATGGTCGCGATCATGGGCGCTTCCGGATCGGGTAAAAGCACATTGCTGAACCTGCTTGGTTGTTTGGACCGACCGACTTCCGGTCGTCTGCTACTGGGCGACGACGATGTTTCTCAGTTGAGCGACGACCAACTTTCTCATATCCGCGCTTCACGGATCGGATTCATCTTCCAGTCGTTCAACCTGATTCCGCAATTGACGGCGCTAGAAAACATCGAAGTACCGCTGTACTACCAAGGTCGTCTCGACAGCAATGCTTCGGAACACTGCCGAGAATTGGCGCATCAAGTTGGACTTGGCAATCGACTCAAACACCGGCCAACGCAGCTTTCCGGCGGCCAGCAACAACGGCTCGCCGTCGCGAGAAGTCTCGCCAACAATCCGCAGTTCATCTTGGCGGACGAACCGACCGGAAATCTCGATTCAAAAACGACAGACGACATCCTCGAACTGCTCCAGCACCTCAATCGCGACGGCAAGACGATCATCATCGTCACCCACGAAAACGAAGTCGCCGCGAGGGCACAGCGTGTGATTCGCCTCCGCGACGGGGAAATTGAAGTGGACACCTTGAGTGGTGCCCCTTGATGAAATTCCCAAACACGGATGGTGCCGCAATTTGTACGGTAGGAACTACTACGGGGCGGACGGGGCTGTTTTGAAAAAACGTTTTGTTGCAGGAACGGAATTCACAAGAAACAGGCCCGGAAAAGCAAGCTGTTCATCCAATTCACCGGCGGACATTTAGACATTGGGTACTTGGGCATTTAAATACTGGCAACTGGGCATCAAAAGTTTGCTCCTGCACCCGATGCGGTCGCTGCTGACGGTGTTGGGTATTTTCATCGGTACGGCCAGTGTTATCTGGCTGCTGGCCATTGGTGAAGGCATCAGCATCAAAGCGCAGGAGCAGATCGAGGATCTCGGCGCGGACAACATCATGATCCGCTCGATCAAGCCCGTTCAGGACGCGCCGAGCGAAAATCGCCCCACGCTGACTCCGTACGGCCTGACGCGCGACGACCTTCGATTGCTTCAGCAACAGACGGTGTTTCCACACATCCGAGCCGTATTGCCCATTCGCGAAGTGCGGCAGCGCATTCATTATGATGGTCGCGACTTGGACGGTCGCCTGGTGGGCTGTTCTCCTGAATATGCCGAGGTGATGCGATTTCGCACAGCCCGCGGCCATTTCATCACGAACACCGAGAATCAAGCAAGGCAGAATCACTGCGTGCTGTCGGCACAAGTCGCCGCGAAACTATTTCCGCTGGAGAACCCGCTGGGAAAAGTAGTGCAAATCGAGAACGATTTTTACGTCGTCGTCGGCGTTCTAGAAATCAAGAATCCGACCGCGGCCATCGGCGGCTCGCTGGAAGCGCAGGATTTCTCGTCCGACGTCTACGTGCCGATTGCGACACTATGGGAACGGCTTGGCGATCGCGTCATGCGCACCGGAACGGGTTCGGTGGGAGGGGAGATTGTTGAACTGAGCCAAGTCACGCTACGCATTGATAGCCTCGAGAAAGTCCGAGAGACCGCCGAACTGGCGTCTGACCTGATTTCACAACGTCACCAACTCGACGACGTCAAGGTAGTCGTGCCGTTGGAGTTATTGGAACAAGCGCGGACGACACGAATCATGTTCATGGTATTTATGGGCGCCATCGCAGCGATATCGCTGATCGTCGGCGGAATCGGCATCATGAACATCATGCTGGCCACCGTCACCGAACGGACTCGCGAAATCGGCGTGCGCCGCGCATTGGGTGCCAAGCGATCGGATATCACACGTCAGTTCCTGGCCGAGACCGTCGTGCTGACCGTCGTGGGCGGAGCGACGGGAATCCTCGGCGGCTTGCTTTGCCGCCCAACCGTCGAACGACTGCGGGCCGTGTTGGAGGAGTTGCTTCCCGATACAATGGCCGCCTTACCAGAGACCATCCGCACCGTTTCGCCAACCGTTGTTGGCTGGTCCATTCCGTTGGCCTTCGGCATCTCGGTGGCCGTTGGCATCGTCTTCGGCCTCTACCCCGCCATCCGTGCGGCAGCGATGGATCCCATCGAAGCGCTGCGGCATGAGTAGGTTATTGCGAGGTTAACCTAGCCTCGACTAACCGGGCCTCGACCGTGACCCAAAAACAAGGCCCGGCCTTCTTACGAAGACCGGGCCTGCTCGTTTTCTTGGATCAATTGGTGATCCACGAGATGGTGACTGCCAGCAGCGGCAGCCCGCCGGCTGCATCAGCCGCAGCCACCTCGCTGGTTTGT
>JAYGDO010000384.1:0-8150 GCA_046582885.1 Pirellulales bacterium | reverse complement strand
CACTCACCGCCGATGCAGATGACGCCGTCGGGGTGTGAAATGCTTGCGCCATAGCCAACGACTTCCGACAATTTGGTCTTTGCCGAATGCCAAGTCGCTTTTTCTAAGTCAAATTCGGTCGGGCATGTCAGAACAAAGGCGTCCGCATAATAATGTTTCAGCGACGATTTGGTTTTGCCCCACGGTACACCGTCCGGAAAATTCGCCCCGCCGGCAACGATCAGCGCGTCGTTGTGTACGCCGACGAATGGTCCGGCCACGCCCCGGTCCGCAGGAAAATCAGGTAATGAAGACCAATCAAGCAGATTGCTGGACTCCGCTTCGTCATTGGCCTGTATGACCGGTGGGACGAGGAAGAATACGCAAACTGCGAATATGACGATGCGGTTCATCATGGCAACCTGCAACCGAAACAATTTAGACATGTGAAATGTGCGGCCTTTGACCAGCACTAAAAGTAGCGAGCACAACCGACTGACGTCAACCATCCGCCAAGCTGCTCTTGTTGGCATTGAGTATCAAAACGCCATGGGGCTGGCAGTTCGATGCACAAAATACGTGAGCCACGATGACGATCGGCTGGTTGAATACGACCTCTGCAACAAGATATAATGATGACGGTCTACCACCCGAAATCAATTATCTGGAGTTGCAGCATGGCCAGGCTATTCATGTTCGCGATCGCGATTTATTTTGTTGCCGTCGTTACTGCGGGGATTTGTTCCGCGGAGGATGGCAGCGGCGAAAAGATTGCGGCGGATTTGGAGTCGCGAATTTCCAAATCGGAAGATCGACTTGGAGCGATCGAAGCCAAGCTTGCTACGTCGTTGGAATTTATCCGCGGGCAAATCACAGAACTGCGCGGGGGCGAGAACCGTGAAGCGGACCGGCAGGTAGAGACGAATCAGCCGTCAGTCGCGACCGAGGACGCAGCGAGTGGCGGTGGCGAAAAGCCGGCCGGAAGTCAAGCCTCTGCTGACGAAAAGGGCTCGGAGGATGCGTCGAAAGACATGCTAACCCTAGAAACTCGCGCGGCGAAAGTTGAACGCGCGCTAGCCGGCATTGAACAACACCTAAGCAAGCTGGACGACATTGCCGAACAACTCGATCAAATGAAACGGAGCCGAAAAGGCTTGGTCGAAGTTTCGGGCCGTGTTAAAAAACAAGGCACGGTGTTTATCAACAACTGGACAGACGCCACCCACTTGGTCGAAATCAACGGGGTGCAATACTATATCCGGCCCGGGCGGGTTCGAGTCGGTGCGGAGTACGGCCCGCTGACCACACAACTGCCGTGGTTTGAAACGCCAAACCGGTGGAAGGCGTCGCATTGGGAGAAGGTTGGCGACGAGTACCAAATCACTCTGAATCTCAGGAGTCCCTAGTTGGCGCGGGGGCCGTAATTGCAGTTGGACCGGTTCACTCCATACCGCAACTGTTCCTGTTTCGGAATCCAATATTTCATCTGGTTCACGCATGTTTCTGGATCGATCCTAAATGGTTCGATCACCTCGACGTGCCCGTCGTTATAGAGGACGTTGACTAGGCTAGCATGCCTGGCCGTAATGTTTTTCCAGGTGCCATTTTCATGCTCGTCGGGTGGCAATGGATGCCCGGCGACATTGGCAACCCCGTCCGCATCATTGTAGTCGAGCATCATAATCCGCTTTTTGTCTTTGGCCGTCAGCCAGGGCAGTCGCTCGTTCACGCCGAGCGTCGTGGTTTGAGGATTTCCGCTCGGGCACCGCCACACTTCGTCCGCTTTGCCCTGCAGCGCGAGGTTTAGGCTCGCCTTCAACGACTCCGGTCGGAGCTCGGAGCGGTCGTGGGTGGTCTCTTGGGCGGTGTAAGCGTCGAAGATCTGGCTCAGGTTACTTTGGCACTGAGCCCTGCGTGCATCTTCGCGAACGGATTGCACGATCGGGAGCAGCAGGGAAACCAGGATCGCGATGATGGTCATCACGATCAACAATTCCACGAGCGTGAAACCGCAAAAAGGCTTGCGCCTGGACATAGATCAACTCCTCGGTTCCGGATGAATCGCGACATTCGCATGACGAGCCTGTCGCGCAGTGCCCCTGCCGCATACGCCCAGCGTATTATCCCGCACCTCAGCTGAATCGTCAAGATTTTGGCCCAGAGAGCACCGCCGGGTCTCTAGCCCTCCTGTCTTGAGTTTCCCCATCGCGAGGCCTGGAAAACTTGTTGTCACAGCAGCCTTTGGGAAGATAATATCGCCGGTATTCGGTACGAGAGCTAAAGCCATTTTCCAGATGGTTTGGCGAGGTTGCCGGCAATCGGCTGCACGTACGAAACCAAAAACCTCTAGGCCCGATATCTTCGATGACGCCCCATTTGATTTGCTACCGGTGCAACTTGTTAATCATGCCGGATCGCCGTGGGCGGCACATTGGCCGGTACCCCCAAATTGCACTGCTAAGGCTGTTAACATAATTGGATAACCCCCCGCTTTTCCCCAGAGCCTCCAATATACCCTATTGGGGGGGGGTAGTGTGGTGGGGTCGCTCGTCAAATCCTGCCAATCGTCAAATTTGGTCCTGTTAATTACCTCTAAATTCGCACGGAATTTGCCATTACTTGCCCTTGTCGCCTCGTTTTACGCCCGATACACTCGCCCGACCATTCTTTTCATCGATGGTCGTCGTCTACAGTTTGTACCGCTGGTACCAGTTGGCCCTAATGACTTATCTGATTGGGTTCAAACAAAAAATCTTGAACTCTAATCGTGGGCATTTAGAATGGTTCTAGAGACCCAATCAGAGGTCGTGTCCGAACAAGGAGGTTCTGATGAGTCGAGCGTTGGTTGGTGTTCTTGCCGTTGCAGGTCTCTTAATGGTGGCTTGCTGGAGCTTTTCCGCTCCTGAAAAAGTGTTTGCTCAACATGGTTTACGTCAGACCGACGATGGCGGATTGATTGCGTTATCGGCCCAGTTGCCGAACGGATATCAGCAGTTGACCGTCGTCGATCCGGCGCAGCGAGTTATCGCTGTGTATCACGTCGACCCAACCAGCGGCGAGCTTTCGCTTCGGAGTGTGCGGAATATCCAGTGGGATCTGCGAATGACCCAATTCAACGGTTCGACCCCGCTACCGCAGGAAATTCGAACTTTGCTGCAACAAAATTAGAGTTCAGCAACGAATAGTTTGCCGTAGTGTGGCTGGGCCAATAGACCAATTTCAGAATCCGGAACCCGTCATGGCAACAAAATTCATCCAACTTGAAGAAGCCGCCGAACAACTAGGCATCAGCGCCGATCGCCTGAATGAAATCCGTGAGCGCAACGAAATTCGTGGATTTCGCGATGGCGCTACCTGGAAATTTAAGGAAGACGAGATCAAAAAGCTGGCGGCCGAACTAAAAGGTGGCCGAGGCGCGGATCAAGACCTGTCGCTGGACCTGGACGATGAAGGTGGGCCCGCGGTTAGCGATTCGGTCTTGCTTAGCGAGCGCGAACTGGGTGGATCGGACGTCATTGGCAGTAGCACGATCATTGGAGACGATGCGGCGCCCGACAGCGATATTCAACTGGCTGACTCGGGAAGCGGTGTCGATGGGGCCGGCGGCTCAATGGAGAAAGGCGGCGACAACAAACGCGGTTCCGGTCTCGGACTGCAGCTTGACGACGCCGACCCGCTGGAACTCGATTTGGATGATGCCGGCGGCAGCGACGTGTCGCTTGGCGACGCGGACGATATGACGCTCGATACCGGATCGAACATTGGGGACTCGGCCATCGATCTCGGCGGCGACGAGGATGAAGATTTGGTGCTGGGCGGCACTGGTAGTGAGGTTTCAATCGGCGCCAGCGACAGCGGCATTTCACTGACCGATCCGGCCGACAGCGGGCTTTCGTTGGAGGAGCCTCTCGAACTTGGCGGTTCGGCCATCGGCGACGAATCGCTGGTGTTGGGCGAAGACGACATGATCACGCTGGGCGACGATGTGGCCGACCCATCCGCTGCAACGCAGCTAAAGTCGGACGACGATTTTTTGCTGACGCCATTGGACGACGCGGGCGGCGAGGAATCGGAAAGCGGTTCGCAGGTCATCGCGCTGGACGAATCGGGCGGCTTTGATCAATCGGCGGCGACGTTACTTGGTGATGGCGGCGACCAGGGCGTTGCGATGCTGGAAGAAGACGTCAACGAGTCCGATACCATGATCGGCGGCCCAGGAATGGTTCCGGGCCTCGGAGCGGGGCCCGTGCCGGTCGGCGGACAGCAAACGGCAGCCATGATGATGCAGCCCGCCGTGCCCGAGGCGCCGTATTCGGTTTGGAACGTGCTGAGTTTATTTGTCTGCATCGCTTTGTTGTGCTTCACCGGTATGATGATGTACGACGTGGTGCGTCAGATTTGGAGTTGGGACGGAGCACATCCCGTCAATAGCGGCATGATGGACGCCTTTATCGATGCGTTCATGAAATAACGAGAGAACCGACGTCGAAAGGAGTCGACGAGTGTTTCAGATTCGCCAATCGTCAGGTGCGCTTCGCGTTTTCGAGGTTTGTCTGTTTGCCGCCTGCCTGCCTGCTGCGGGCTGCATGGTGCCCGCGGCGCGGATGGCCGCTTGCCGTTCACATTTCAAGACGCTCAACCAGCGGGCGCAGACTCTGGAAGATCAGCTTGTCCGTGAGGAAGACCATGGCCGCCAGTTGGAGGAGCAATTGCTGCAGGCCGAGTCGGAGTTAGGAACATTGGATCGAAACGGCCGCACGAACCGGCGGCGTTTGGCCAACTTTCAATTCGAACGGGCGCAGCTTTATCGGCGATTTGGATCTGGAGTAGCGGCGGTGGTGAGCGACCAGCTTGCCGGACTCGCGGACCGTTTCTCAAGTCTTTACTACGATCCGGCCAGCGGCGTGGCCAAACTGGATAGCGACGTGTTGTTTGATACGGCGCACGCGGAATTGCAGCCGCAGGCTCGTGAGTTGCTCGGCGAATTCGCGGCGATTCTGCGCGGAGCGGAAGCCGCCGACTTGCGGTTAATGATCGTCGGCCACACGGATGATCAGATTATCAAAGGTGACGAGGCAAGCAATCACTTTCCCAATAACTGGCATTTGGGTGCGGCGCGAGCCTTGGCCGTCAGCGATTTCTTGCGTGTCCGTGGTGTGGACGAACAGCGATTGGTAATCGCAAGTTACAGAAAGTATCTGCCGATTGTGGAAAACAGCCTACCGGGAAATAGACAAAAGAACCGCCGGGTGGAAATTTTTATCATCGCGCCCGATGTTCCGGTCGTGGGCTGGACGGAATCGTTTACCAACGTTTACCGTTAGGACCTGCGGTCACGGCCGGCTATACGTATCGCGCCAACACACGATCGACTACGGCCGGCGCTTTGTTGTTGGCCCAGACGAGCAGGCGGCCGATAAAGTTCGGAAATATCTCGCGCTTGCCCCGACGCATTGCCTTGATCGTTGCCCGGGCGACATCCTCGCCGCTAACGGAGTAGCCCCTTTGCCAGCCAGCGCCGTCGCGCCCCGCAATGACATTGTCGTAAAACTCTGTTTCGACCGTTCCGGGGCTGATCATGAGCAGGTCTATGCCAACTTGTCTCAATTCAATCCGCAGTGACTGACTGAGTCCCTGCATCGCGAATTTGCTCGCACAGTATTCGCTCATCCTGGGAATTCCGCGGTGGCCGAGAATCGATCCGATGTTCACGATGATCGGCTGCCTGCCCTCCCGCAGTATCGGCACCGCCGTGCGGGTCAATTCGGCGGCGGCAAAAAAATTTACCTCCATGATTTGTCGTAATCGCTCGGCGGGGCCTTCAGCGAACAGGCCAAACGCACCGACTGCGGCATTGTTGATCAGGCCATCGAGTCCACCGAATTCATCCCGACCGCGTTCGAGTGCCGCCCGCCGCACGGACTCTTTCGTGACGTCGCCAACGACAAAGGTAGTTTTGCCGGCGGCTTCAGGATCGTCGGCGATTTGTCGTGCCAATTCGGCCAACCGCTCCTCACGGCGAGCAACCAGCACCGAGTGTGCTGCGTGCCGGGCGAGTTGGATCGCGATTTCCTTGCCGATGCCGCCTGAAGCGCCTGTGATGACGAAACGCCGACCGGCTAAATCTCTTCTGGCCAAACCGAGCCTTGCCTTTCTATACGGTGGGCTGCGGGCAATTAGAACTCGCCGCTAAGCTGCTCCGTCGACAATCGTGTCCGACGGTTCTGACTCCGTTTTCTGATGGATGCCGTGAGGCCTGACAATCGTACCGTTCTCGTTGATTTTCTCAAGATACGCTTTGGGTATGCGGCAGTGAACGGTGACGCGACCATCGTTATCGTGGTATGTCTGCGATAGAATTTCGCCGTGTCGCGCGAGGTACGCCAGCAGTCGGCCATTGCCCGGGCTGGTTTCGATGTCCACGTCAAGAAAAAACCGGCTAAGCGCTTCGCTGACCGCGTGGCCCAGTTGCGAAAGCCCCTGGCGGCTCTTTGCGCTTATCGGAATGGCATTTGGGAAGCGTGTCATAATGCCATCCACGCGACCGCGATGCTCAACCTGGTCGATTTTGTTAAGAACCAGCAGCGTGTCCTTTTCTTCGATGCCAATTTCTTCCAATACCGAATATACGGACGAGATTTGATCCAGGGCTTCGACGTTGCTGGCGTCCGCGACGTGCAATAACAAGTTGGCTTGCCGCGATTCCTCAAGCGTGGCCTTGAAACTGGCAATCAGCGTGTGAGGCAGGCTACGGATGAAGCCAACGGTATCGCTGAGCAACACGGGCCCCCACCCCGGTAATTGCCAACGTCGTGTCCGCGTATCGAGGGTTGCGAACAACTTATCCTGTACAAGCACCTCCGCATCCGTCAGCGCGTTCATTAGGGTACTTTTTCCCGCATTTGTATAACCGACCAGCGAGACCGTTTTGAAATCTCGCCTCGCGGCGACCGTGCGTTCTTTTCGCTGCTGAATGGCAGCCAGGTTGCGCTTCAGGTCGCGGATTCGCCGTTCGACTAACCGGCGGTCGACTTCGATCTGCTTTTCCCCGGGGCCGCGCATGCCGATGCCGCCTTCGATGCGTTCCAAATGCGTCCACATCCGTTTCAATCGCGGCAGCGAATATTCGAGCTGGGCGAGTTCCACGGCTAACCGTGCCTCGTGTGTCTGCGCACGGTTGGCAAAAATGTCGAGAATCAGCTCCGTACGATCGAGTACTTTAACATCGAGAGCCTGTTCCAGGTTGCGGGTCTGGCCGGGCGCCAGATCGTTATCAAAGATGACGACGTCGGCATCCGAGGCGACGACGAGCTGGCCAAGTTCGTCAAGCTTGCCCTTGCCTACGTAGGTTGCCTTGTCGGGCATTTCTCGCCGTTGCGTCAGGCGACCCACCACGCGTGCGCCGACCGTTTGAGCGAGTCCTTCGAGTTCCTCCAGCGGATTCTTGTAACCGGAGCGGTCTGGCAGAATTACACTTACCAGGACCGTCGCTTCGCTGCGAACGCCCTCAATGCGGGTCATTTCTTTCACGTTCGGGAAGTTCCTCCGACGGACAGGAATTTCATCAAGGCTGGCTCCGACGGCCCAAAAATACGGTACGCTCGCAGTCCGTTGCGGGGGGCAGAGCCCTCGCTCCTGCTATCCTCCAATATAACGTCGCGGCTGGCGTCGGTCATGCCTTTGGCAGTAAGAGCAGTTACGATCGGGACTTTTGTGACAGTTATCCATCGCCGTACGCCTGTAAAAATTTCATTGGACGCCGACCGTCGTTGTTCACACCGCTTCCCCGGCGAACATGTGGCAATAGCTGTCGTAGCGCCGCAAGTCGAGCCGCCCGTCAGCAACAGCGTCTTTAACCGCGCACTCGGTTTCGTGCGTATGCGTGCAATTCGGAAATCGGCAATGGTTCACATACGGGCGTAAGTCCCGAAACAGTCCGGCGACTTCTTCCGCAATCACGTCCCACAATTGGAACTGGCGGATTCCGGGAGTGTCAACGACGTACCCTCCGAACGACAGGGACAGCAATGCGGCCGTCGTCGTCGTGTGCCGTCCTTTTTCCGTTTCCTTGCTTACTGCGGCAGTGCGCAAATTCAACTCCGGATCAACGGCATTCAGTAGCGATGATTTGCCCACGCCGCTCTGTCCGCTGACGACCGTTTCCTGGCCGC
>JAYGDO010000088.1:0-1683 GCA_046582885.1 Pirellulales bacterium | reverse complement strand
GAGTTGGCCGGGGCACGACAACGCCGGCATCATCAAGGCCTATGGGTTTAAAAGCAAAGAGGAGTCAAAGGCCTACCAAGGAAACCCGATCGACAACCTGGAGCCTTTAGCCAAAGCCGGCATTCCGATCATTCATGTCGTCGGAGACAGGGATAATGTGGTGCCCGTCGCCGAGAATACAGCAATCGCAGAAAAGCGATATCAGAAAATGGGCGGTGTCTTTAAGGTGATACACAAAAATGTCGGCCACCATCCGCATTCTCTCAAAGATCCCGCGCCGCTGGTTGATTTTATGATCAAGCACACCACAATGAAGCAGACCACAACGAAGCAGTAGGGAAATTCATCAATCGTGTTGAAGGATGGCGTCGGTTTGCAGGGTCGGTTTGCAGGGTCAGTCCGCGGGGACAGCCAGCGTTTCATCTCGCCTGCGGGCTGCCTCGCGGTCCGCTGCCCGGCGCTGGCCTTTCAAGATCGTATCGACAACGTATTGTGACCTCGGCTTTTCCCGCTTCGACGGCAACAAAGAATCGACTTTAGGAAAGAACGATGTACAAAGCTTCTTTTTTTCTGGCCGCGCTGCTGGTCGGTTCTGGCGGCCTCGCCCGGGCCCAGGATGCCAAATCCGATTCGTTCAAACCCAGGTTTTACGCTTTCCAAAACGGCGTGAGCTTTGGATCACTTGAAAATGAGGCGAAGACGCTTAAGCAACTTGGTTACGACGGTATCAGCCAGGTCAAGGCGGGCGGCAGCAAACTCGCCGAACGGATTGCCGCCTACGACAATGCCGGGCTGAAGGTTCTCAGCATTTACCTCAATGTAGACGACGTGCCGATTGCGGCTGAAAAGGTAGAACCTTTCAAAAATCGCGGCGCCATGATTGAGTTGACGGTCAGGAAGATGACGCCCAAGACCGTCGAAGCAGTTCGTCAGACCGCCGAGATGTCGGCCAAAATGAAAATTCGCGTGGCCCTGTATCCCCATCACGGAAATGCAGTTGCCACGATGCCCCAGGCAATGGACCTGATCGCCCGGGTCGACCACCCGAACCTGGGAGTGATGTTCAATCTCTGCCACTTTCTTAAAGGCGAAAAGGCCGAGGATCTGGAGCAGGTGCTTGAAAAAGCGGGTTCCCGTTTGTTTGCCGTCAGCACAAGCGGTGCCAATCTCGGCGGCCGGGGGTGGGGTGATTTGATCAAACCTTTGGATCAAGGCAACTTTCCGCAAGAGCGGTTGTTTCGTGCCCTTAAAAAACTTGGCTTTAGGGGGCCGGTCGGACTGCAATGTTACGGAGTGCGGGGCGACAAGCGGGCGAATCTAAACAGTTCGATGGTTGCCTGGAGGAAGATTCTCGGAGAATTCTAGGGTTCAACAAGACGTATCCCGGGGTGTTTCCATGTCAGCGATCCGTGAGGCGGCGGTAACTCGTCGACGATTTCTCGAGGCTTCGATTCCAGTGGTCGCGGTGTCCGCCGTTGTGCCGGCAACGGTGCCGCCGCACGTCCTGGGCAAAGAAACTCCCAGCGGCAAGATTACGTTGGGATTTATTGGCGCGGGCATCCACGGCCTGGGATGGAATCTGAGGGGATTTCTCAAATTCGCGGATGCGAAGGTTCTCGCGGTCTGCGATGTGATGGCGTCGCGGCGGGACACGGCCCGCAAGGTAGTCAATCAGCACTATCG
>JAYGDO010000074.1:0-4030 GCA_046582885.1 Pirellulales bacterium | reverse complement strand
ATGAATGGTTTTAACGGTTGATGATAAACGGGGGCCAGAACTTCGTGTGATTGAGGGTGATAGCAACCGGTGGTGTTGTGGATATCGGCGGGTGGGGGCGACCCACATCAGCCAACTTTGTTGACGACCGACGAGCGAAGGTAGGAAAACGGTGCGTGCACGTGCTTTTGCTAGCAGTCGGGCTGGTGGAACAGTGCCGGGGCAGGCTAGAATCGCCGCCAGAACGAATGAGCGACGTGACAACCACGGAAACATCGCTCGCGCCGCTGGGTGAATTAACCCGAAGGATTGAGGCGCACGCTGGCTTCGGAGATTGGTTGGCCGGTATCCAGCCGGGGCGCTTGGCCACATTAGACGAGGTCTGGGGGTCGGCGCGCGCGCTGGTCGCTGCAATATTGGCGGCCCGAGGCGGTGGCCCGCTGCTTGTCGTTTGTCCGCAAACGGATTTGGCGGATGAGTTTGGCGAAGAATTCGCGCTGTTTTCGACGGCGCGGTACGCGGCCTTTCCCGCTTGGGAGTCCGATCCCGGTGAGCGGCTTGTCCACGACGAAGTTTTTGGCGGTCGATTACGACTGCTTAAAGCGTTGCTGAAGGCCGAATCGGCTTCGCCGCCCGATGTCGTGGTGGCCAGCATCCAAAGCTTGCTGCAGCCGGTGCCGAGTCAATCGCAACTGGAGGCGATGAGCCGTCGCGTCGCCGTGGGCGACACGGTAGATGCGGACGATTTGTTGGCGTGGTTGGTTGCCAATGGTTTAGAACGCACCAGTGCCGTCGAATTGCCGGGCGAGTGCGCGGCGCGGGGCGGTATTATCGACATATTCGCCGCCGACTGGGACGGGCCGGTTCGCATCGAACTGTTTGGCGACGAAATCGAGTCGTTGCGGTGGTTCGACGTGGCCTCGCAGCGGAGCACGGGCGAGTTGCGGGACATCGAGATTACGATTGTCGCCGCGAACGAAGAAACGCTGACGCCGCTCGTTGAGTTTTTGCCCGAAAGCACGTCGGTGTTGTTAATCGAACCGACTGAATTACGCGAAGCCGCCTCCAGGTATTTGCAGCGCACCGAACGGCCGGACGCGCATTTGAGTTATTCGGGCTTGATGGATTTGCTCGGACGGTATGAGATCATCTCAACCGAAGCGCTGGCTGCGGCCGGTGGGCAGCACTCTTTTGCGCTGCCAATACAAAGTGTCGAGCGATTTACGGGCGACATTTCTAGGGTTCGCGAACAGCTCGACGCGATCGGGGGCGATGACCGGGTGCATGTCGTCTGTCTGACGGAAGCCGAAGTGAAACGAGTGGGCGAGATTTTGGCGGCCACCACCGCCAACGAGCAAGGCCGCCTTCATTTTCCGATCGGTTGCCTGAGATCGGGCTTTCGATTGTCGGAAGATGGCGAGCTGGTTATCAGCGGCAGTCAGTTGTTTGATCGGCAGGAGATTCGGCGGCCGAGCCGCCGGCGGTTGGGACGTACGATTGACAGCTTCACCGAGTTGCGTGAAGGTGATCTGGTCGTCCATTTGGCCCACGGGATCGGGCGGTATCGGGGGCTGGAACTGCTCGAACGCGAGAACGCCGTCGAAGAACATTTGGCGATCAGTTTTCAAGGCGGGACCAAGATTTATGTGCCGGCGTCCAAAATTGGCTTGGTGCAAAAGTACGTTGGTAGTACGAAGGGCCGCACCCGGTTGGCCAAGATCGGCGGCCAACGATGGGCGAGCCAAAAGAAGGCCGCGGAAAGTTCGGTCACCGATTTGGCCGCGGAAATGCTGGAATTGCAGGCCGCTCGGCGGTCGCGGCCGGGAATTCGGTTTCCAGACGACAGTTTCTGGCAGCAGGAATTCGATTCGACGTTTCCCTACCAAGAAACGCCCGACCAGCTGACTGCGATGGCGGCGATTAAGCAGGATATGTGCCAGCCGCGGCCCATGGATCGACTGCTCTGCGGAGACGTTGGTTTCGGAAAAACCGAGCTGAGTATCCGCGCGGCGTTTAAGGCGGTAGATAGCGGATATCAAGTTGGCATACTCGTTCCCACGACGGTGCTCGTCGAACAACATTTGCGGACGTTTCAAAACCGGACGGCCGAATTTCCGATCGAGATCGCCTCGCTCAGTCGCTTTCGTACTCGCAAGCAGCAGGCCGAGACCATCGAACGGTTGGCGAGCGGCCAGATCGACATTGTCATCGGCACACATCGGTTAGCGCAGGCGGATGTCCATTTCCAAAACCTAGGGCTGGTGATTATCGATGAGGAGCAGCGATTCGGCGTCGAAATTAAAGAGCGGCTGAAGCAAGTCAGGCAGACGGTTGATGTGCTGACCATGACGGCCACACCGATACCCCGGACGTTGCATTTGTCGTTGATCGGTGCGCGGGATATTTCCAATCTGGAAACGGCGCCGGAAGATCGTTTTGCCGTCGAAACGCGGGTAACGCGGTTCAAACCGGAGCTGATTCAGCACGCGATCCTCCGTGAAATGAACCGCGACGGCCAGGTATTTTTTGTTCACAATCGCGTGCATGACATCGCTAAGGTGGCTGCAAAACTGCAGGAGATTGTTCCCGAAGCACGGATCGGGGTCGGGCACGGCCAAATGCCGGAGGCGCAACTTGAAAAGGTGATGCTCGATTTTGTCAATCATCAATTCGATGTGTTGTTGGCAACCACAATTATCGAAAGCGGCTTGGACATTCCGAATGCCAATACGATTTTCATCGACGACGCCGATCAATATGGCCTGGCGGATCTGCACCAGTTGCGCGGTCGCGTGGGTCGCTACAAGCATCGTGCGTACTGTTATCTTTTGGTCGATCCGCACAAGCATTTGTCGCCGACGGCCGCAAAACGCTTGCGGGCGATTGAAGAGTTCAGCGATATGGGGGCCGGATTTGCGATCGCCATGCGCGATTTGGAAATCCGTGGTGCGGGCAATATCCTGGGAACACAGCAAAGCGGTCACATTGCCGCGGTCGGTTACGAATTCTATTGTCAACTTTTGGACAATGCGGTGCGGCGGTTGAAACACCAGCCGCCACGACGCCAATTGGATGTCGATATCGATCTGCCCGGCGAAGCCTATCTTCCGGATGAATACGTGCCGGACATGAAAATGAAATTGGATCTGTACCGACGCTTGGCCCGTATCACGTCGGCTGCGGAACTCCGCGATATTGAGTCTGAGCTGCTCGACCGGTTTGGTGCGGCACCGGAGGTCACGCAGCGATTGCTAGCACTTCGTGCATTGCGAATTGATGCGGCCGCATGGGCGATTCAAACGATCCATGTGGAAGAGGGATACGTAGTGCTTGGATACAGCGATACGGCGCAAATCGAGCAGCTGCGGCTACGCAGTGACGGGCGGCTGCGGGTAGTTGATGGGCAGTCGGCGTATCTTCCTGTTAAGAAAAGTGTTACGGATGCGGCGGCGGTGCTGAGTGCGGTGCAATCTCTGTTGCGGTCGCGGTGACGGTGTCACTATAATCCCGCCGCTTCCGGCCCGGCCGTTGAGCGGGTCACAGGCGGCATTTGGGGCTTTTTTTCGACCGGTGCCGTCTTGGTTCGAATCGAATTGCCGGCCGTGCCGATGATAGGGGGGTGCGAATGCATGCGGCGTGCATGGGCACCGTGAAAAAGCATCTCTGTTGGATGAGCGTTGTGGATGACCGTAAATCTGATTTGTTGATTGCCGTCGTAGCGCAAGCATCGTTGTTGCTGTTTGCCGTCCATGGCGTCGCGCAAAATCCCGCTGGCTCGGCGACGGCTGATGCGACGCATTGGACGACGCCGGCCGCGGCAGCGCGAAGTGCGAATCCGGCCGCCGGTGATTGGATATTTGGGCCGGGTGCACCCGCCGGGCAGGCTACTTCATGGCAACAGCGAATTTCAGAGCCAACCGGGGCGGCACTAGGTTCCCGTCCGGTCGGTGGTCCCCCAGGCGGTCGGCAGCTGCCGGCCCAATTTCTTCCGAATGCTGTCAGCAGTGGCCCACCGACATTCCCGCCGCCGACGGCTCAGTCGGCCACAGCG
>JAYGDO010000663.1:0-7002 GCA_046582885.1 Pirellulales bacterium | reverse complement strand
ACGCATGGTGGCGTGATTTAGCCCGCTACCCGGCGTTTCGCGACTAGGCAGGATTCGGGACAAGCGGTAAATTGCCGCTGGTGTGTGTAGTTTGCGCTGCGCGTTCTCTTGATTCCGTTCGAAACGCCTCCCCACGCGGTTGACCGTGTCTGACCAGCAGCCCGAAGACGTTCAACTTGCCGTCCACCTCGGCCCTCTTCAACTCGCCAATCCGATTTTGGTCGCCTCCGGCACATTCGGTTACGCCCGCGAAATGGAAGGCTTACTTGATCTGTCGCGATTGGGTGGCATCATTCCAAAAACGATCACCGTCCAACCTCGGATAGGCAACACACCATGGCGGACCATTGAGACGCCGGCGGGCATGCTCAATTCCATCGGACTCGACAATGACGGCATCGACGCATTCATAGAGCACCATCTTCCTTACCTTGCCGGTCTTGCCGCACCGACGATCGTCAGCATTGCCGGGCGAACGTGTCAAGAGTTTATCGAAATGTCTGCGCGACTGAACGGGCTGCCGGGTGTCGCCGCAATCGAACTGAACATTTCGTGCCCCAATGTCAGCGGTGGAGTAGACCTCGGCACCGACCCGGTGATGTGTGAACAGGTCGTGGCCGGCTGCCGTGAGGCCACTTCGGCGCCGATTATCGCCAAACTGACTCCAAACGTCACGGACGCGACGACGATTGCCCGCGCGGCCGAAGCCGGCGGCGCGGACGCGATATCGGCGATTAATACTTGCCTGGGGATGTCCGTGGACTGGCGCGGTCGGCGACCGATGCTCGGCAATGTCATGGGCGGACTCAGCGGTCCGGCGATCAAACCGATTGCGCTACGCATCGTTTACCAAGTTGCCCAGGCGGTAACGGCGCCGATCATCGGCATCGGCGGCATTGCCAATATCGACGACGTGATGGAATTTCTCGTCGCCGGTGCGACTGCTGTTCAAATAGGAACAGCCAACTTCTATAACCCCACGACAACTATGACAATTCTGGATGCGCTTCCGGGCGCAATCGCGGAACTAGGTGCACACCGCGTCACAGACGTTATCAACACCATTTCCCTCGAGAATTAACTCCATCATGCGTGTGCTTTCCGGCATCCAGCCAACCGGGCCGTTCCACTGGGGCAACTACTTCGGCGCGATTCGCCAGTACATCGACTTGCAGCACGAAGATGCCGCCTACTACTTTATCGCCAATTTGCACGCGCTGACGACGGTCCGCAGCCCCGAGCTGCTGCAGCGATACACGCTGGACGCGGCGCTTGATTTGTTGGCACTCGGCTTGGATCCGAGCCACGCGGTGCTGTTTGTCCAATCAGATGTCCCTGAGGTCAGCGAGCTAACCTGGCTATTGCTTACCGGCGCGCCCATGGGTTTGCTGGAACGGTGCCACGCCTACAAAGAGAAAAAAAAGAGGGGGCTGCCCGCCGACGCCGGTCTGTTTACGTATCCCGTACTGATGGCGGCCGACATCTTAGCCTACGATTCCGATACCGTGCCGGTTGGCGAGGACCAGCTGCAGCACATCGAAGTCTGCCGCGACCTGGCGGCCAGCTTCAATCACCATTTTTCCGAGACCTTCGTGATGCCCAAAGGGAAGATTCTCGATACGTCTGCCAAAGTCCCCGGAACGGATGGCGAAAAGATGTCGAAGAGTTACCAGAACACCATTGCCGTGTTTGAGGACCCGCAGGTGCAGCGAAAACAAATTATGCGTATCCAGACCGATTCGCGCCCCATGGAGGAGCCGAAAGATCCTGAAACGGATCATCTGTACCAGCTTTATTCTCTGTTCGCATCGAAAAGCGAATGCGAAGAAATGGCCGCCATCTATCGCCAAGGCGGATTTGGCTACGGTGACGTCAAAAAGGCCCTGGCTGATGCCGCCGAACGTCACTTCGACGAAGCCCGAGCCCGCCGCGCCGAACTGGCGGCCCAGCCGCAGCACGTCGAGGAAATCCTCGCCGACGGCGCCAGTCGCGCGCGGGCAAAAGCGAGCGAGGTATTGTTCCGCGCCCAGCGTGCCTGTGGCGTGAAATAGGCGACGGGCAGCAGTCCCAGCAGTTGACTTGCACCCGACGGCCTTTAAGCTGGATGTTGGTCGTTGATCGCTGTCCGCCAAATTCTGAACGCTGAAAATGAACATCCTGGGCATTGGTACCGACATTGTCGAAGTCCTCCGCATCGCGAAGATGATCGAACGGCATGGTGAGTTGTTCATCAATCGCGTGTACACCGACACGGAAATCCGATACTGCCAGAAGATGCGCGCGGCCAATCAGCACTTTGCTGGAAGGTGGGCTGCAAAAGAGGCGATTCTCAAAGCGCTCGGCACCGGCTGGATTAAAGGGATAAGCTGGCGAGACATGGAGATACGCGGCCAACCTAACGGCAAACCTACTGTCGCATTTCGAGGCGGCACGCGCGATGTCGTCGAACGTTTGGGTATAAAAAACATGCTCGTCAGCATCTCGCACTGCCGCAGTCACGCGACGGCGTACGCACTGGCCGTTGGCGGCGAATAACTACCGTTCCCGGTAACGGGGATTTTGCAGATGCAACCAAGCACGGTTTTCATCACGGGGGTTAGTTCCGGAATTGGTCATGCGCTGGCCGCCGAGTACTTGAAACGCGGTTGCCGAGTGATTGGATTGAGCCGACAGGTACCCCGTGATCTGACCGACCATGCGTCATTTTCATTCGCAAGTGCCGATCTGAGCGACGTGGAAGTGGCCGCAACAGCCATTCGCCAACTCGCCGCTGGCTTGCCGCGGCTCGACCTCGTCGTTCTGAACGCCGGCGTCCTCGGTTCATTTGGCGATATCGGTGATGCCGACGTGCAGGAGATGAAGAAGGTCATGGACGTGAATCTTTGGGCCAACAAAACAGTCCTAGACACGCTATTTGCTTTGCAGGTACCGATCTCTCAAATCGTGTCCATGTCGTCCGGCGCGGCGGTCAATGGCAACCGTGGTTGGCGCGGGTACGCAATTTCGAAGGCGGCGCTGAACATGCTCACGATGCTCTACGCAACGGAACATTCCGCGACCCATTTTTGCGCGCTCGCACCAGGCTTGGTCGATACTCCAATGCAGGACCAACTGGCCGCGGTTCCGCATGACGAACGATATCCGTCGCTCGACGTCATTCGCGGTAAGCGGGAGACTGCCGAAATGCCGAAGCCGTCGAAATTGGCCGCCCGTCTGATCGAAGTGATCGCGGGCCTGCCCGATTTGGTGGCGAGCGGAGAATTTGCCGACATTCGAAAACCGCCAATTGCCACCGGATAACGTGAGAGCCGCAGACCGCCTTCAGAGTTACGCCCGGAAACATGGCGGAGGCGGGCACGCAGATTTTTGCCCCGTTTCGCCCCGCGAACCGAGCGGCTTGTTCGGCAGTCGCATCGCGACCTTGATCGCCGCCGCACCGGGTCAGGCCTTCTTCTTTACGGCCTTCTTGCTTGCGGCCTTCTTCTTTTTTGCCGGTTTCTTTTTTGTCGCCTTCTTGCGCTTCGCCGGCCCCTTCGCGGCGCGTTCGGCAAGCAAGTCGATCGCCTTTTCGAACGTCAGATCGTCCGTGGATATGCCTTTCGGCAGAGAAGCGTTGGTTTCACCGTCGGTTACATAAGGGCCGTAGCGGCCATCGAGTAACTTGATTGGCTCGTCGGTGACTGACGACTTGTTAAAGGTTTTAATCGGTTCTTTCGGAGCAGACCGACCGCGGCCGCGCGTCTTTGGTTGCCTGAGGAGTTCGATTGCTTTTTCCAGTGTCACATCGAGCAGCAGCATTCCCTTCGGCAGCGATCGCGTTTCCTTGTCGCACTTGACGTACGGACCGAAGCGGCCGTCCTGAACGGCGATCGGCTCGTTGTTGTCGGGAAACTCGCCAAGTGTCTTTGGAAAGGCGAGAATCTTCACCGCCATCTCTAGCGTCATGTCCTGCGGTTCGACGCCGAAACTCTTGATCGAGGCGTTCTTTGGCTTCTCTTCATCGTCCGGCATACCCCGCTGTAAGTACGGACCGAAGCGGCCGGTCTTCACGAAGATCGGCTTGTGTGTTTCGGGGCAGACACCAAGCGGCTCGTCGGCGATCTGCGCTTTTTCGAGCAGGTCGATGGCGAACTCGAGCGTGACTTCATCAGGCGGCGTTTGCTCGGGGATGCTCGCTTTTCGCTCCCCCTGTTCGAGGAACGGACCAAACTTGCCGACACGCAGCACGATCTCCTCGGTGTGTTCACCAGAATCAGGCTTACCGACCGGGAATCGGCTCATTTCGCGAGGGTCGATCTGCTCCTCGCCTTGTTTGATCTGTTTCCGCAATCCTGGCGTACCGTTCCCAAAATAGAACTTCTGCAGATAGTCCGTTCGCTCCTGCTCCTTACGACTAATGGCGTCAAGAAGATCTTCCATTTGGGCCGTGAATTCGTAGTCGACCAGTGCTGTCAAATGCTCTTCGAGCAGCCGCGTGACCGCGAACGCAACCCAACTTGGCACGAGCGCGGTCCCCTTCTTGAAGACATAGTCACGACGGAGAATCGTATCGATGATCGACGCATAGGTACTCGGCCGACCAATGCCCTTCGCCTCCAAGTCGCGCGTCAATGACGCCTCCGTATACCGAGCGGGCGGCTTCGTGACATGCTCCTTCGGCAGCAGATCTCTGCAATCGACTTCCTCGCCCTGAGACAGTTCCGGTAACAAGGTCTCCTTGTCGGCCAGTTCCGCATTGGGATCGTCCGAACCTTCAACATAAGCTCGCAGAAACCCCTCGAATTCAATTCGTGTGCCGCTGATCTTGAAAGTTGCTCCCCCGCCTTCAATGACAATCGTCGTCCGCCGCTTGCGAGCGTCGGTCATCTGGCTGGCGATGGTTCGTTTCCAGATGAGCTCCCAAAGTGCATATTCGTCTTTCGACAAGCTTCCTTCCAAAACGTTGGGCTTCTCGAACGGATGACCGGCCGGCCGAATCGCTTCGTGAGCTTCCTGGGCATTCTTGACCTTGGCCGGGTAGGTTCGCGGCGAGCTGGGGAGGAACTCGTCGCCGTAGGTGCTAACGAGATCCCGGGCTGCATCGACGGCAACTTGGGCCAACGTCGTCGAATCGGTACGCATGTAGGTAATGTGACCGTTCTGATAGAGCCGTTGCGCGGTATCCATCGTCCGCCGCGAGGTGAATCCCAGCTTGCGAATCGCTTCCTGCTGCAACGTGCTCGTCGTAAACGGTGGCTTCGGCCGCTCGATAAACGGCTTCTCCTCGATCGAGGTGACACGGAATGTCTCGCCCTTCAGCCGGGCGATCAAATCACGCGCGGCTTGCTCGCCGAGAATCATCAGCTTGTCTGATTTCGCCTTGCCCGTCTTATCGTCGAAGTCGTTGCTGTTCGGAATTCGTTTGCCGTCGACCGCAACGAGGTTCGCGGTGAAACTCGGTCCGGCTGTCTTTGCGAATTCGGCGATCAGGTTCCAATAGGCAGCCGAGTGGAACGCCATTCGCTCGCGCTCGCGTTGTACGATCAGTCGCACGGCAACGCTCTGCACGCGACCGGCAGAAAGCGTCGAACCGCCCGGCGATCGGCCGACTTTCTTCCACAACAACTGTGAGACGTCGTAACCGAATAAGCGATCGAGGATGCGGCGGGTTTCCTGGGCTTCGACGAGCGCTTCGTCAATGCCTCGGGCGTGGTTCAGCGAGTCGCTAATCGCTTCCTGCGTGATCTCATGAAAGACGAGTCGCTCAACGGGAACCTTGGGCTTCAGCACTTCGCAAAGGTGCCAACTAATTGCCTCGCCTTCGCGATCTTCGTCCGTCGCGAGGTACAGTTTGTCGGCTTGTTTCAACAAGTCCTTGAGCTTCGTGACCTGCTTCTTCTTGTCTGCGGGTACGATATACACCGGCTCGAAGTCATTATTGACATCGACCCCCAGATACGCCCACTCTTCTTTCTTGAACTTGGCGGGCATCTCTTTGGCGCCGCTCGGCAGATCACGAATGTGGCCAACACTCGCTTCGACTATAAAGCCGTTGCCGAGGTACTTTCCGATCGTCCGCGCCTTGGCGGGCGATTCGACAATTACCAGGGACTTACCCCCGCCTTTTTTTGCTTTTGCCATATTTTGCTTCTAATTCACTGGCTTCATGCACCGCCGTTGCATGCGGCACGGCCTCCAAAGCAATCGGGTGTTTGCCGTGCCGCCACAGTGCTATACAATTCTCCATCGGCGCTAAGGGCCCCCTGGATTTGACGTTGCAGTCGAATATTTCGGGCGTACAATCACTGCCCGCAATGATGCAGCGACTCGTTCCCATGGTGAACACCAATACTACTTCCACTTGCCGGTTGTCAAGCCACACTAGCATAACTTGGTCCGGCGCAAGAGGTTTGGGCATATGAGCAGTCCTTTTACGATTTTTCGAAAGCATCAAAAGCTACTGCTAGCAGTGTTCGGCGTGATGCTGATGGTCGTTTTCACCGTGGGATATTCTTTGTCTCAAATCGCCGGAGAGGGGGGTGGCGGAGGAGAAAATCCAGTCGTCGTTCAATGGAATGGTGACCAACTCACCCGAGACAACCTGGAAAGTTTGCGGACGTTGCGGGCGTATTTGGCGGGCTTTCTCCAGATTCAGCGGCAAGAGGCCGTACAGAAAGGTGCCTATGCCGAGGAACGGCAGCAACAAATCCAGGCGATGATGGCAGGGGACTTTTCCCAGCGGCTCCCCTTCGAACCTATTTTTAGACAGGGCGATGCGACGAATGAGGGTACCGTGCGGGCGTTGCTGTTGGCGAATCGTGCACGGCAGCATGGATTCGTTGTTTCGGACTACCAGGTCTGGAAATATCTGGATGGTTTGGTTGACAAGAGGACGTCACGTAAAGAACTTGCAGGAATCATCAAGCAGCGAGGCTACTCGTTGGGCGACGCATTCGACGCGCTGCGCGGGCAGATGCTGGCCTTTGAATTCCTCGAACAGTTTAATCGTGCCGCAAGCGTCGT
>JAYGDO010000617.1:0-3314 GCA_046582885.1 Pirellulales bacterium | reverse complement strand
CGTGTGCTCTTCCGATCTTCTGGACAGCCGCCGCTACTTCACGAGCAACCTCGATCCGCCGCCGCGACTAAGGCCCCGACCGCGTTCGGATTGGCGGAAAAACCGCCGGATTGCGTTTCATGCATCCGACTTTCGCTTCTCCTCCTGGTACAGCGTTTCCATTTCGCGGAGGTCGGCATCGTGAACCGTACGGCCCTGTTCGGCCAGCCTCGCCTCCACGCGTGCAAATCTCCGTGCAAACTTGGCATTGCTCTTTCGCAGCGCCTCTTCCGGATTGACGTTCCAGCGGCGGGCGATATTGGCAATCACAAACAGGATGTCGCCAATTTCGCCCTCGATACGCGATTGACGCCCCGCATCGTCAATCGACCGGTCCGGAACGGGCTCCGCATCGACCGATGCCGCGACCTGAGGCAGTCGACCGTCGTCAAAGAGCTCCTCGGCCAGTTCGTGCGTTTCTTCGCGAAGTTTGTCGAACAGCATATCGCGATCGGGAAAGTCAAACCCGACCCGCGCCGCTTTGGACGCGAGCCGTTCTGCACGGGCCAACTGCGGCAGCGCAGCGGGAATACCCTCAAGCACCGACGCGCGGCCTTTTTCGGTCTGCTTCGAACGGTGCCAGTTGCGTAACACCTCCTCGGCGGTTTTCGCTTCGACATCGCCGAACACGTGAGGATGCCGGTCAATCAACTTGGTCGTAATGCCCTCGATCACCCGCACCAGATCGAACCGGCCTTCGTCTTTGGCGATTTGCGCATCGAGCAACACCTGCAACAGCAAATCGCCCAACTCTTCGGCGATCGCATCGTCCTCGCCCGAGTCAATCGCTTCGAGCAGCTCGTAGGTTTCCTCCAACGTATGTGGTTTAATCGTTTCCAATGTCTGCTCGCGGTCCCACGGGCAACCGTCCGGCGCGCGGAGCCGCGCGACGACTTCGACCAACTTGAGAAATGCCGGTGCGGATTGTTTTCCGTCTGGCGGCAACCCCTGCGGTTGCTGTTGTTCACGGTGCAGCTTCGTCATACGTGCCCATCATTTCCAAAAAACCGACGCCCGTAAAGGCACCGGGCGATTTATCTCACAGTCCGATTGCCAAAAAAAGACGTGGAAAGAAATGCCGACGACGAGCAGCACTGTATCTGGCAACGCACCATGCTGAAACAGGCACCATGCTGAAACAGGCACAATCCGACGCGGCCCCACGGCAAAGAACACCCCGCCGTTGCTTCCGCATACACCCGCCAACTAAAATAGCCCGCATGAACTCGACTGTGGCTGTACCATCGGTTGTCGGACGACCGGGCCTTCCCTTTGCCCACCTGAATCTGCGACGAAACCCGTTCGGTGAAGTTGAACTTCTCCGGCGGGTGGAATTCGCCGTTGTCGATGTGGATCGTTACATCGAGCCGCTGAAGCAACCGCGGACCGCGCTGCAGTTTTTCGGCGAAAAGGGCCACGGTAAAACAACGCATCTGATCGCGATGATGCAGCGGTTTCCGGACGCCGCGTACATCCACGTCGGCGAGGGCGAACGCCCGGTGATACCGGTCGGCGACCCGCTGTTCATTGACGAAGTCCAGCGCGTTAGACCCGCCGAACGCCGCAGAATCTATCGGCGCGACGTGCCGCTCGTATTCGGCACGCATCGCGATTTCACAAAAGAACTGAAGCGGTACGGCCGCGATGTCGTTACCGTCACGCCTAGCGGCAACCTGTCTGTAGGGCAACTACTGGAAATTTTGAACCGCCGGATTCAATGGGCGCGTCGCGGAGCGGACCGCATTCCGCGGGTCACCACCGCCACCGCCCAAACAATGATCGGCCGCCACGGCGCCGACATCCGCGCGATCGAGGCGGTGATGTACAACATTTTTCAACAACTCAAATCGGTGCGCGATGTCTAAACTTGATATTCATATCGAATTTGACCGACACGATCGAACTTATCGGGGCGGCGAAGAAGTAACCGGCAGCGTCGCGATACGAGCGGAGGAAGATGTTCGCTGCCGCAGCCTGCGGCTCGAGTACTATTGGCAAACGCACGGCCGCGGCAATACCGATACCGGAGGCCGAAAAACAATTCAATTCGCGGAAGGAATGTTCCCGGCCGGGCATCACCAGACGTTCCCGTTTCGGTTCCCGGCACCGACCGGACCGCCGACCTACCGGGGCGACTATTTGAACATCGACCACTACGTCCGCGTCCGCGCAGACGTCCGCTGGGCATTCGACCCGAAGGCCGAAGAGGAGTTCATCGTCGTAGCCGGCACCCCGGACAGCGGCGACCATGTCCCGGTCGTCCGCGACGGTGACGACAGCAGCCGCGCGGGTCTCTCCGGACAACTTCGCAAAGTCGGTATCGGCGGCGGCATCGGTTTGATCGTCTTAGGCTGCTTATGCTTCTTCCCCTTCGGTCTGGTTTTGATTCCCCTTGGCGCTGTATGTCTGGCGCTGGGGCTTCGCAACATCTTGGCGGAAAAGAAACTTGGTCAGGTGCAACTCGTATGGGGAGACCGCCTAGCGTCTCCGGGCGGTAAGTTGCCTTTGTCAATTCGGTTCACGCCGCACAAGTCCGTTCACGTTAACGAAATTACCGCCAAGCTGACCAGCAAAGAAATCTGCACATCGGGCAGCGGCACGAATTCTACGACATACCGCAACACGCTGATCGAACAGGACTGGCGGCTCGCCGGCCCGCAACAATTCCAGCCCCATCAAAATGTCCGAGTCGATTACGCGATTGCGATTCCAGACATCGCGGCATACAGCTTTCTGGCACCGAGCAATCGCTTGAGCTGGGAAGTCGCCGTCCGGGTCGATATCCCAAATTGGCCGGACTGGACCAAGATGACAATGATTGCGGTTGTCCCCGGCATCGACGCCCCCGGCGCCACCGAGCGGGAAACAAACACAGCGATCATCGATGCCGAACTTGTGGGAACGCCGGTTCCCGCAACGATCGCCACTGCGGCGGCGGCCGCATTCCCTTCGCCGGCGGGCCTTACGCCGGCCGGCGGCATTGCCGGTTCCCCCGACAATCAACCGGTTGAGCCGGCCGCGGCACCCGCGCCGGAATTGACTTCAGAGTTTGAAGCGGAAGCAGGCCCCGTGGCCGCGGCGGAAACTCCCGGGGCCGACGGCAAGCCGACGCCGGTGGCCGATCCGGTTGAACAGCCGCAAACCGACCAACAACCGGTTGCCGAGACCCCGCCAGCGGAGCCGCCCGGCCCGTCTCTAAAAAAACTTTTCTCCCAACTGCTGGCGGCCAACAAATTTGGCGACGACCGGGACGACATTGTCCGCGAACATGACGA
>JAYGDO010000511.1:0-2931 GCA_046582885.1 Pirellulales bacterium | reverse complement strand
GCATTCGCGGTGAGATTGTCGGCGAGCCTATCGGCAGTTACGAATACGCCAAGTGGGATACGACGCTGACGGTGACCATGACCATGATGCAAGTCGAACAGAGCGACGACAACTGGCCCGAAGCCGACGTCCGCCAGCGGCACTGGGCCACGGTTGCCGAGGCGCGTGAGCTCTTGTCGGAAGATCGGCTGCGCGATTATCTGGATATTGTGGTCCAGAAACTTGATGCCTAGCGCCGGCGACCTACCACGTTGAAACGGGCCGGCAACCGCTGCCGCCCTCGAGAGGGCCAACCAGCCCGTTGCGGGCCGGCTATTTCGCACCCGCGATCGCCTCGGCAATGTTGACCGCGTGGTCGCGCACCCGTCGATAGGCGTTGATCTGGCGGTTATAGGTGACGCTGATCCGCGGCGGCACGCCGTTGTCGGCCATGCGGTCCATAATTTCGCGGCGCAAAGCACGGACTTCCCTGGCAATGCTGTGGCCGCGGGCATCGGTGGCATCCATCAATTCTTGATTCCAACGCCGGTACGATTCCGTGATCAACTCCAGGTGTTGGGCCGCCATCTTGTGCAACTTTAACAGGCTGTCGCGTTCCGGCGGTTCGTACCGTAGATCCGCATTGCGGAGTTTGACCTGGTATTTAAGAATGCGACCGATATAGTCGCTCACCGATTCGTATTCGTCGGCCATCCGCAGCTGGCGACGAGCCTCGTCGATCAGATTTTCCGGAAGAGTGGAGGCCAACAGGCTGGTCATGAACGATACGATTTCGTCCTGGTACGTATCGATTGTATTTTCCTCCGTGACCGTTTTCTGAACGATCTCCGCGTCCGGGATGTCACTATCCAGGACCTCTCCCAACCAACCCATCATCTTGTTGCAACTATCGGCCATTCGCAGCACTTCCACCCGCGACTGTTCGATGGCCAGTACCGGAGATTCCAGAATCCGTATATCGAGGTTGGTTAGGTGCGGCTCTTCCGGGACTTTTCTTTCGGGCACGATCCGCACCAGGATTCTTGCCAACACCGCGGTAAATGGCAGAAACAACACGGTATTGGCCACATTGAAAATGGTATGTGTGGAGGCGATCGCTGCGGTGACGTGTAGTCCGACATGGCCGGTCGCACCGTCGATCACATAATACTTCACGCCGTCGATGTACCACGGGAAAACGGCCGTGATCCAGGCGACCCCCAGTATGTTGAAGATAATGTGCGCATACGCTGCCCGCTTGGCATTGGGTGTGGTACCGAACGAGGCCAGCCAGGCGGTGATCGTGGTGCCGACGTTTTGCCCTAACACCAGGGCGGCGGCTGTTTCAAAAGGGAGCACACCAATCTGTGCCAAACCGATGGTGATGCCCAGCGTGGCCGATGACGATTGAACGATGAAGGTCAAAACAGAACCGACCGCTGCGCACTTGAGGACACCAACATAGCTATCCGCGGAAAAGCGTTCGAACCACCGTTCGAACGCCGGCAGATCTTTAATGATCCCGAACCCATCTTTCATCAATTCCAGGCCCAAAAAGACCATTCCCAGGCCCATCACCGCCATCGCTATGTAGCGCCAGCGGTCGTTTTTCAAAAACAAGTAGCCAAACGCGGCAGCGCCGGCGATCGGCAGTCCGTACTTGCCGATTTTCAACACGAGAATCCATCCCGTAATCGTGGTGCCGATATTGGCACCAAAGATCACACCAATGGCCTGCGGCAACGTCATGAAGCCGCCGTTGACAAACCCTACGACCATCACGGTGGTAATCGAACTGGATTGGAGGATCATCGTAACCGTCGCCCCGACACCCGTGGCCGAAAAGCGGTTGCTGGTGACCGCGGCGATCATTTTTCGCAGCCGGTTACCGGCCACCGCCTGCAGACCGTCCGACATACTCTTCATTCCCAGCAGAAAAATGCCGAGGCCGCCGATCACGATATACACCAAGTTCAAGTAATCCGGTTCCCACACGTTCACCTGAAACTTGGAATGGACCGGCACACCGGAATTGCCGGTCGCTTCGATAATCACTTCGCTTTTCCCGACCGCGCCGGCTGTCAGAATTAGCTTGGTGCCGTCGACGATTTCTGCTTTGACGACCTTTTCTTTTTTGTTGAAGATCACCTCGAACTTGAAGGCACCCCCTCCACCGATATCATCCGGTACGACGTCGGCCAGGTCGATCACCGTGGTCGGCGAATCCTTGAGGACTTTGATGTCCGGAATCAGTTTCTTGACGATCCGCTGTTTGCCGTCGTGGATGCCGGATTCTGCAGCGGAGTCCGGATCGGCTTTCGCAGCCGGCGATGTTTCTGCCTGCGACTGATCGGGGGCGGACCAGCCGCGCTGCGGCACCGTCGATCCGGCGAAGTCAAAAATCAATAACGCGAGGAAAAACAAGCCAAACGTGGCCCGGCGAGACGAAAAGAACTTGTGGGAGCGTTTGAGTTTCATGGTTGCTTTCAGGTGTGTTTCCAACCGAACCGCGCCCGCGCGATGGTCATCGGCATCGTCGTTCACCTGCTGAAATCAGCTCTCTAGGGCCATGATCGCCAAACAGAAGCGGAATTAAACCCCATTGGTGCACTCGTGTGAAGATGCCCCGTGGCCAAAATCTGCGCAGCATTTCCACACAGCATGCCGCAGCATATTTTCTTAGGTTCAGCGCCGCTCATCCGGACAGCGAAACACGCCTAGAATGGACGTCCCCCAGGGAAGCGGCAGCCAATGGCCTAGCGGCGTTTCCAGAGAAAATACCGCGGCCAACAACGCATTGATCGGCGCAGATGGAATGCGGTGGGTGCGACGCTGGTGCTCGTTGATTTCGTCCAACGACATGTTCGGCACATCGGGCCGTTTTAGCCGGGAAAGGAGCAGCAGCGGACTCAACAGCGTCATGAAGTAGCGGACGTCGCATAATTCGAGTCC
>JAYGDO010000480.1:0-12137 GCA_046582885.1 Pirellulales bacterium | reverse complement strand
TTTGTAGCACGCGCGGCTTGTGGATGGATCGGGCGTCTCGCCCGTCCAATCGGCGTTCCCTCGCGGCACACGATCCGTGATGCGGACCAAGCCTTCGACAATGTCGTCAATGTAGGTAAAATCTCGCCTCATCTCGCCGTGATTGAACACATCAATCGGACGCCCTTCAAGAATTGCCTTTGTAAAGATGAACAGCGCCATGTCGGGACGACCCCACGGGCCGTAAACCGTAAAGAACCGCAGCCCCGTTGTCGGTAACTCGTACAGATGGCTGTAAGTGTGCGCCATCAACTCGTTGGCTTTCTTCGTGGCGGCGTACAGACTGAGCGGGTGGTCGACATTCTGGTGAACGGAAAACGGCATCATCGTATTCGCTCCGTAAACGGAACTCGACGACGCGTAAACCAGATGGCCGACCCTGCTGTGCCGGCAGCCTTCCAGGATATTTCCGAACCCCAACAGGTTGGCGTCAATGTAGTCCTGTGGATTGTCCAGCGAATGCCGGACTCCGGCCTGCGCGGCCAAGTGCACCACGGCATCAAACCGCTCGGCCTCAAACACCGCCGCCATCGCCTCGCGGTCAGCCACATCAAGCTGTAAAAATCGAAATCCTGTTTGTCCGACTAATTGCGCGAGCCGTGCGTGCTTAAGTTGTATGTCGTAGTAGCTGTTGAGATTGTCCAGTCCGACAACTTCATCCCCTCGTGCCAGCAGTTTCTGACTGACGTGAAAGCCAATAAACCCCGCCGCGCCGGTAACGAGCAATTTAGACATAGAGGTGGGGATCCGCCGGGATTGAGCCGTTTTGCCGAAACCTTAGCCTGCTGGGCCCTCAGTACAATTGAATGGGGAGGCGATTTGTTTTGGTGGGCCACAGTCGCTTCGCCACACCCCATGCAGACACGGACAAGTTGCCCGCGCTGCGCAAACGTCAGCACCGGGCTCACGGTTAGTAGATCCGGACACTACCACCAACAGCGATCCTTACAAACTTTTGGAAGACATCAAGACCGGCCGTCAGCAAGGTTTGTTCGACGCTGACGACGTCGCCTGCAGCCAGTGCGAGATTTTCCTTACCGTTGAATTTTGCTTGCGAGTAATTTACCCGGATGACCGCCGTTTCTTCTTGGCCGGGCAGTCGTCGGATGATGTAAATCTTGTTTGCCAGCGGCGAATTCACCCCCCCAGCCAGCGCGACCGCGTCGAGCACGTGGGCATCTTTGCCATGTGGAATTTCGTATTGTCCCGGTTTTCTGACGAGGCCAAGGACATGAATCGCCTTGAGTTCGCGGCGGCCGACCATGACAACGTCGCCGTCCGCGAGCGGAGTCTCCTGATTCGACTGACTTGTCGATGCGAGGTTGATCCGTTCGCTTTTCGGTGGTTTGAAGACAGATTCTTCGTAACTGATGAGCTGTCCGGGGTACTGAGGATTCTCTCGCTGGATCAACTTTGTGGCATAGCGTCCGGGACTACGGACTTCGATGTGTGTGTCGGCGCGTTCGGTGAGGCCTCCGACGGCGACCAGCGCCGAGAGCAAGTCGGCATTGTCTGAGGGCAATTCAACCGTTCCCGGTTTTTTCACGCCCGGCCCCAGCACGGTCACACGGTTCGTCTTTTTTTTGTCCAGAACAACACTCACGTGCGGGTTACGGTACACGCCGCGGGTGATGGCCTGTGTCCGGATGGCTTGTTCGGCACCGACAAAATCGAAACCCGCAACGGCGACTTCGCCGATGAATGGCACGGTCACCAGGCCGCGGTCATCGACGCGAATCGGCGTCTGTAGCGGTTGCCGTTCGGTGTAACCGGAAATAATCGTGATTTTGAGTACGTCACCGGACTGAATTCGATTGGAAGCCACGACGGACGTGGACAGCCGTGTTAAATCGACATCATTGGCGCTGGACGCCGGCGGTGCCCGCAGTTCGTCGGGCAGATCTTTAGGTCGATACACAGATGTGCAGCCGATCGAAACGATTGCCGGCACCAGCAAGGTCACGAACCGGGGCAAGTACTTCCCAAGGTGGTCTGTTGTCATGTTCTTCGGAGTTCGATCTGCAAACGGCGCGGAACAGGATTCGCGGGCGCGGCATTGCTTGCGGGGCTCGCGATATGGCATGAGTTGTTGGAACGGTTGCCCGATTTGGGCTTGAGGAGATTTCCGCAAAACGGCTCGGTGTAACTACCAGATGCCCCGAAGGATGGTCAAGTTCAGTTGCTGAAGGTGCTGTCAATGCGCGCCGAGAGGGCTTGCTCGTCCACGGCTCATCCGCAGAATGGACTTACTTGCTATCACGATACCTGAATTGAAGGGAGACGCAATTCGATGGCCGATCGAGTTTGTCGCTGGGGGATTTTAGGAACCGCCACCATTGCTCGCAAGAACTGGAAGTCGATTTGGAATTCTGGAAACGCGACGCTCGTTGCCGTCGCCAGCCGCGACCTCTCGCGCAGTCAACATTACATCGCCGAATGTCAGGCGCAGGTGCCCTTCGATCCACCGCCCCGCGCGTATGGCAGTTACGAGGAGTTGCTCGGCAGCGACGACATCGATGCGGTTTACATTCCTTTGCCAACCGGTGTGCGAAAAGAATGGGTGATCCGCGCCGCCGAGGCAGGCAAGCACGTGATGTGTGAAAAGCCCTGTGGCAACAATGCTGCAGAAGTTGCCGAGATACTCGCCGCCTGTGAGGCGAACAACGTACAGTTCATGGACGGCGTTATGTTTATGCATAGCAAGCGTCTAAACGCGATCCGCCAGGTGCTCGACGACGGCAGTAGCGTTGGGCAGATTCGCCGCATCACTTCTCAGTTCAGCTTCTGCGCGCCGGACGATTGGATTGACAGTAACATCCGCACGAGCAGCGAGTTGGAACGGTTTGGCTGCCTCGGCGACTTAGGCTGGTACAACATTCGCTTTGCGTTGTGGGCGATGAATTATCAAATGCCCGAACGCGTTTCGGCCCGCACGTTGACCGCGAAGGGTCGGAGCGACAGCCCCTCGGCTGTGCCGGTCGAGTTTTCAGCCGAGATGTTTTTTGCCGGCGGCGTCAGTTCCAGCTTTTACTGTTCCTTCATCGGCGAGCATCAGCAGTGGGTCAACGTCAGCGGTACGGAGGGATATCTTTACGTTGATGATTTTGTGTTGCCGTTTTATGGCAGCGAGGTGGGGTTCGAAGTATCCAATGCCGTGTTTGACTTGCATGGCTGTGAATTCAACATGGAAGAGCATACGCGTCGCCTAGCCGTGGCCGAGTACAGTAGCGGTGAACCGAACGCGCAGGAGACGTATTTGTTCCGCAACTTCGCGGACTCGGTTCTGTCCGGCAAGGCCGATCCGAAATGGGGCAAGATTACGCTGCAGACGCAGCAAGTCGTGGATGCCTGTTTGCAGTCGGCGCAGGCCGGCGGCGACTTCATCGAGTTGTGAGCCTGCCCGCGCGGGGGCCGTTCATCCGGCGGTTACCCAACACGGCGTAGACCCACACGGCGGGATGACGTTTCCGGCGGTCGGATCGTGTCCCGCAAGCTCTCCTGTTCAACGGGCGGCTGATTGGAGCATCCGGCCATTTAATTTCCCCCGGGCGGAAGGCCAACGGCGGGCACGGGCGATGTGATTGTCACGTCGCTTATTTGGCGCCGAAACACAACACACGACCATCTTTGGTGGACAAGTACAGTTGTCCGCGGGCCGCCGCCATTCCATCAAAGACTGGAAGACTGTCGAGTTTATACTGCGCCAGAATCGATCCATCGGAGGTTGAGACGGCTTGCAAGCTAATTCCCTCGTCGCCCTCGAATGCTGCTTGCTTCTTATGCGTTTCGCCGTGTGGTCCGGCCACAAACAGCAGGTCGCCGGCCAGTACCATCGCCCGGACTTCCGGCTCGACACGGTTGGACCATTTGTAATCGACGCGCGACGTGGGTGCACGGTTGCGGCGTTTGTTGTTTGGTTGTCCGGGTTTTTTCTCCAAGGGCTTCGGTTCCTTGGCAGCGGCGAACAGGCGATAGAATTCACCCTTGCGCCACTGGCCGGCATTTCCGCTGGGGATGAAATTGCGGCCGAAGCCATAGATCGTCGTGTCGTCGAACACCATCAAACGACCGGCCGGGACCTGGTTGCCCATGCGGTGCCAGCCTCCCCAGCCGGACGAAAAAGAATCGCCAAACAACCAATAGCCGCGATGCCACCAGGAATCGTCGAGGAAGCCTGTCGGGCTGAACAAATGACGCTGGGCGCTCGGTTGTTGTGTGCACTGGTCATCGAACATCAAATCTCGCATATAGACGTTCGAGCCGTCACTCGACAACACATCGGGCAAGCCGCTGGGCATGTCGAACCCCTTGATGATGCCTTTCGGCTGCTCGCCCGTTTTAAGGTTACGGCCGGAAGCGCGGCTTTTGTGAACAACGCTGCCGGTAAGGCGGTCAATCGCGTAAACCAGAATGCCGCCATCTAAAAACGACGATCGGCCGGCCGCAAAGTAGACCAAGTTATTTTGTACGAGTACGCTGCCGTGAACGGGCCACGCTGATTCGAGCGCGCCGTCGATCATCACCAGCCGCTCCTCTTCTCCCGCGCGGAATCGCCAAGCGAGTTGGCCGTCAGAGGCTTGCAGGCAGTAGATCGATCCGTCGGTACAACCGACGTAGACATGTTCGCCGGCGATCGTCGGTGGGCTGTCGATGCGTGCCCCCGTTGTGAAAGTCCAGGCCGGTTTTCCGCTGGCTGCGTCCAAGGCATAAACCGCATGCGCATCGCCCCGCGCGACAAACAACTTGCCGCCGGCCACAACGACCGCTGTCAGGTCGCCTCCAATTTCTGTCCGCCAAGCCTGCGATAATTTGGAGGGAACGGCCGTCGAGGCTACGCCGCTGCGCTGGGGATCGTGCCGGTAGGTTGGCCAATCTTCGGCATTTGGATTAGCGGCTTGTGCGTTGGAGTTTGCCAACTCGGCAAAGGCCGATCCCTTTTCAACGTGCGGCCGCGGCGTTTGCTGGCCGGCTGCGGTTCGCTTGGGAGCAAGCGCGTTGAAGCCATTTAGTTTCGTTTTAACATAGCACGCGCAACTGTGCGGCGGCGCGTAGATCATGCCATTAGACGGCAGCACGCCGAATTGGCACGTCCCGCGAACCCAGTGGTTGGCGAAGGCCTTGCCGGATTTGACGTCGAGCAGTTCGATACCGGATCGTCCGAGCAAAACGAAGTTCTCGGTGGCGCGATTGCGATAGCAGCGATGATGGCTCATGCCCGGCGAAAAGAATTGTTGATCGCGGGGGCGGGTGCGCTTGATTTCGCCCGAGATGGGATCCAGCGCCTTGGTGATGCCGGGATCTTTTGCCTTGACAAGGTTGCCGGTCCACAGCAGGCCGTCGGTCAGCAGCACGTCAACGGGCGAGTTGTAGCCCTCTTGGCACTTGCTGGCCCAGATTCGTTTTCCTGTTTTTGCGTCGAAAGCGATAATCTCGCCCGGTGGTGCATTTCCGCCGCTGAAGCTGACGGTCCAGTCGACGCGCTGCGGTTTAGAATCGTCGGCAATTTTTCCCGCCGCGAGTCGATCTGCTGACAGCACGACATCGCCATACGCAACCAGGGTCGGCACGGACCAAGCGGGTCTGCGCAGAGCCGCCGGCCGCGACTGACGCCAGATCTGCTCGCCATCGGCCGCGTCGAGACAGAGCACGGCACGAGTGTTTTGAAAGAAGACGCGGCCATCCTTAAGTGCCATCGTTTGCGCGAATTGGTCGGCGGTTTCGTTGTCGGTTTTTTCCCACAGCCGCCGGCCGGTTGCGGCATCGATGGTCATGATGGTCTTGTGAACGGGCGGCAGTTTTTGTCCGCGCCTCACGGCTTGGTCCGCCGCTCGCTGCTGGGCCAGATTGCCGGTAACCAGGTAGAGGATGCCGTCCTGGAATAGAATTTCTTCGGTTCCTGCGGTTTCCGCGTACGTCATTTGAACTTCGCCGCTGGCGGCGTCGAGTCGGACGACCGGCTCTTCCAGACCAAGCGTCACGAAAATGTCATCGCCGACCGCAACCAGTCGTCGCGGGAGGTGTGTCGGACCTGAGCGGAACGGGCGGTACCGGGATTCCCACTTTGGAATGGGCCGCTTCCAGAGTAACACGCCGTTGAACGCATCGCGGGCCACAAGCACCCACTGGGAAGGCAGGTCGACCGAGGCCGTAGGGCCTTCGTCGGCGATGTAGAAAATTCGGCCGCCGGCGGTAACGACCATGCTGATCGTCGCCAGCACCTCATGTCCGCGGGCCCACTTCGGACCGCCGACCCATTGCAAGTGATGCGGCGGGCCGACGACGGAATCCCGGCAGACGGCATTGTTGTCGGGGCCGTGCAGAAAATGAGTCCACTCGTCGATGTTGGCAGGCCGCGGCTTGACGATCTTTGACCAGCCGTCGTCCTCTCGGAGATACGCGACGCCGTGGGGGACGAGTACGCGGAGGATCTCGGCTTTGTCGACGCCGCCCGTCGTGGACGCCACGAGCAAGTTAACGAGATTGTCGGTGTACGGTAGTCCGTCGCCGCTGAGCGTATTGACAGAGACCTTGCCGTAAAGATCGAGCGACCGAATGTGCCGCCGTGCTTCTGCGATGTTCTTTGCGTTCCGGTCAAGGCCGTGAACGACAAACGCCTCACCAGCGCGAAACGCGGCCGTCAGTTTGCCATCACCACAGCCAAGATGAACAATTAAGCCGCCCTTCACGCCGGTGGCATCGAGAATCGACTTGGCTGACGGCGGGCTCCCGGCATGAGCCCCTACAACGGCACGGGCCAAGACTATCGCGCCAATCATGAATCTTGTGAAAACCGCAGATTTGTTCGCTGGAGGAGGGTTTTGCATTGAAAGTTTCCCGGTGCCGAAAATCCGACAAACCTAACAGACCCGATCACCATTATTGTTAATGATCGGGGCGTTGCAACTTGTCAGCGATGGTGTTCTGATTGTCCGGTCGAGCCGTCCAGTCTATCGTAACCCGACGTGTCAGCAAGGAAAAAGGTGTTGCCGGCGGAGTTTCTTCACGGACGTGCCGAATTGCCCGCCGGTGCTGAGATACTTGCCCGTCGGCCGGTTCACTCGGCTAATGCTGGTTTTCCAATCGCGGTGCCTAGTGGTAATATATTGCAATCTCGTATTCGCTGTTCTGTAAGCTGTTTGAAGATGGAATTCGCCATGAAAAAATCGTTCGTAATCGTCGGATTGGTTGCCGTTGGCTGGATTGGAATTACAAACCGGCTGCCGGCCGAGAATTGGCCGATATGGCGGGGGCCGCGCGGCGACGGGACGAGCAGTGAAAAGAGTATTCCCAGGCGGTGGGATGCCACAAGCGGCGACGGAGTTGTCTGGAAAGTTGCTATCGCCGGTGAGGGTCACGCTTCGCCGATCGTCTGGGACGACCGCATTTTTTTGGTGAGTTGCTTGAAAGAGACTAAACGCCGCGTCTTGTCGTGCCTGGATCGCGGGTCGGGCAGCGAGTTGTGGCGCCGCACGGTGATGGAAACGCCGCTGGAAACCAAACACGCGCTGAACAGCTTCGCATCCAGCACGCCGGCCACAGACGGCAAGCTGGTATTCGTCACGTTTCTCGAGGTCGATGGCCGGACAGTCCCGGCACCGAACGTCGGTAGCCCGCGGCAGATTACCCCGGGCAACATGCTTGTGGCAGCTTACGATTTTGAAGGCGAACGGAAGTGGGTCGTTCGGCCCGGCGAGTTCATCAGCGCCCACGGCTATTGCAGCAGCCCCGTTCCCTACAAGGAGACGGTGATCGTCAATGGCGATCACGATGGCAAGTCCTACGTCGTCGCGCTGAACAAGCAGACCGGCGAGACCGTTTGGAAGGTCGCTCGGCGGCATAAAACGCGAAGTTACGTCACGCCCATCATCCGTGAAATCGCTGGCCGCACGCAAATGGTAATGTCGGGTAGCAAGTGCATCGTCAGTTTGAATCCCGACGACGGATCGCGTTTTTGGAACGTCGAAGGACCGACCGAGCAGTTCGTGGCCTCCATGGTTTTCGACGGCAAGAAATTCTACATGGCGGCCGGTTTTCCGACCTATCATGTGATGGCGGTGAGACCGGACGGCGACGGCGATGTTACCGACTCGCATGTCGCCTGGCATGTGAAGAATGTTCGCTGTTATGTTCCCTCGCCTGTGGTTGTAGGCGATTATCTTCTCGTCGCGGACGACCGTGGCACGGCAAATTGCTTTGCGACCGCCACTGGCGAACGGCATTGGCAGGAGCGGTTGGGAAAACACTTCAGCGCATCGCTGGTTACGGCCGGAGGGCTCGTTTACTTTATAGCCGACGACGGAGTTACTAAGGTCGTGCGACCGAGTGACAATCTTGAAGTCGTCGCCGAGAACAAGTTGGGAGAGAATTGCTACAGCTCGCCGGCGATTTCCAACGGCTGTATCTACATCCGCGGCCAACGACATTTGTACTGTATCGGGGCGAAGTAGCCTTGCTGTTTGCGGACAGTGGTTCTTTAACGGATATCCGGGAGTTGAGGCATGAGAGTCGCGTGTCTGCTAGCCGCCGTGTTCTGTTCGTCCGCTGTCGGGCCGCCCCGCGCCGCCGCAGATCGGCCCAATATTCTGTGGATTTACGTTGAAGATATGAATGGCTGGATGAGTTGTTATGGCGACAAACTCGTGGCGACGCCAAACATTGACAGTCTCGCCGAACGGGGAGTTCGATTTGATCGCGCTTATATGCCGGCGGGCGTTTGTTCGGCGACGCGGTCCGGAGTCATCACGGGTACGATGCAGACGACCTTCGGGCTGCACAACCACCGCAGTTCGCGCAGTAGCTTCCGCGGCCAGAGCCAAGGGAAAGATTACGGCGCAGTTCACTTGCCGGCTGGCGTAAAGACCGTGCCGGAGTTGTTCAAGGCCGCGGGGTACTTCACGTTCAATCAAGGAAAGACCGATTACAACTTTGTCTTCAATTACAGCGATCTCTACGATGGTGGTTCCGGCAGCATGCGGTTCAAGGTGGCGAATGTATCGCAGCTTTGGAAAAAGCGCAAAAAGGGGCAGCCGTTTTTTGGACAGATTCAGCTTCGCGGCGGCAAAAATACGGGCAGAGTCAATCCGGCGACCGATGCGGCCAAGGTCGCAATCATGCCATACTACCCGGATCATCCGATCGTGCGGGACGAAATCGCGCACCACTACAATTGCATCCGGCAGACGGACGACGAAGTCGGCCAGATCGTTGCGGCGCTAAAGCGTGATGAGTTGTTCGACAACACCGTGCTCCTTTTCTTTACAGACCACGGCTTCCGGATGTTGCGGCACAAGCAGTTTTTGTACGAGGGCGGGATTCGCGTGCCGTTGATCGTGACGTGGCAAGGAAAACCGCGTGTTGTTCGGAGGGGCCTCGCCCGCGACGACTTGGTCAGCGGTATCGATCTCGGCCCGACTTCGCTTGCGCTGGCGGGAATTGAAGTACCGGACTACATGGAGGGCCGCCACGTCTTTGCCGCCGATTACCAACCGCGCCCGTTCGTTGTCGCCGCGCGGGATCGGTGCGACTACACGATTGAACGCATCCGCGCCGTGGTAACTCCGCGATTTAAGTACCTGAAAAACTTCATGACCGACCGTCCCTACATGCAGCCGCAATATCGCGACGGGCGCAACTATACCACGATCATGAAACAGCTATACCGTGACGGAAAGTTGAACGCCGCTCAAAGTCACTTCATGGCGCCCGACCGGCCTGCCGAGGAGCTTTACGATCTGAGCGCCGATCCGCATGAAACGATCAATCTGGCGGCGGACGCAGCATTCGCGACCGCGCTAAAGCGGCATCGCGAGATTTTGAATGGCTGGATCAAGACGACCGGCGACAAGGGGCAATACCCAGAAAGCGAGGCCAGCCTGCGGGCGGTGCTTCTTCGCTGGGGCGCGAAATGTGTTAATCCGGAGTACGACAAGGTGCGTGAAAAGTAGATGCAACGGCAGCGCCAAGCGGCCCGATGTTTCACCGCCAGAACGGTCGGCGGACATCGGCTTGCTCGCCTAGTTTGCGGGTTACGATCCGCCTGCCTGCTGTAAATTCGCCAGGTTTTCGGCTTCGTCAGCCGTTACGCACAGACGGCGGATTCCTGTCGCGCGGCCCGTTTCTTGGTCGATGTCGACGATGGTTCCATTCAGCCGCACGTCGCCGGTGGCCACGTCAAACGGCGTGGGCCGAAACGTCCGCGTCGTCTCCATGACACGGTCTATGCGGCGGCCCAGAATACTGTCGTGCGGGCCGGTCATGCCGACATCGCACTGAAAAGCGGTGCCGCCCGGCAAGATGGATTCATCTGCGGTGGCCACATGCGTGTGCGTACCGAGGACTGCCGAAACCCGGTTGTCCAGGTGCCGCCCCATTAACTGCATGTCGCTCGTCGCTTCGGCGTGAAAGTCGACGACGATCACTTTCACCGTCCGGTCCAGTTTGCTCAGCACCCGGTCAACGGCGTCGAAAGGAAAATCGACCGGCTTCATAAACACCCGGCCCATCAGGCTAATGACGGCAACCGGAACGCTTAATTGAGAATTGACAATCACATAATCGTGGCCGGGCGCTTCTTCGGGGTAGTTGGCCGGTTTGACGATGTTGTTCTTGCTTTCCAAAACGTTGTAGATCGCGCGGCGGCGGTAGATGTGGTCACCCATCGTGACCGCGTTGACACCTGCGTTAACGATCTCGTCGTAGTTTGCCGGTGTCAGCCCTGAGCCGGATGCGGCATTCTCAGCATTGGCCACGACTAGATCCAGCCTCTCGCGGATCACCAGTCCACGGACGGATTGCTTGACGATCTTTCGTCCGGGCTTTCCGACAATGTCGCCTATCAGCAGAATTCGCACAGCAGCCCCTCAATGAGTGTTTGGCGTCCGGCAGCGACTCGATGCCACATCAATAACTGAGAACGGGCGACGCTGCACGGAAAACTAAACACGGACAACTTACTTTGCCATTTCTATGACACGAGTTTCGCGCAGGACCGTAACTTTGATTTCACCAGGATAGGTCAGGCGTTCTTCGAATGCCTTGGCGATGTCGTGGCAGATTTTGGCCGCCGACTCGTCGGTCGTCTGGTCCGATCTAACCAAAACTCGAACTTCACGGCCCGCCTGAATCGCGTACGCTTGGCTGACGCCTGAGGATTCGTTTGCGATCGCCTCGAGTTCCTCCATGCGTTTGACGTAACGATCGAGCGACTCCCGTCGAGCACCCGGCCGCGAAGCGCTGCAGGCGTCGGCCGCTGCGCAAATCACCGTGTAAGGGTACTCGATACGAATATCATCGTGATGTCCCAGTGCGGCGTGGACGACTTCGCTCCCCTCGCTATATCGTTTCAACAGGTCGGCGCCAATTTTTGGATGGCCACCTTCTTGGTCGTGGTCGGCGGCTTTGCCGATATCGTGTAAAAGGCCGCAGCGGCGGGCCAGGTCCCCGTTCAATCCGATTTCTTCGGCAATTTTCCCGGAAATAAAGGCAACCTCAATTGAGTGCCGCAACACGTTCTGGCTGTAACTGCTGCGGTATCGCAATCGCCCCAATAAGTTAATGACGCGATCGTGCAGGCCGTGAATGTCGGCCTCCTGTGCGGCCTCCTGCCCGTGTTTTTGAATATGAACTTCCATTTCCTTCTGGGTTTCCTCGACGACCTCCTCGATCCGGGCGGGGTGAATTCGCCCGTCGGTGATCAGTTTGTTCAGTGCCAGCCGGGCGACTTCGCGGCGGACGGGGTCAAAGGCGCTGACAATCACCACGCCGGGAGTATCGTCGATGATCACGTCGACGCCGGTCGATTTTTCAAATGCGCGGATGTTGCGGCCTTCGCGGCCGATGATTCTCCCCTTCATTTCGTCGTTGGGGATGTCCACGGTGCTGGTCGTCGTCTCCGCGGTATGTGCGGCGGCGTAGCGTTGGATGGTCGTCAATAGCGTCTCCCTCGCCTTGACTTCGACGGTTTCCTGGATGCGCTTTTCGTGCTTGAGCACAATGGCGCCGGTCTGCTCGGTCAACTCGCGGTCGAGCATTTCCAGCAGTCGCTGCGTGGCTTCTTCGCGGTTCAGTCCGGTCACATCGTGCAGGGTCTTTCGCTGCAT
>JAYGDO010000462.1:0-4656 GCA_046582885.1 Pirellulales bacterium | reverse complement strand
GGATTGCAAATCCGGACGTCGCGGCAACGCAGTTCACGGCCTACATGGCCATGATGAATCTTGTTACGACCTATACAGCAATTTGGCAGGGCTACACGATCATGAACCTTGGTTACTCGCAGACCCTCCTGATTGACGGGGCGATCGGACTGGTCTCGATCGCGCTGCTGCCGCTGCTGCGCGACCGCCGTCGCGACGGAGACTAACCCACACCGCCCCGGGGTTCATCCCGCTAACGGCACGCCAACGTGACGAATCTGCTGTCCTGCGGAATAATGGGGGGGACGCGCGTGTCTGTTGAAAACCGGGATGGTGAAACCGCGGAATTCCTCGGCAGCCGGTGCGGAAAGTTGCTCCGCGTCCCGCGGAAGATAGCCAGCCCCACGTCGAGTGCCGACCGGGGCCAACCGACCTTTGAAACACCCTCCGGCCGGCGGAAGGCCGCTCGTTTCTTCCCCCCGGTTGGCTACGAACTCGGCTGGGGATCCGTGCGGGCGGTTTGCAGAATCGATCTCAGCCTGGCCACGACATCCGGCCGATCGGCGGCAACGTTTTTGGTTTCGCCGATGTCGTTACTCAAATCGAACAGCTCAAGCGGCGGCTGACTGTTGCCCTTGGCGAGCCGGCTGACCGCTTTCCAATTTCCGGCGCGGGCGGCCGTGCGGCCGCTGTATTCCCAGTACAAATACGGGTGCTGACGCTGTTGACCGGGGTTGCCGGTGAGTGTCGGCACGCTGGAGATGCCGTCTAGGTGCTGCGGCGCAGCGGCGGCCGCTAACTCGCAGAACGTGGGCAGCATGTCCCAATGTGCCGAGACGAGATGCGATTCTGTGCCGGGTTTGATCTTGCCCGGCCACCGCGCCAACAGCGGCACGCGAATGCCGCCCTCATACAGATCGCGTTTGAATCCGCGCAGCGGGCCGTTGGAATTAAAGAACCGCGGATCGTGGCCGCCCTCAAGATGCGGCCCGTTGTCGGACGTGATCATGACCAGCGTCTTTTCGTCGATGCCCAACTCGTCCAGCAAATCGAGCAACTGGCCGATTTGGCCATCCAGCCGCGTCATCATGCCGGCAAACGCGGCAATGGGATTTTTTACCGGCGGCCCGCTGTATTTGCCGATCTTGTTCTCGAACTGCGGAAACTTCTGGCGGAACGGCGCCGCCGATTCCTCGGGCACATGCATCGCGGCGTGCGGTACGGTAATTGACAGGTAGCAGAAAAACGGCTTCCGCTTGTTGGCGCGGATAAAATCCAGCGCGCGGGCCGCGATGAGATCCTGCGAGTAGGTTTTGCCGTCGAGCTGCTGCTTCCGGTCGTTGTCCCAAAGATACTGCGGATAATACGTATGCGCCTTGCGCTGGCAGTTATAGCCGTAGAACCGGTCAAAATGCCGCATCGGATCGGCGTGCGAGGCGGGCGGGCCGAGCCCCCACTTACCGAACATGCCGGTCGTGTACCCGGCCTGCTTGAGCAACCGAGGGATGGTCACAGCCTCGGAAGGTATCGGCCATTGCCCCTCCGGCTGCACTTCGCGATTACCGCGAATGAATGCGTGGCCGGTGTGCACGCCCATCATCAGGCAACACCGGGTCGGAGCGCAGACGGTGCTGCCCGAATAATGGTTCGTGAACTTCATCCCCTCCGCGGCAAGCCGGTCCATATTGGGGGTTTGAAAACGCTTCTGTCCGTAGCAGCTCAAATCGCCGTACCCCGCGTCATCCATCAGAATGTAAACGATATTCGGTTTCTCGGCCGCCGCCGCGGCTGCCGGAATGAACAGGGCCGTGAATAACAAGGTTGCGCGCCGCATGTGCAAGGCTCCGACGGATGACTGATTCGACAGACCGTTTATGACTCGCAAGGCTTTTCAGATCGACGCCGCGGCGGGAATATCCCGCCCGGTGTGCTGGCTGAGCCGGTCTTACGCCGTGTATACTGCCCCGCAACGAAACCAGCTTACCACGCGCAACTGACAGCGGCCACCATGTCGGGCCGCCGGCTCCAGAGGATCTAACCATGCCCAGGCTCGTGTATGTTCCCGCAATACTCTTCACGCTCAACTTAGCGGCGACCGCTCTTTCGCCGCTCGATGCCTCGGCGGGCGGCAATGAACGCTTGCCGAACTTCGTCATCATCTTCACGGATGATCAGGGCTATCAGGACATCGGCTGCTTTGGTTCGCCAAAGATCAAGACGCCGAATCTTGATCGGATGGCGGGCGAAGGCATGAAGTTTACCGACTTCTACTCGGCCAACGCCGTCTGCTCGGCGTCGCGGGCGGCGCTGTTAACCGGCTGCTACCCGCCGCGGGTGAGTATTTCGGGCGTGCTGTTTCCGCGGCACAAGGTCGGATTGCATCCCGACGAGATCACCATTGCCGACCTGCTTAAACAGCGGGGCTATGCGACCGCCTGCATCGGCAAGTGGCACTTGGGGCACAAGCCGGAGTTTCTGCCAACTCGCCAGGGCTTCGATTCGTACTATGGAATCCCCTACAGCAACGACATGACGATTGATCCGACGATGGATCTGGCCGACGGCTGCGTGCTTCGCCAAGGAATGACGGCCGAACGGATACGCCAGGAAAAACCGAAGCGTAATTGGGTGCCGTTATTGCGCGGCGCGAAAGTCATCGAATATCCCGTCGATCAAAGTACGCTGACCAAGCGCTATACCGACGAGGCGGTCCAATTCATCAAGACAAACCGCAGCAAACCTTTTTTACTTTATCTGCCCCACACGATGCCGCATATTCCGCTGTTCGCTTCCCCACAGTTCAAAGGCAGCAGTGCGCGGGGACTGTACGGCGATACCATCGAGGAGATCGATTGGAGCACCGGACAGATTCTCGAAACGATCAAGTCACTGGGCCTGGACGAACAAACGCTGGTCATCTACACATCGGACAACGGACCGTGGAAGCTGCCCAACGGACGCGGCGGCAACGCCGAGCCGTTGCGAGGCTACAAATTCCAGACCTACGAAGGCGGCATGCGGGTGCCGTGCATTATGCGTTGGCCCGGAAAGATTCCAGCCGGTAAAACCTGCAGCGAAATCGCCGCAACCATCGACATGCTGCCGACGCTCGCTAAACTCGCCGGCACGGTGGCGCCGAGCGACCGCATCATCGACGGTCGCGACATCTGGCCGCTGATGTCCGGCACGAAGGACGCCAAGACACCGCACGATGCCTACTACTACTACCGCGGCACGACACTGCAAGCGGTTCGCAGCGGAAAGTGGAAATTACGTTTGGAAAAGCGCAAAGCGGAACTGTTCGATTTACACGCCGACGTCAGCGAGACGACAAACCTTGCCGATCAAAAACCGGATGTTGCCGGCATGCTCAAGCAGCAGTTGGCCACGTTCGATCAGCAGTTGAAGGCAAATCAACGACCAGCCGGAGAAGTGGCGGCCAAAACCCCAGAAAAATAATGGTGCAACGGGGCACCGCCGCCCGCGACCCAAAACGGCTGCCACGAGCCGGCCACCGACTTCCGTTAAGAGGCGCCGATCGGATTCGAACCGATGGTGGCGGATTTGCAATCCGCTGGCTTAGCCACTTGCCTACGGCGCCATTCGCGTCGATACCTTATGCTGTCGCTGCACTTACGTCAAGATCACCTCCACGCCGACGACTCTGACGAAATCGCAACTTAGCGAAACTCTTTCAATTGTGCCGCCACAACCAACGACTGTGGCGGGGAGCCGGCCGAGAAATCGATTCTGGTAGATAGCCCGGATTGCTTCACCATCCCGCACAAGGACGCCGCCCGTGACCAATTTGTTCGTGAAATTGACCAATCGAAAATCGATGCTCCGCATGGCCTCTCTGGCGCGTCAGATCGCCCGGCGAAGCCAGGGTGACGTGTTCGGCCGCGTTCACGATCTGATTTTCGGCATGAGCCCTCATGAAATGCGCGGTTACATTCGCGCCCGGGCGGCACGTGTCATTCGACGGGAATTGTCATCCTCGACCGTAGCCGTCGGACAACTCTCCGATGCCAACCGTCAACTGCTGTTTCGAATCACCACCGAGTGTGTCGTGCAATTGGTCATGGGCGAAGTCGAGGCGTCCGCAACGCCAAAAGTACGCACGGCGGCATAACACGCCGGTCGGCTCTGCGCACTTCGACGGACACCATCTCTTTATGCTCGTGGCCGGACTCGCGCGCGTTTCGTCCGGCGAAGCTGAATCCCTGTGAATCCGGCGGCCGTCAGAATGACCTGGCGAGTTTGGACTGGTTCGAGCTGCGGCAGTTATCGACGTTTCGCCGCGAAGCCCAACAAGGCGGCTCGTTGCTAGCCGGGTCCGCAAAGGCTAGAATGCGATGTTGTCCCGATCGATACCCGTTGCCGCCCGGTTGCTGCGCCCCATGACGACATCCCATTCCGGCCTCAACATCCCCAAAGAAGGCGGGCTCGATTTTCTCGCTCTCGGTGCGCTGGTGCATCGGCTTGATCCCGGTATTGTTCCGTTTCGCAAGGCGACCGGATGCCAAATCCACGTAAGCGGTGGCGAGTTTAACGTCGCCGCCAACCTTGCAGATTGCTTTGGGATGAGAACGGGCATCGCCGCGGCCATGGTCGATCACCCGATTGGCGATTTGGTCACCGAGCGGATTCGCGCGATGGGCGTCCAGCCATTTTTTA
>JAYGDO010000452.1:0-2217 GCA_046582885.1 Pirellulales bacterium | reverse complement strand
GGCGGGTTCTTTAATAACGTCGGTGGCGTAGCCGTTGATGCGGATGGCGTGGTTCGCGACGTCCGGCGGCAGGTACACGAGGATTTGGCTCGGCTGCGGGCGAAGGACAAGCAGGGTCTGGTCGCGGCCCGGGTTCCGGATGAATTTGACGGCGAACTGCAACTCCGCAAATTTTCGTTGCGTCAGATGCAGGAGGCGATCTGGAAAGTTCGGCTCGATCGTGATGGACCGAAGACCATCGAGCAAGACATCATGTACATGGGCGGCCTGCAGCGGATTCAGTATGTTTTTGTCTACCCCGAAGACCGCGACATTGTGCTGGCCGGGCCGGGTGAGGGTTGGAAAATCGACGAGAACAACAACGTCGTCGGCAAGACAACCGGACAACCGGTGCTGCATTTGACCGATTTTATCGAAGCGATCCGCTCGGTCATGAGGCCGGACGCTCAGCCGATGACCTGCTCGATTGACCCGACCCGCGAAGGCCAGCTGAATTTTAACAAGGTCGTCGCGGCGCTGCAGCAGGGGACTACATCGCCAAAGCCTGAAGTGGTTGCGAGACGTATTGAAGATGCCCTGGGGATGCAAAACGTAACATTCACCGGCGTCGACACGGCCGGCCGATTTGCCCTGTCAATGGTCGTGGCCGACTATCAGATGAAGCGATTGGCGATGGGATTTGAAAAGTCGCCGGTCCGCGGAATGACGAGCTATCTTGATCTGATCGGCAGCCGAATACCGAAAAACACGATGCCGCGGTGGTGGCTCGAACCCGATTATGACGCATTGTTAACGGACGGCGAGGGACTTGCTTGGGAACTCCGCGGCCGTGGTGTGAAGTGTCTGACCGAGGACGAGAAGCTCAACGCCGACGGCTCGCGCGAAGCTACGGGTAAGGCCAATACAATTGCCAAGAAATGGGCGGATTCGATGACGGACAACTACGAAGAGTTGTGTGATCACTACACGTCGCTTGGTCAGCTGCGGAATTGCATGGACTTGGCCGTTGTCGCCGCGCTGATTTCCAGCGAGGATTTGCACACGAAGGCGGGAATTGAATTGGATCACTTTAAAGGCGGTAACGGACTCGAGGTTTTGATCGATCCGAAAATCACGACCATGCACAAACTGCCCGTTCCGAAGAAAATTCCGTCCCAGGTAAGTTATCGCAAAAAACGCCGCGCTCTGGTGTTGACCGCATCGGGCGGAGTTTCGATCAATCCCTGGGCAATCGTCAAGAACCGAGAGAAAACCGACAAGCTCAGCGGTCCGCGTGACGATGCCATTGCGCCGGCTGGAGCGGGGTGGTGTTGGAATTAACAGGCCCGCCGGCGCGAGAGACTTTCTATTGTTACAGCAATACCCGGACTCGACTCGAGTTCGGGTTTTTTATTGGCCCGACTCCCAGTCGTGGCCGAATTCGAATAAATCCGCGTCTGGTGCCGTGACGGTGGCGATGCGTCTTCCGCGGTACTCACGGCCGTCCGGCGAGTCGATGAGTTCCCGAATTTGCTCCAGCCGCAGGACAACAACTTGCTGCGTTTCGCGGTGCTCTTGATTCCACTGGCGAAATAGGTAATCGGCGTACGGTTGAAAGAACGGCTCAAGTCGAACCGAATCCAGCATGGCGAGGTTTGCGGCGAACTTTCGCCAACGATGATTCTTGTGTAGCTCGGCGACCTGATCGGGCCAAGTCCGATTAACCGGCCGGCCGCCGCGCAGCAGGTCGACCCTGCTGCCGTCTTCGAGTTCGGCGTCCGCAATCAGCCAACTTCGGGTCTCTATGCGGTCGGCAAACATGCTCCAAGACTGCCGCATCATGGTGACCTGATGAAATCGCCGCAGCGGCTCGGGCATTTTCATCTTGCTGGAGCGATTCAGTACACTGAATACATTTAGCGCGACGACAAGGGCAAGAATCACTGCACAACTCAGATTAAGCGTCAGCGGTGTACAGGCCGCCGGTTGGCCGGCGGTTTCTAAGTTCCGCTGTCGCATCAGCCCCCGCCAAAATTCGCGCGGCAAAAACAGCAGCCATGCGGTCATGGAAATGTAGGAGAACATGCCGACGTACATCGTCAGTTCAATGCCGAGATGCAGCAACCAGAATGCCGCGATTACGAGCAGCCGAATTTTTGTTTTCCACCAAGGCACCAGCACGACGAGCGGCCCCAGCAATTCAAGCCACAAACTGCCGTGCGACAGCGTCCACATTAG
>JAYGDO010000359.1:0-1967 GCA_046582885.1 Pirellulales bacterium | reverse complement strand
CAATGCTCGGGCGGTCTCCTGCTGCCTCCGCTGGGCTTCCTTGGCGTCGATGGGCCACCTGGCATAGATTTTGTATCCCGCCTGGTGAAGGATCGGTTTCACGTCCTCAGCTATCTTGACGACCCTGGCGGGCTTAGGCTTCGGAGCCTCTTCGGCGGCAGCGTTGAGGCCGACCGCCAGGAGCATGCCCAGAACAAGCCTTGAGTTCTTCACCTTTACGCCCCCCGTTTGTCGCGGACGAGCATCGAAATCCACCTGCTGAGGGCCCGGACTCAACCGCTCCCAGGCCGGCGTCGACTACGCCGACGCCAAGCAACTCACACGGTTCAGCCGGTTTCTTCGCGTCGCACCGCGAAGTGTCTCCGGCACGACGCCAACGAAAACAGGGTGCCTTTCGAGAGTCCGCCCGGCGTATTGCCGAAAATTAGTCGAGAACTTTGATGTGAAGATTTTTGAAATGGACCACCATGCCGGGATCGTGCAATTGAAGCTGGATCATGCCCCGGTCCAGTCGACGTTTTTCCACTAGGTGCTCGGTAAACTCAGAGGCGAGTTTGCCGTTGATGAAAAATTTGAAGTTATTCCCTTTCGCGATCACGTGGACGTCGTTCCAGTCGCCCTTGCGGATTTCATCGATCGTCACGGCTCCCTTGATTTTCGTCAGCGTCGGCTTGTCGTTTTCGTCGATAACCAGGCGGTCGCCGCGAAAGCAAGCATGCTCGCGGCGGCCGGGCGTGTGGAAGTCCCACGCGCCGAGGACGTTTCTCCCGATGCCGACGTGGCCAAAGTCGGCGTGGTAACTTTTAAAGTGGCGCCTGCCCGTTTCATCTTTTTGTGCGCGGATGCTAATGCCGGTATTGCCTTTACCTGGCAGCCGATAGCTGAGCTTAAGTTCGAAATCGGCAATATCAACCTTGCCGTAGGTTAGATAACTACGGCCTTTGTCTCCGTCGCCGACAATCATGCCATCTTCGGCGGTCCACGCCTTCTTCGCGCTGTCCGGCATGACCGTCCAGCCCTCCAGCGTCTTACCGTCGAACATCGAAACAAAACTGGGTTCTTTTCCATCGGCGCGGTCGGGGACTAAAATGCCCCAAATCATTGCACCGAATAGGGGGAAGGCTACGTAGCGGATCATGGTGAACTCCTAAACTGAAACTTTCTTGACCATCTTATTTCACGTGGTATGTCTCTCGGCAATCAAAGTCCGTCTACAGCGTCCAGGGCTTGCGCATGGGCCGCGACCGCATGGCATCGGCCGCCTCGTCACCGGAAAACATCTCCTTGCCGGGATTCCATTTTAGCTTTCTGCCCAGCCGCATCGAGATATTGCCCAGGTGCATCAGTGTGGCGACTGCGTGACCAACGTCAACGGGGAAGTAGGGATCCTTGCGCGATTTTACGCAGTCGAGAAAGTTGCGGTGTTCTCCCTCGGCGCAGGTAAACAGGTGCGTCTCGTCGGGGCCGATGACCGAACTGAGAATTTTCGGCGAACTGGCTTTTAGCCGCGATCGCCACGCCGCGCTCTCGATCCAGCCGTCCGTTCCTTCAAAGCGGATTCCCGTACCGCCCGAAGAGACCATCAAATCAACTCCGCTGGCGTACTTGTAGTGGATACGATAATCCCTCGCCGTGTCAAACAGGCTGCCTTCTTCGGGGAAGACGCCTTTGCCGTCGATCGCTACAGGAGTCGTCCGCTCGGTGTCGTTGGCCCACTGGGCCGTATCCAGGAGGTGTGCGCCCCAATCGGTAAACTTGCCGCCGGAGTAATCGAAAATGTTGCGCCACTGTTGTGCGCCGCAGCGATTCGTGCAGTACGGCGCCTTGGGCGCGGGGCCCAGCCACATGTCGTAGTCGAATCCCTTGGGCACCTCCGCCGGCTTGGGCGGTTCGGGCCGCACCGACGCGACGGGCAGCGTTACGCGTATCGTCTGCAGCTTGCCAATGCGGCCATTTCGTACCAACTC
>JAYGDO010000334.1:0-2881 GCA_046582885.1 Pirellulales bacterium | reverse complement strand
AACAACTGTTTGTTGGCGCGGCGATTGGTAGAACGTGGCGTGCGGTACGTGCAGCTTTACGATATGGGATGGGATTCCCACGGCGATCTGGTGAAAAACCACAACCGCCAGTGCCGCGCCATTGACAAGGCTGCTGCCGGGTTGTTGCGGGACCTCAAACAGCGCGGTTTGCTGGAGGAAACGCTGGTCATTTGGGGCGGTGAATTTGGCCGGACTCCCGTAGCCGAAGGAGGCGGCAACGGTTGGGGGCGCGATCATCATCCGCACGGGTTCACGATGTGGATGGCGGGGGGGGGCATTCGCGGCGGGGTCACCCATGGGGCGACGGACGAATTCGGTTTCCATGCAGCGGAAAACAAGGTGGATGTCCACAATTTCCACGCGACCGCGCTTCATTTAATGGGAATCGATCACACACGATTGACCTACCGCCATCAAGGCCGCGACTTTCGGCTCACGGATATCGGCGGTCGTGTTATCAAAGAGCTGCTAGCGTAGGACTCGAGGGTGCAGCAGGCAGGCCGCCCAATCAGAATCCGCCGCCATGGTGCGATGTGGTAGCGGCCTGTTGGGCTTCGAGACAGGCTCTTCGCCGACTGAGCCGCCGCACGTTTCGGCGGCAGCGGCAGTGATCAAAAGTTGACCACGGCTCCCGGCTTCAGCGCGTGTTTCGGTAGCGGTTTGTCCTTGCCGAACACACGCTGCTCGTCGGAGGTTTCCATCGTGTTTTTGGCCTCGTCGAATACGCCCGACTTCTTGTCGAGAACACCGCTGGGATCGAGCCCGAGGTGCTTGGCCATGAACGGGTACATCGCCTGCCGCTTCGAAAGTTGATAGCCGTGGCCTTCGTCGGCGAAATGGGCGTTCTCTGCGTCAGCCTCCTTGCCGTACAGGCGAAATACGTTTTGGATGTACGGTAATTCGACCTTCGGCGTATTTTTTGTCCAATCGCCGCCGACCGAGACGAGCAACAACGGTCGCGGAGCGGCCAGCGCGGCAATTTCCGCATTGTTCGTTTCCAACTCGGCGGTTTTGTGGATCGGCATGCCGCTCTCGCAGTGGCAACCGCCGAAGAAGTGGGCCGACACCATGACCACCGGAACCGAGACTTTGATCCGATCGTCCACGGCGGTCAGTAGAAACGTCTGTGTGCCGCCGCCCGAACATCCGGTGACGCCGATGCGATCGTCATCGACGTCGGGCAGTGATTGCAGGAAGTCGACGGCGCGAATACTGCTCCAGGTCTGCAAAGTCAGCGCCTGGCGGTGTCCGTGATTCCAGCCGAGAACTTCCGAATCGCCGAAGCCCACCATGTCGTACGAGAACACCACCGCTCCCATCCGCGCGAGCGTGGCGCAGCGATGCTGTTGATCGGGCCGCAGCCGACCGCCGTTCGGGCCGCGGGCGTGACCGTGCGGACAGAGGACGCCCGGATGGGGTCCTGTTTTGTCGAGGGGGCGATAGAGACTGCCGTACACAAAAAATCCAGGACGGGCTTCGAATGCGGCGGACTCGACCGAGTAGCCCCGGTGCGTTCTCTTTTTGTGGATCACCGGATTCAAAGGTGTGCGCGACGGTAGCGGATCTAGATTCGCGCCGACTAGAATCTGCTTGCGCACCTTGGCCGCCCGCTGCTTCCATTCTTTGAGGTTCGCATACGTGGCGGCCATCCGCCCGAGCTGTTTGACCGCGTCGGCTTCCGAGTGATAGTTGCCGCGGCAGAGGATCGGCTTCGGCGTTTCCTCGCCCGACAGTCGGCAGATGGGCAACGTCGCCAGCATCATCACGAGTGCGATCATTTTGGATTTCATTGGGATCTCCTTTTCGGATTGAGGTTGGCAGCGGTCGGCAGATCGCGGCTACGGGGCTACGAGGCTACGGGGCGGCGGGCAAGGATAGCAGCAACGCCAACGTTGCCCAGCTGCTCGCGGCGATCGAAATAAACTGGTCCTTTTTGTGAGGGAAGCCGGTTTCGAAGTAGGTTTGGAACGGCTTGGCGCGGGTGGTCACCCGCCACGACCCATCTTTGAGTTGTGTGTCGAGTACATATTTGATGCCTCGTTGAATGGCCGGATGATCGGAGGCAGTGTTTCCCTCGCGGCGGAGGGCCACCAGCGCGGTTGCGGTCGCGTAGGCATCGCTTTTTAATTCGGAGGTCTGGGCCCAGCCGCCGTCGTCGCGCTGCGCGTCCAGTAAATTAGCGGCCGCTTGTTGGACTTTTTCTTTCTGGGCCTGCACGTAGGTAAGTGCCCGCAGACGAAACACGCGATCCTCGTTATCACTGGGCGTCGTCTCCAGCAGCCACTTTCTCGCGGCTTCTTTTCTCGCGTCGGTCTTTTCCTGTTGGGCGCTGGTTCCAAAGGCGGCGAGGCCCCGCAGTGCGACGTAGGTCGTCATGAATTCGCTGCCGGATGACGGCGGGCGTTTGCTCGGTTGTTTCCGGTGGCCGAGCGCCTTCTGGTTCTCCACGAGATATCCGGCCGCCGCGGTCGTCACGTCGTTCGACTTCCAACCGCCCGCTTCAAGGGCCCATAGGGCATAGCCGGCTGTAATCACTCCGCCGCCCTGGCCGCGGCTCTCGAGATAGTTTTTATAGCCGCGCTTCAGATGTGCGGCCGTGTGTTCTAGTTGCCGGGCGAGATTTTTTTCGTCGAGCGTGAAACCGTGTGATTTCGCCTCCACCAGCGCCAGGATCGGCACCGCCTGATTGTGGCAGGTAAAACAGGTGCGTTTGTCGGCCGATCCGGCCGCGCCTTTTTCCAGTAACGGAATCGCCTTGGCAATCGCAGCGCGAATTTGCTTCGCTTCGGTGGCGTTCGAGTCGGCCGAGACGGTCGAGTCGCAGATCATCCCCAGTGCCGCGAACACAACGGCGATTCGT
>JAYGDO010000328.1:0-1514 GCA_046582885.1 Pirellulales bacterium | reverse complement strand
ATGGAAATGCCGATAAAGCTCGAACAGAGTGGCGAGGTTGTCTTTGGTCCAGTCGGTGACGTCATCGCCGGTGGCGGGTTGGCCGCAAATTAGTAGGGCTAGTAGCCAGAGTAGTAGCAGTCGTCGGGCGTTCATGTGGTCACCTGGGTACTGAGGGATGTCGTGGTCCGCTGGTTATTCTAAGCCGCCGGCGGGACTCCCTTCCAGTCGCCGAAGTGCCGGCGGTGGAGCTGCGGGTTCCGGCCGGCTTACCCGTATCCCGTAAATTCGGCTCAGCAGGTGTTTGGCCCTTTCGGCGGACTCCAGTCGCCGTCCGAGATCAGCTTGCGGAGCTGGGGGATCAGCATCGCCGCGGCTCGGGCGCGGTGACTGACCGCCGATTTGACAACCGGGCCGAGTTGGCCGAAGGTGCGGTGGTATTCAACCACTTCAAACAACGGATCGTAGCCGAAGCCGTGCGTGCCGGACGGTTCGGTGCGAATGCGGCCCCGGCATTCCGCTTCACTTTCCGCCTGGACCGTGCCGTTCGGGTCGCAAAGCGTCATGTGGCAAACGTACTTTGCGCCGCGACGCTCCGGCGGCAGATTGCCAAGTTGTTCGAGCAGGTGCCGGTTGTTCTCTTCGTCCGTGGCATCCGCGGCCGAGAATCGGGCCGAATAAATCCCCGGCGCTCCGTCCAGCGCATCGACGGCAATACCACTGTCCTCACCCAGCACCCACGCGCCGATCGCCACCGCTTGGCCGGCGGCCTTGAGTCGTGCGTTGGCCGCAAAACTGTCGCCGTCCTCCACCACGTCGATCGAGTTTGGATAATTGCCGAGCGTCTCTACCACGATTCCCAGCGGCGCCAGCAACTCGTGCAGTTCTTCCCCTTTCTTGCGGTTGCGGGTTCCGAGGATCAGGGACAGGTTCGAGGACATGGTTGGTCTTCCGGCTTGCGCTGCCATTTGGCGGTCGGTGGACAGGTCAAGATATGCACAAAAGCGATAAGATGCCAGAGTCACTTCCTGATAACCGGTATTGGATTCACTCCGCCCGCTCGGGTGACGAAGGATTTCCGCGGCAGTGGATCTCCAGCCGATGCGTTAAACCGGGAGGAGTGGTGTGGTAGACTGAGGAGCCCGGTTGCGATGGAAACCTGGCTGCCTATCGGCGGAAACAGCCGGAAAAATTACTCTCGCGGAGAAGAACGCAGGTATGAATGTCGGGAACACCCTCACCGCTTTATTGGCGTTGTGCCTGACCGCAGTCGGCGCGGCGAATAATCTCGCGGCTGAAAAAACGGGGCAGGCGGGAAAGTTGACCGCTGCGGAGGCGGCCGAAGTGATGGGGTTTGAGATCGGGAAGTGGGAGGGTACCGTTCGTTTCGAATTTCCCGGCATAGAACCGATCGATGCAAAAATAACCTGGGATTATCGCTGGCAGGAAAAAGGCAAATCCATCAAGGGAACCGTCGTCACGACAAATGAACAGGGCGGTGGCGAGACCGGCGTTATCTATGAAAAATTTGATGA
>JAYGDO010000316.1:0-4457 GCA_046582885.1 Pirellulales bacterium | reverse complement strand
CCGTCCAACTGCAAGGCGGGCGACAACGGCTGCCCGAATCGGTCGTTGACGGCAAACGGAACTTTGGTAACCAACTCGGCATTCGCAAACTGTTCCAGGGCACGCGGTCGGGAAAGGGTGAAATCCGTCAGCAGCCCGCCGCGCGGGCCGGGTCCGTTCGCTGCGCAAAGGCCGACCTGCACGGGCTTGTCCAGCGCGACCGCGGCGTACGGTCTCTCGAGAAACGTCACCCAGGTTTGCCCGTCGCAACTAAATTCGATGCGAAAAAAATCGAGTCCGTAAACGCCACGGCACCAGAACGGATCGCTGACGTAAAATCCGGCTTGAGCGCTCCGCGCCGCTTCACCCTGATCGGCCGGTGAAACGGCCAATACACGATTCTTGCCCTGCTGGACGATGTAAGCCGTGCAGTTCTTTTGGCCATCGGGAGTGTCAAAGAAAAAGCCCGTTTGGGGCGCGACTTTAGCGGCCCGCATTGTGACGGTCAAACCGCTATCCGGCCCGACGATCGTGCCGACTCGAAGTTCGCTGTCGGAATCTTCCTTTCGCGAGAAAAGCAGGCCGCCGCCTTGCTGCGGCGTAACAACTGCGTATTCGGCGTTCGGCTCGGTCGACCATTTGCGCTGCGCGGGCGAAATGGCAGCCTCGGCCACAGGCTTCGTATCGCGATCAGGCACCACGATCGGCTGCAACCGCAAATTTTCGGCGAGTTTCAACTGGCATTGCGTGTCGAGGGTAATACTCGCCGGCTCGCCGATCGGAATCGCCAGCAGCACCATATCCCCGCGGGAGAGAATCAGCTGTCCCCGTTGATACCGCAAATCGAGCGTGCCCTGTCGAAATGAATTCCAGCGGCCGTTGTCGCCACCGATCGCGCGAAACTGCTCGGGCGATTCCGCTGAATTGACGAAGGCGAGAAGCTGCCAACCGTCGCTAAAATCGATCCGCGCGTTCTGTTTTTCACACTCAATGAGGAAGCTTAACCGGCTGGTAGCGTGCATTCGCAAGCGAATGACTTGCCCATCCGCGGTCGGCGGCTGAAGCTTGTATTTGCCGTTCAAGGGAATCGTGCCGTTGTTGGCTTGCTTCTGCAATTCGCCCTGAACCGGCTGCATCAGCGCTTCGATGTTGCTGAGCCAGGTGAAGTCGCCCCGCACGGCCGAGTCGTCAAACAGCTTCCATGGGGGTTCGAACGGCTCGGCCTTGACGCCGATTGGCCCGGGTAGATCGGGCATCGGCTTCGGCTCGTTCCCGTCGGGTTCTGCATTAGGCTCGCCGGTGGGATCGACCGGCATCGGGTCAACCGTCGTCGTCGGATCGGACGCGTCCGGTTTACCATCGCCTGGCTGACCGTCCGTGTCGCCGTTTCGGACATCGGTTTTCCGTGATTTTTTCCGCGGTCTGTCTTTTTTTGAGTCGTTGGTGTCGTCCCGCTGCGCAACCCCTTGGGGAACGATCAGTTTTTCGAGCCAGCCCTTTTCGTACGCAACGAATGCCCCGCTACCTGTCGCGGCCAGCAGCAAGATCGTCGCCACCATCAACTTCATTCGTCGTGCCCACCGCCGAGATCGGACGCGGCGCTGGAGTTTCCCGAGAAACTCTTCGGTGCTCTCCAGTCCCGGTGCAAACTGCAACGTCAGCGCCTCTTCGATCCGCAACTGGTCGGCGACCGCCGCCTGAACTTCCGAGTCCGCGTCGAATGCTTTGGCCACATCCGCTGATTGTTCTCTGGACCACTGATGTGGCGATAGGCGACGTATCAGTTCCATCCTTTCGTCGTCGTTCATATCACGCTGCCCCCCAGATGGCGTGCAACGTAAGCTTGTAATTCGTGCCGCGCCTCGTTCAGCATTGTTTGGACATCCTCGGTGGTCTTTTCCATCCGCTTGCCGATCTCGTCCAGAGTCTGACCCAGGTAATACCACTCCAATGCTTGAGCTGAGTCGGCGTCGAGTTTACGCAGGGCGACCGGCAGTAGCGGCAGCACATCTTCGCTGGCATCAAAATGCGGTGAGATGTCGTCCAATTTCAAGCACAGCGCCGCCCATTCCGATACGCCATCCCTGCGGTTCCGAATCCGCTGCCGCAGCACGTCGCGACAGAGTTCTTTGATCCACAGATTGAATCGAACGGCTGCGTCGTCGCGACCGATGACGTCGAACGCCTTGTAGAATACTTCGCGTGTTACCGCGGTCGCCAGTCCGCTGTCTAAAACACGTGACCGCAAATATCCATAGACCGGCTTATGGTAACGATCGTACAACACCGCGAATGACCCGTGATCGCCTTTTCGTGTCCGCGAAACAAGTTCGGCGTCGTGCAATTCCGATATTGAATCCAGCATCGGCCGATCGCTCGGGGCAACGGGTATTCAGGTGAGAATGTATTGGCGAGGCGGTTTCCATTATAATCTTTCGCCTGTCTGGGGCGTAGCACTCTTCTGTTGTTGCCGGTCGTTCGCTGAGCGATAATGGAGATCGGTTTTTACAATGGATTCACAGCAAAATCGCCCTTGGCTGCTTGTTTGCCGCCCGGCGACGGCCGAGCCATGCAGCTCGGCGCGCAGATAAAAACATGAAACACGCTGTCCGACTGAAATCATGGCCGCTGGCACTCGCGATTTTGCTGTCGGCAGTCGCGGTGGTCGATGCCCAGCCGCCGCTCAGTCCGGCGGAGATCGCGAAACAGATTGCCGGACTGTCGCACGCAGATATTAACGTGCGGCGGGCCGCGGTAAATTGGATGGCCGCCAAGCCAGATGTCCGTTATCTCGACGCACTGGTTCGCGCGCTGTCGGACAGCGATCAATTTGTTCGACAGCGGGCGGCCGTGGCAATTCGGGGCACGCCCGACCCGCAGGCCGATCGTGCTACCTATGCGGGGCTCAAACATGTCGACCCGATTGTCCGCCGCGAACTACTGCATCGCTTTTCGGGGCGGGCGACGCCCGAAGCGGTCCGCGCATTGGCCGCCCGGTTGGAGGATAGCGACTACGAGGTCCGTTACCAGGCCGCCAGTCTGTTGAACGGAATTCAACACGACGACGCAGTCGCTGCGCTGCGGCGGGTGCTGAATCATTCCGACCAGAGAATTCGTCTTCTCGCCCTGATGAAGCTGGAAAGCAAACTGGCCGCCGAGTTTGTGCCGGCGCTCGTCGGACGGTTAAACGATATCGACAATAGTATCCGTCAGCGGGCGGTCCAGCTTTTGCGGAGGATTCCCGACAGCAGTGCTGACCGCGCGCTGATGGCCGCCATGCAAAACGCCGATCGCTACGTGCGGCACCAGGCGGCCGAGCATTTCGGCAACCCGGCGCATCAACAGCGGACTCCGGGTGCCGTTGGCCCATTAACAAAACTACTGGCGGATTTGGATCCAACGGTGCGCGACCGTGCCGCGACGGCGCTGCGCGTTTCGGAGGACGCCGCCGCCGCCGCGGCGATGCTGGGTGCGTTAAAACATGGCGCCACAGAGGTCCGCCGACACGCCTTGCAGCGGTTTCATGACCGGCCCGACAAAAAAAATATCGATCCGCTGGTCAAGTCGTTGGGTGATATTGACCGCGCGAATCGCGACCTGGCCGTGCGGGCCCTGGACCGAATCGACGATCCGCTGGCGAAAGCGGCGGCAAAGAAATTTCGCGTACAGCAGCAGAACGTTGACAAGAACCCGCAACTGGATAATGCATCGACTCCTGATAAATTAAAATTGTTGATTGTTCATCCGCAGGAAGAGGTCCGCCGGCGGGCGGCCGAAACACTCAAAGGACTAGACGGAGACCTCGCCGCACTCGCAGCGATCTCCGCTTACGACAATCCCGACCCGAAGATTCGCGGCGTCCTCATCGAACGGTTCCGACATAAGCCATTCGCTGACGCGGTTCCGGTGTTGGTCAAGGCGCTTAGCGATTTGGATCAGAACGTGCGGCAGCAGGCCGCCTATGCGCTACGCGCGACGCCCACTCCAGCTGCAACCAAAGCGATGCTCGATGGTTTGAAACATGCCGACGAGGATATTCGGTACCGATTTGTCGAGCATTTCCGCGACAAAAATGAGCCTAAAGCCGCCGCCGCCTTGGCGGGGGTGCTCAATGATTTAAATCAGAACGTTCGCCGCGAAGCGGCTCACGCGCTACGCAGAATCGATGACGAGGCCGCCGTTCGCGCCGCGGTGGCGAACTTTGTCCATCCCGACTTCGAAGTCAGGAATCATTTGATTTATAGGTTTGTCGAAAAGCCGCATCCGGCTGCGTTTGGGCCGCTGCTGAAAATCCTCGACAGCAGTGACTCTAGGGCCTGGAGTTCTGCCGCTCAAGCGGTGCGCCGCTACGATGGCGAGGAGGCGGCAACGGCGGCCTATACGCTACTCGATCACCGGGATGCCAACGTTCGCACGCAAGTCGTGGCCCGCTTTCAAGAAAAACCCCATGCCAACTCCGTGAAGGCCTTCGTCAAGGG
>JAYGDO010000254.1:0-1780 GCA_046582885.1 Pirellulales bacterium | reverse complement strand
CAGACCGCGCTGACCGGCATCGGCCCCTGTTACGGAGTGGCGTGGGCCGATTACAACAACGACGGTTACCTCGACCTGTGTACAAACGGACAGCTGTACAAGAATCCCGGCGGTAAGAACCACTGGTTGAAGGTCAAGCTCACGTCTGCCGACGGCAAGATCAACGCGTCCGCCATCGGCGCCCAGGTCCGCATCGCCGTGCCCGAGATCGGTACCCTGACCCGCCACGTCGAAACCGGCACCGGCCAGGGCAACCAGAACGATCTCACCCTCCACTTCGGGCTCGGCGGCTACAGCGGGCCGCTGGCGCTCGAAATTTTCTGGCCCGATGCCGCCACCCAGACCGTGAAAGTCAACGGCGTCGACAAGCTGGTCGAGGTGGAGCGGAAGTAAGCCGGGTATTTCATTTCCGTGAAATTACGGCGGGCAATCTTCCGCAGGCGGCGGAGGGCGTACGTTGGCGGCAAGCTAACGGAGTTTGTCGCAGGCAGCCAGCGCCATGACCGCCATTGCCGTGCCCGCGTGCGAAATGAAATGCTGGTTGTCCTTGTTGAGCGATCTGGTAAACCACCGCCCGCTTTCCCGCTGGTTTGATTTCAGCCATTTGATACCGCGTTGAATCGCGGGATCGTCCGCGGGACTCCCCGCGCGGCGGAGCGTAAAAATGACGAAGCCGGTTCCATAGCCATCGCTGTTCTTTAGATCCTGTTGCTTGCCGTCGGCCCGCTGCCACTCGCCGAGTGAGGCGAGCGCCCAGCCGCCGGACTCGGTCTGCAACGACAACAGCTTTTCAACGCACTTCTTCTTTTCGCCCTCACTCATCAGTCCGTCCAGGTAACTGGAGGCCCACAGCAACATCGCCTGTTGGTGCAATGTCTCCGGAGGGTTTTCTTTCAAATACTTCCGGATTTTGCCGAGGCCCGTCCGGGCCTTCTCGCTCTGGGCATAGCCGTCGGGCGCGACGCCGGCGGCGATCGCCGCCAAGGTTGCTCCATAGTGATCGTCCGATTCCATCGGCGGCCAACCACACTTCAGCCACGACCAGCCCCCGTCTTCGCGCTGCACCGTCCACATCCGGTCGAGTGCCGTCCGCGTTGCCCGATGCAGTTTTCCGGTTGTTTGGGCATCGTTAAACGCCAGGGCGGCCGCCGTGGCAACCACTTCGGCATCCCACCGCGGGCCCTTCTCCTCCCACCGCTCGAGTACAAGTTGTTCGGCAAATCGCCGGACCAGGCCATGCGCCGGGGCGTCACTTGAAATGGCCGGCCGCGCGTAAAGATAGGCGTAGTTGGTGTGGCAGGTCATGCACTTTCTTTTCGACTGCCAGTGAAGCGATGCCGAATCGAGAAAGTTGGCGGCCCGGCCCAGCGAGAACTTGGCGGCGACCCGTTCGTCCGTTTTGTTGGCCGCTGGGGCGACTAAGTTCTCCAGGGTCACCGGCTCAGCCGTCGCAGCGTGCCGCGACGAGGCCGTCAAAGCTAAAGTCAGGCCGACACCCACAATGATCTTGTACATGAGGATTCCTCCCGAAGGGACCGCAGCGACGGTCGGTTTCTCCAAGAACACCGCAACCACGCGTCCAGTTTATATCGCCAACCCGCGAAATCAATCGGGATCGACCCACGACCGGGTCCGCCAGGTCGGCGTCTGCCGGTTTCCGCCGGGCATTTCCTCGGCCGCAGGCAACGACGCCATGCGGTTTCTGCGTGGGGCCCTTCAGCCAGCCGATCGTCCGTTGCCGTTTTCCCGGAATTGAAGTCTCGAGTGACCGCAGGCCATA
>JAYGDO010000244.1:0-1751 GCA_046582885.1 Pirellulales bacterium | reverse complement strand
GTGATTATCGGCAAGATGGCGAAGCTTGTCAATTATTTGCAAGTTAGACGGTGTGAAAGTGGCGAGAACGCGCATCGAGCAAACTCGCACAGAAGTTCTCACGGAGCTTCGTCGACCATGGGTGATGTCTTCGCCCTGCCTGACAATGTCGAACTGCAGAATATGCTGCAAAAGCAGCAGCAGACCTTGCAGGTATCGTCCAACATTTCTAAGCAATTGCATGATACGGCGTTGTCGGTGATCCGAAAAATCGGCTGAATGATACAGGACGTTTATAAAGAGAGCAAAACTGAGGATTAACCTCAAGCAGCTTCCGCCGCCCGACCGCGGTTCATGAGTTCGCCGCTTTGGCCATGGGCAGGATGCCGGTCTTCACCGCGTCGGGCCGGGCGGGCGTCGATCCTCTAGGAAAGCAGTCCGCCAATCACCTTGCCGAGTTGGCCGTCGAGCAGCGATTGTTCGCGGCCGTTTTGTTTAAATGTCAGTTGCTCGGCGTCCAACCCGAACAGTCGCAGCAGAGTGGCATGATAGTCGTAGTGATTGACGATGTCCTCGACCGCGCGATGGCCGAACTCGTCCGTCGCGCCATGCGTCCCGCCCGCCCTAAAGCCGCCGCCGGCCACCCACATGCTAAAGCCGTACGTGTTGTGGTCGCGGCCGAAATTCTTGACGGTCGTGTCGTTTTGAATAACCGGCAGTCGCCCCATTTCTCCGCCCCAATGGACAACGGTCGAATCCAACAGCCCGCGCTGCATTAGATCTTTCACCAGCGCCGCGGCGGGCACATCAACCTTAGTACAAGATGCCGGCAAACGGGTTTGAATCGAGCCATGGTGATCCCAAAACTGATTCCTAGTGAAAAGCTGCACAAAGCGAACGCCCCGTTCGACCAGCCGTCGGGCGATCAGACACCGCGTGCCGAATTCCTGCGTGGCCGGAATGTTTAGCCCATACATTTCGTGGGTCGCTTTCGTTTCCTGTCCGATGTCGAGCGCATCGCGCGCCGCCGTTTGCATTCGCGCGGCCAAGTCGAAAGTCGCGATGCGGGCGCCAAGTTCCAATTCGCGCGGCCGCTTTGCCTGATGTTTGCGATTTAGCTGTCGTAGCAGATCGAGAAAGTCTTGCTGCGCGGCGCCTTGCAAGTGCTGAGGCGCGTTGAGATTTAGAATCCTCGGCTCGACCGGACGAATCACGGTCCCCTGAAACAGCGAAGGCAGCCAGCCGTTGGACCAGTTCAGAACGCCTTCGACCGGAAGCCCCTTGGGGTCCGTCATGGCGATGTAGGCCGGCAACTCGTCGGTCGTCGCGCCCAGCGCGTACGTCACCCAACTGCCCAGCGAAGGACGACCCTGCTGCGTGCGGCCGCTGTTCATGGCGTGAATCGACTGGCCGTGGTTGTTAACACCAGTGTGCATAGAACGGATGACGATAATATCGTCGACGACTTCCGACAGGCCCGGCAACAGCTCAGACAACTCCGTGCCACTCTGGCCGTACTTTTGAAACTTCCAGGGGCTGCCGAGGACCCGCGAACTTGATTGAGCGGCGTTGTCGTACTTAATTTCGCCGGGAAACTTTTGCAGATGCATCTTGTTCAGCAGAGGCTTGGGGTCCATCAGATCGACCTGGCTCGGTCCGCCCTGCATGAACATCGAGATCATGGCCGTTGCCCGCGGTGTCTGCTGTGGCTGCCGGGGCAGCAGGTCGAACGACTGACGTGCCAGCTCGGGCTTCACCGGAGCCGCCTGAAG
>JAYGDO010000228.1:0-2270 GCA_046582885.1 Pirellulales bacterium | reverse complement strand
AGAATTGGGGCACCACCCGCCCAATAACTGACATCCTGAAGTTCAATGACAGACTGTGTCAAAACGTTAAAGCTTTCCCAAGACGTAAATATCGTCACTGCGTCGCTAGCATATCAAATTGACGACATTCGATGTGTCCAGCAGAACCCTGCACTTCCGCATCGCGGTTACCGACCGAAGAGAGCAACTCTAAACAGAGAAGCCGGTTACATCAACCCTGCGGCCGATTTCCTGGCCTGGCGTCCGCAGATTGGCACACCTGCTGCAAGTTGCTGCTTAGAATGGACCGTTCGTTGATCAAGGAGGAAATCAAATGAAACGCCAAAATCGAACAGGCAACATCGTGATCGGAATTATGCTCGACATGGTCTTCTGGGCAACGATTGTGCTCATGCTGTTCGGACTGGGAGCCTAAGCGCAAAACAGGCGCCGTCATCGCCGCTGGACTCCAGCGACAAGCGGCCACCCAGCTGCCGCGCCAGCCGGCGGCATAAAGCCAATCCCAGGCCGACCCCCGGCGCACTGTGGGCGGCCTCGCGAGCTGACTTTGTGAATGGCTCAAACAATCGCCGCTGCACATCCCCGTCAACACCCGGCCCATGATCTCGAATGCGCATCACCACCTCACCCTCTCCGGCGTCCCATTGCAGGTGAATCCGCCGATCCGCAGCCGCCGCGGCATACTTGCAAGCATTGTCGACGAGATTCCCCGCAATTTGTTCGATCGCCGACACGTCGGTCACCAACGACCGTTCCAACACGTCGTCATCGGCCTCGGTAACCAGCTCCATCTCCGCCTGCCCGGCACGTTCCTCAAGGCGGCGTTGCATACCGCCAAGCAGACCGCCAACGGTCGTGTTTGCCACCCGGACCGTACGCTTCCCTCCGCGTTCGAGCCGCGCGTAGGAAAGAACGTTTTCCACCAAATGGAATAGCCGGTCGGCTTCCGATCGCAAAGTATTCAGATAACTCTGCCGTCGCGACTTGTCGGGAACCATATTTTCGGCCAGCATTTCCGAGTACATGCGGAACGTCGTCAACGGCGTGCGCAATTCGTGCGTCACCGCAGACACAAATGCTGCCCGACGCTCGCTTAGTGAAATCACGCCGGCGAGCAACAGCGCGGCCGCGATCGCCGCTATAATCAGGCATCCCCACGCGGCGAATAACGAGAGCTGAAGCGGCGAGAGTTCAGTCCATTCATTCTCTTCTGGCTGCGGCGCTGCAACCATTAACTGTGCCGGGAGTGCGGCCAACATGCGGCCCATCTCGGCGTCGGCCTCGGAATCAACCGGCACAATCGTCAGGTCTGGAACGAGGTCTTTCACCAGATTGGCAAGTTCCTCCTTGATTGCTTCCCAGTTCAACCAAACCGCCTGGACAGTCGCCTTACCACCGCCTTTCACCCGTCTGGCCAGAACCAATTCGGAGCCGACCCAAATCGGCCGGCTACGTCCCTCGATCACTTTGGGCGACGATGCACCCAGCATCAACTGTGCTACCAGTTGACCGCCCGCGGTATAATTTGTGTCGTTGTTGAGCAGATAACTGCGCTGCTGGAGACGGGAATTCAGGTTTGAGGCAAACTCGTCGTTTTGAATCTTTCGCTGAATGTAATCGGCTTTGCTGCGACTCTGTTGGGTCTGCGGCGCCGTACGCTTTTTGATGGTTTTGCCCAGGGTCTGTTTCTGCACATCCGCCTGAGCCAAATCAAGTTCCTGCTGTGCTTGACTGCGAACAGACCGGCCCCCTTGCTGCTCGGCCGTTACCGGATTCACCGCCTGGGCCGGGCCCTCGTTACCGTTGTCTGCCGGCACATCTGCCGCTTCCTTCCATGCCAGCCCAGCAGCAGGCTGCGCGGCGAGTTCCTCCGCCTCCGGAAGCTGGGACCAGATATCCTCCGCCGAAGCCAGCGACTGCCACTGGGTTAGCAGCTCGCCGTTGCGACTAAGCTGTTTCTCATCCAAGCCATTTCGAACCGCCAAATCCCTTTGCTCGTCCGACGGCAAATTTGGAGAAGACCACTGCTTCAACTTCCGATCACGCTGAACGTACAGACAAACCCGGTTTGAGTTCGGTTTGAGCAACGGCGACGCAATCGGCATGGGCAGCTTCAGATCGCCGTCAGGCTGTTTGCCTTCACCGTCTTCAATGGCAATCTGCGGCACGTAAAAGGGTTCATAAGCGAAATGCGGCCATGCACTTTCTTCTGCGAACAATTCGACGAGGTAGCCGTCCATCCGCCGCAGCGCGAGCCGCACGTCGCCCTC
>JAYGDO010000136.1:0-1765 GCA_046582885.1 Pirellulales bacterium | reverse complement strand
CAATTGCGGCAGCATCTGGAACGCGTCGGCGACAAGGGCTTTTTCAAGATGTCTTACTCGACTCCGCTCGTTTGGCAAGTCGACGGAGTCCTGCGGCTGGTGGCCACTTCCGCGGAACATGTTGCGGCCTACGACATCAATACGGGCAAAGAGCAATGGTGGATGCCGTACGTCGGTTTCTCAATGGTCGGCCGGCCGTCGTTTGGCAACGGCATGTTTTACGTTGTCGGCTCAATCGCGCAAGACCACCACGCCGTCTACGCGATCCGGCCCGGTGGGCGGGGAAAGATCGGGCAGAAGCAACTCGCCTGGAAAATGTCCGACGGTATCCCGCACGTCCCTTCACCGCTATTGGTCGGAAGCGAACTGTACGTCGTTCACGACAAGGGGACGGCAACCTGCCTCGACGCCTTAACCGGTGAAGTCGTCTGGAAGCAGCGGCTGGGCGGCAATTTTCGCGCCTCGCCGATTCAGGTCCGCGATCGCATCTACTTCTGCAACCAGGAGGGCAAGACCACCGTGGTGCAGGCCGGCAAGGAATTTAAAGTGCTGGCGACCAGCCAGCTCGACGGAATTTTCCTGGCATCGCCCGCCGTCGCGGGGCGGGCACTATTTCTCAGAAGCGATACGCACCTGTACCGCATCGAAGATGCTGAAGGCGGGCGAAAATAGCGGAGGGGGGCCCTGCCCGGCCGGTTGCCGCGTCCTCGCGGCCGCTAGCCGAACAATTCCTGGACGGCACGGCCATCGATCAGAGGATGCGGACGCCCCAATCGATCGTGGATCAGCGTGTCGGTGCCGTAGCCGAGAGCCTGGTAAACTGTGGCCATAAAGTCGGAGACGTAAACCGGCTTTTCGACAGGTTCGCCGCCATTCTTATCGGTGGCCCCGTATGTTTGTCCGCCGCGAATTCCGGCGCCGGCCAGTACGGTACTGTAGACCTTACCCCAGTGGTCGCGACCGGCGTTGCCGTTGATCTTCGGAGTGCGGCCGAACTCTCCGGTCCAACAAACCAGGGTGGACTTCATCAGGCCGCGCTGATCGAGATCTTCGAGCAGCGCGGAGAAGCCGCGATCCATGGGCGGCAGCAGCAGGTTCTTCATCACCTGGAAGTGTTTGGCATGGGTGTCGAAGTTCTTCGTGGAGTGAAGATACATCCACGGAACGGTTACGAAGGAGACGCCCCGTTCGATAAGCCGGCGGGCGACGAGGCAACTGCGTCCGAATTTGTTGTCGCCATATCGTTCAAGCGTCGCGGGTTTTTCTTCTTCAATCAGGAAGGCCTTCCATACGGAATCCGATTCGAGAATGCTCAGCGCCCCTCTGCGGGCCCGCTCGAAAAGTTCCGTGGCATCTCCGGGTGTGGCGGGAGCCTGTCTGCGTTCCACTCGCTGCAGTAGCTGGGCCCGGTCTCGCAGGCGGGCCATGCCGACATCCTTGGGCGGCAGAAAACTGGCCGGCAGCGTGCCGGGCGTCCAGTTCTCTTCGATTAATGTCAGCGGGTCGTATTCCGCCCCCAGAAAACCGGCGTGTTGTCCGCCCCAGCGAAAATTGTTCTGGTCGCCAATGCGGACGGGCAAATGGACGGCTCCCGGGAGGCCGTTTCGATCCCCGCGTAGTTTTCGTAACGCGCCGCCGACGCTGGGAGGGTCGTCGCGGGATACCTGCGGCTCGCCGCGTTTGCGAGGCGCGTGCTTTCGCCCCGTCAGGTTGTAGACGACACCGACGCCGTGCGTGTTGCTTTCGTGCCAGGTCGATCGTATCA
>JAYGDO010000054.1:0-2835 GCA_046582885.1 Pirellulales bacterium | reverse complement strand
AAAAGACAAAAACGGCGGACACCAGGCGTGGAAGCGCACGACAAAACTCGTACACGCCTTGTTTCCGTCGATTTTTTGAGTTTTTTCCGCGATTCGTCCGCCCGTCGTGGGCGCGTTTGGATTGATCTCCCAGTATTTTCTGGCGTTAACCGTGAAAATATAACGCAAGAAAAGACGTAATCTAGGCGTGGAATCGCGCGGAAGAAAGCGTTCGCGGCTAGTTTCCGTCGATGTTTGAGAGAAACAGATCGGAAGAGCGTCGTTATCGGTCTGATGAAACAGCAATTCACGATGATGGGCAAGATAAGCTGGGAGGATTTGGTCATGGGTTGCGGCTACGACCAACCGCGTCTGGCTGACGTCCGCGAACGCCGCCGAATTCGATTCGAGGTCGTCCAGTTTTTGATATAGCCGTCCGCGCAGTGCGTTCCAGGGAGAGCCAGCCTGACTGGATTTGCCGTGATCGACTGCCGTCGTGCAGACGTCGCGATACAACGCGTTGAGACTGGTCAAGAATTTGGGATCACTTGCGCCCGCCGAGAAGTTCAGATATCCGAGCGCCGCTTCCAGTGCTGCTTCGACGTCCGCGTAAATTTCCATTTTGCCCGAACTCTGGTTCCGATCCGACCTGGTACGGAACCATCGTATTGGCAAGCTCGAAAAATGCTACGCCCTACCCTACGAACGGCATAATCGCCAGTAACCACCCCCCTGAGGTACTAGTCGCTTCGGAAAAGCGCTCCACAATTTCGTGATACTAACTATGATTGAAGTTATCCTGTTTATCTTGGGTGGGGACCGCCTTTGGCCTGGGTGTCTTTTCTGGGCGGTCACGAACTTTAACGCGGAGTTGGAACATGATCCGTCTGGGGATGTTGTCGCTAATTGCGGTGGTCACACTTGCTTCTTCCACACTTTGGGCGCAGGTCCGCAGTCCGTTGATCTCAGAAATTACTGCGCGGCGATACGGATTGACGCGGTCTTGGTTTGCACAGGTCGACCTGGATCGTTCCCGCGACCGAGTGCAGAGCATTGCAATCCACGACCGGACGCTATTCGTCCAGACCAAACGCGGTGTCCTGCAGGCCATCGATGCCGAAACTGGCAAAACGATGTGGGTCAATCGGCTCGGGTCCCCGTTGCACCCGACAACGGAAGTTGGTGTAAGCGACGAATATGTTGCGGCTCTGAACGGTTCGACACTGTACGTGTTCGAGCGGGCGACGGGAAAATCTTCTTGGAGTCGTCGCGTAGTCGGTGCCCCCGGTGCCGGACCTGGGATCAGTAAGGACTATATCTTTGTGCCGACAATTAATGGGATCTTAGAGGCTTACAATCTGGAACAGCCTCGCAAACCGGCATGGCTCTACAATGCCGGTGGTCGCGCGCTGGTTCAGCCGTTTGTGGCCAGCGGCAGCGTCAGCTGGCCGACAGACCGCGGTTCGTTTTATGTCGCTGGTGCGGAAACATTGACTATCCGATACCGTACGGAAGCCCGCGACGATATTGTTGCTCAGGCGGCGCACATTCCGCCGTTCTTTTATTTTGGCTCACTGGACGGGAATCTTTACAAAGTCCATGAACGCTCCGGTAACATCGCCTGGCGGTTTACTGCAGGCGAGCCTGTTGCGAAAAAGCCTGTTGCCATCAATGGGCGCATTTACGTTGCAGCAATGCATGGCGGCCTGTATTGCGTGCTTGGCGACGCGCGGGTCGCGCGGTCTGCCGACTTCGACGCTCGACAGGCGGCCGCCAACCGTGGGGAGATCACTGCCGAAGAGGCCAAACAGCAGACTCCGCTCCGCGTCGATGAGGGGGCAGAGCTGTGGTGGGCACCCGAGATCGTCAAGCTTTTAGCCGTTACGCCCAGCCGAATTTACGGGCTCGATCGATCCGGACGCATGAGGATTTGCCGTGCGGATACCGGTAGCCTGATTTCCACGATGAGCATCGAGCGATTGTCGCTGCATTTGATCAATCATGTCTCGGATCGGATCTACGTTGGAACGAAGTTTGGCCTGATTCAGTGTTTGCATGAACCTCGGATCGAAGAGCCGCTCGCTTATCTCATTTCGGAAGGCGATGAAGATGAGGGCAAGGGCGAGAATAAACCAGGCGACGGCAACGAAGGGGACATTTTCGCGGGCGGCAAGGGCGGCAAAGAGAAAGACCCGTTCGCCGCCGGCGGAGACGGCGACGACCCGTTCGGCGACAAGGCGGGCGGAGAGAAAGATCCATTCGGCGACAAGGCGGGCGACAAAGGCGACGATCCATTCGGCGACGATCCATTCGGCGGCGGTGCGAAACAGCCTGACGGCGGTGGTGATGCGGGCGGCAATAAAGCCGGTGGCGCGGACGACGATCCATTTGGTGGCGGTGCGAAACAGCCTGAAGATGGCGGAGCGGATGACAATCCGGCTGGCGGCGGCGATGCCGGCGATGATAAAGATGGCGCCGCGGACGATAATCCGTTCTGATCCTCGCAGAGTTGCTTGTCGTTTAGGCCGCGGATCGATACGCTATTCAGCATGTCTGCGAAAATCGAGCGCGCGATTATCAGTGTCAGTGACAAGGAAGGCGTCGCTCGGTTCGTCCGCGGCCTCGTTGAGGCGGGGGTCGAAATCTTCAGTACCGGTGGCACGCGGCGGCATTTAGAAGCCGCGGGCATTTCCGTTCAGGACATCGCTGCCTACACGGGCTTTCCGGAAATGATGGAAGGCCGGCTCAAGACGCTGCATCCGAAGGTTCACGGTGGAATACTGTGTCGCCATGATCGTGACGACGACATGACGTCGCTCGAGGAGCACAATATTCTGTCTTTTCCGTTGGTGGTCG
>JAYGDO010000616.1:0-2856 GCA_046582885.1 Pirellulales bacterium | reverse complement strand
GATCTTCAACGCGGTGTGCTCGCGGTGCGATTGGCGGGGGGCAAGAGTGTCTCGGTTGCCAGAATCACTTCGGCGCTACGGCAAGCCGGCCTGAACGTCTCGGTTGCGACCGCGACCGCCGTGCCCCAAACAAAGACGCCGAAAAAGGAATAGTTGTTCCATTGCTCATCGTGCGGGTGTCGGAATCAGTACCCGCACCACGCGCAAGTCGCTTGTGGCGGCAACTAGTTCTTGGCCGTTGGGGGCGTAGGCGATGCTGTAGCCGCTGGAAGCAGGCAGTTGCTGGTGAAACAGCGGATTGCCATTGGCAGCGTCCCAAATAAATAGCTTGCCGGAAAAGTCGATCGTGGCGAAACGCGTGGACGCCGGATTGGGAACAATGCGGTAAATTTGATAGTTGTGCAGTTGACCGGAGCGTAGCAATTCAAAGGGAGTCTCGCCACCGGTAGGCCACTGTCTCCAAACCTTGGCCAGACCAGCGGCTACCAGGTAATTTCCATTCGGTGCGTAGGCGAGGGAGTTTAGACCATCTTTAATGTCACCGGCGAGCACGTTCAGCGGATCGCCGGGCTGATTTTTTTCCTCTGCGGGCGGCGGCGGATCAGCCTGTTTGTCGGGCTCGGCGTCGGCAGGCAGTGGGTCTGGAGCGATTTCCGACGACCACAACCGCACCGAGGCGTCGAGGCTACAGCTGGCTAGTTGATTGCCGCTGGGATGGAACGACACGCCGGTCACCTGCCGCTCGTGTCCTTTACAAGTGAAGCGAACCTCGCCGTCGGCCAAGTCCCACACGCGAGCGGTCCGATCACCACTGGCCGAGGCGAGCAGGCGGCCATCCTTGTGGAAAGCAAGATCATAGATTGGACCTTTGTGGCCGGAAAGTTGTCTCTGGGGCAAAGCCGAGGCGACCAGCCAGCGCTTAGCGGTCGAATCGGCGGCAACGCTCAGCAGTGTGCGGTCGTCGCCTGCCAGCGACATGCGGGTCACCGCATCGGTGTGACCTTGCAATTCGTGTGTCAGCTTCAATTGCCAGACGCCGTCGATTTGCAGTAGAGCGTAGTTGCGAATGATCTTATCGGCCCCTGCGGCGACAATTGTCCGCCCATCGCCACTGGTAACCACTGAAGTGACCATCGCGGGTGTTTTGATCGTGGCCAAGCTTTTCCCGTCGGACGCGTTCCAAACACGCACGTGCATATCATCGCCGCCGGCCGAAACGTACTTGCCGTCGCGGCTGACGGCAACCGTCCGCACCGCGGCCGTTGCGCCTGTAAATTGCAGACTGGTTTTGGCTTCGTTTTGGCCAACCGCCGGCGAACGGAGCGAACTGCGCTGCACGAATTTGTCCGCTCCGGCCGTGAAGACGGCATCGCCGTCTGCTGCGAAGACGACATCATGAATCTCGCCCTGTTGAGCGGCAACCACCGCGGACACGGAGGGAAACATGTGCCGTGCATGATTGTCGGCAGATCCCGACACCAGATCGCGGCCGTCGGCTGAAAGAGAAACGGCCAGAACGGCTCCGGCGGGTCCGGCGATTCGTTCGCGCTCTTTGCCGGTCGCCACGTCCCACAGGCGAATTAGGTTGTCGTCGCCACCCGCAGCCACCGTGGAACCGTTGTCGGTAATGCTGGTCGAACGCACGATTGCCGGGTGCGTGAAAGTGGCGGAAGGTTGAACCTGCTGCGGCGGAACCGCCTGATCACCGGGCACGTCCCAGACGCGAACCATTTTGTCCTCCCCCGCCGCCGTCAGCTTCGTGCCATCACGACTAAGTGCCAGGCTGTGAACCGCCGCGGTACTGCCCACAAACTGGCTCAGCGGCTTACCGTCCGCCGCGTTCCAAAGCCGCACGGACTTGTCGGCGCCGCAGCTGAGAAGTCGTCCGCCGGTCGGCGTAAACGCCACACCCGTCACCGGCCCGACGTGGCCTGTAATCAATCGCCTCAGCGAGTAGTCGAGAATGTAAGCCTGATTGTCGGCTGCGGCCGCCACGACCGTCGTGTGATCCGGCGTAAAGGCCAGATCATTCAGGGTGGCCGCCACCGTCCAGTCCTGTAGCAGGCGGGCGTCGTCGGACGCGTACGCCCGCAAGTGTTTGTCAGCGGTGGCGACGGCCAGTTTCCCATCGCCACTGTACGTCAGCGAACTGACGGGTGCGGGCATTTTTTGAGTGCGTACGGGCTGGCCGTTCGCGGCATTCCAGATGTAGACGTTGACCTGCGTCAATACCGGATCACCGCCCGCAGCGATTTGCAGGCCGTCACCGCGAACGGCGACGCTTCGCAGCGGAGCAGCCGCGCCGGAAAACTGGCGAACCATTTTGCCTTCGAGATCCCAGAGTTTGACTAGTTTATCTTCGCCCGCGGTGACGATATGTTTTCCCTCCGGTGTCAGTACCATGGTGTGGACGCTCTTCAAATCGGCCACAAACAATCGGTCGACACCGATCGTCCAAGCCCGCACGGTCTTGTCGGCCGCGGCGGAAATGACCGTGCGATTGTCCGCGGAGAGCGCCAGCGAGCTTACGGTCGCCTCGTGGCCGGTGAACCGCTCCAGTTCGCGGGCCGTCGCGATGTCCCAGACGCGAATGATGTGGTCGTCGCCCGCAGTGATCGCCCGGGTCGAGTCCGCGCTGAGCGAAAACTGCCGAACGGGCGATTCGAGCGTGATCGTCGCCGCTGCCGCGCCGCTAGCCAACGTCCAAACTCGGACGGTTTTGTCGGCGCTGGTTGAAATGATTTTTACGCCGTCGGCGGTCACGCCCACGCCGGTCACTGCGTCCGTGTGGGCCAACGAACGTATCATTTTTCCGGTTTCGAGGTTCCAGTGGCGGACCGACTTGTCAGCGCCACC
>JAYGDO010000604.1:0-2298 GCA_046582885.1 Pirellulales bacterium | reverse complement strand
CGGTTTTTGAGGTTGCTTCGACCTCAGGTCAAAACTGCGAATGCCCAAGTCCGGTTTGACCGGCTCGGCCTGCGCCGCGCGACTGGTCAGCCAGGCGACCGCCAGCGGCGCGCTATTCATCGCTGTCTGCGCGAGAAAGTGCCGACGAGTTGATTGATTGTGACTCATACGTTAGTCCACATAAATAAACTGATTGGCCGCCATTATGCCTTGGCAGACTACCGAAAGTGCTTTCTTTCGAGCCGCGTCGGCGGCGAGTTTGTCGTTGTCGTTCTGGTACGCCTTCGCCTGCTGTTCGATGAATTCGGTCATCGCCACCACCGCCTCTGCCGGCGCTTCCTCCGCGTAAGCGATTGACCAGGCGAGCCGCACTTGCTCGGTGAGCGATTGGCCGGCCTCGCGGATCACGCGATCGGCGAACGACGCGGCATACCGAGCCATGAAGTCGCTGTTCATCAACAGCAGCGCCTGCGGCGCGACGTTCGACGACGGCCGTTTTGTGCAATTGGGAGCAACCGTCGCAATGTCAAACGTCTCAAGCACGGCGAGCGGGCGCGTGCGGCGGACTTGGATGTAGAGGCTTCGTCGATGTTCTTCACCTCCTAGCCCCGAATCGCCACTTGGCTTGCGCTCGCCGTCGAGTTTCTCCTTGCCGACCACAATCTGGCCGACGCCATCCTCCATTACGGGAAGCGGCGGGCCAAACATCTTGTCGTTGATTTGACCGCTGACGGCCAGTACCGCGTCGCGGAAGATCTCCGACTCGATCCGCCGAATTGACTGTCTCGCGTAAAGCCGGTTATCGGGATCGACCGTGTCGAACTGCTCCGTCCGCGCGGAGGTCTGCCGGTACGTGTGCGACGTCAGAATCATTCGATGCAGCCGTTTGATGCTCCAGCCGTTTTCAATGAAATCGCGCGCAAGCCAATCGAGAAGTTCCGGGGGGCTGGGGCGTTGGCCAAGCTGTCCGAAGTCACCCGGCGTGTTGACGATTCCGCGGCCGAAATGATGGAACCAAATGCGATTCACGATGACGCGCGCCAGCAGCGGATGATTGCCACGGGTTAATTGCCGCGCGTAGGCCAATCGCCGGCCTGTTGTGGTTAGCGATGGGTCGTTTGACGGAATGCGGCTCGACAAAGTGGACGCCGGATTGGCCAAAATGTCCAGCCCGCCCGGCGCAGCCGCCTTGCCATGCTGACTGTGATTTCCCCGTTTGAATAGGAACGTCTCGGGCGTGTGATTGTCCGGTTCGGTCAGCGCGCGGATGAAGATTTCTTCCGGCTTCGTCGCACGAATCTCGCTTATGCCTTTCTGCAGGTCGGCCAGTTGCTTTTTTGAATCCGTCTTGCGGCAGGTTTCCGCAGCCTCTCGATACTCGACGACTAACGAAGCGCCGTCCGCGTCGAATTCCTTTAAGGTCTGCGCGGTGACGGTCACGCCTGGCTGCGCGGCACGAACTTTTTCGATGAGTGCCGCTTCGGTCTTGTTGGCGACGGCCGCAATCTCATCCGCCCGCCGACCACGCTGCTCGCTATAAAGATAGAGCGACCCACTGTTGATATTCCCGATATTGGGATGTTCTTTCAACAAGGCGACCTGCTCTTTGGACCTTTCCGCGACGGCTGTTTCGAAGGCCGTGCGGAGCGTCTCCTTTAGATCGTCCGGTGCTTTGATCAACTCCTCGTACAGCGTTCGTTTTAGATGGCCATCGAGGATCTTTTTCCGGTATTCTTCAGCCTGTTTGGCTTTCGCTTCGATCCCGGCCGCCATTTTTCGATCTTCGTCGGTGTAAAGCGACACGCGTCGAGCGTTCGGCGCTCGCCACGATTTCCAGTCCAGCGCCGGTTCAAAGATCGCCCGCAACTGATAGTAATCTCTTTGGCTGATCGGATCGTAGCGATGGTTGTGGCAACGGGCACAACCGACGGTCAGCCCCAAGAGTGACGTGGTCATGATGTTGATCGTGCCGGCGATGACTTCGTTGCGGGCCACGTTTTGATCGATCCCGCCGGCAGCCGTTCCATCGGGCGCCATTCGCAAAAAGCCGGTGGCCGTCAGCTTGCGTATCTGCTCGTCTGAAAAATTCGTATGCGGGCGCGGCACTAGCTCGTCGCCCGCAAGCTGTTCGGTGACAAACTGGTCGAATGGCATGTCCTCGTTAAACGCGCGAATCACGTAGTCGCGATATCTATATGCCCACTCGCGCGGCGGATCGGCATCGACGTAGCCTTCCGAGTCCGCGTAGCCGGCAAGATCTATTCTGCTAAGTGGAATGGGCACCATGGTACCTCAGAG
>JAYGDO010000559.1:0-8227 GCA_046582885.1 Pirellulales bacterium | reverse complement strand
GTTCATCTTCTACCGAGCAGGGACCCGCGATCACGCCAATGTGTTCGCCGCCGACGCTAAGGCTGCCTGTCGATACGACAGTTGTGTCCGGCTTCACCTCGCGACTGGCGACTTTATACGGCGCGGAAATCCGCACAACCTCGACTACGCCGTCGCCGCTTTCGAGCGACTCTTTGTTGCCGTCACGTTTTGTGCCGACTGCGGCGATCACGGTGTGTTCCGTGCCGACAATCACATGCGCCTTCAATCCTAAACTCTCGACTTGCGCGACCATATGATCGATTTGATCTTTGGACGCGCCCGGTTTCATTACGACGATCATGACTTTTTCCAGTTCTACCGACGGTTAATGCATAAAGGTTAACTCTTGAAAATTAAAAAACCCCGCCAACTGCATTCAGTTCGCGGGGTCCTGTTCTTATTGTCGCGTTTTAAGGTGGCTAGCTATAAACCTCCTCCGACCCCGCGACGAGCCGCGGTAAACCAGAAGCCAAAAAGGAACGCATAGCTACCTTGCATACCCTTAGTATCGTAACTTCGGGGCTGAAATTCAAGAAGTCCTTGGTAACAATCGGCCTAACGGCCCAATTATCTCACAATACTCGCCTATTGACCGCGCCATCTCAGCAATACCGCCGCCAACTTCTGCTGCACGGGCTGGGAGGCACGTACGATCAGACAGCGGGACGGCCGGTCGTAATAAATGGCTGCATTGGAGCCCGCCAAAGGCCAGTATTTTGGCTCGATTTCGGACTCAATCCGGGCGACTAGCTGGGCCCCGTCACCGACCGCCGTTTCGCCGACCACGTAAAATTCGATGTCCGGAGTCCTCGACAACTCGCGCGGCGTCGTAATTTGAATGGATTCCGCGTCGATAACCCGTGCGGCCAAGCCCCGCGACTTTAAAACGATCGCCAAATACTCGACCAGCGGCTTTTTTTCCTGACTGGGACAATTGACCACCAGTTCTGGCGACAACCCCGCGCGAAGCAGTGCAAATTCGTCGATCGAAAACCCCATCGCCGCGCGGTGCTGGAGCCCCAAAGCGAAATACGCCAATTTGACATCCTCGACGGCCGGTAGCGTGACCGGCTCGGCAAGCCGGGCTGCCGCGCGTTGGCTGAGTGATTTTATCGGCAGCAATTCGGGGTTGTTGCGATAATACGTGCTGCGGGGCACCAGTCCTCGCGCGACGCGCAGCTTTTCGCTCAGCAATAGAATCTCGCGCCGAGCCAAACGCGTTTGCTGGATCGTCAGCGACCTTCCATTTTTAATCGAAATTGTCGGGCCGTCTTCGCGTCCCCAGGATTCTGGTTCGACCATGCGACGAATCAAATCGGCCATCTCCTGCAACTCGTCAGCGTCGGCCGCCAAATCGTCAAATGGAAATGCATAACCGTCGCTCAGCGGTATTCGCCCGTTCGGCGGCAGCGTGACGACGACGTGGTCGCCCGTAGCGATTGCCGTCAACCCCCAATGGCCGAGCATCGTATCGAGCACTTCTGTCGCCGTTGTGTTTTCCATAATCGCCCGAACCGGAATTTCGTCATTAATTCCGAGCCGTTTTAGGGCTACCGAATCGACATGAATCGGCACAGAAGTCATCTGCGAAAGCAACATCGTCGCATTGCGAAGCACTTCGCCTTGGTTCGCCTGACCCGCGATTTCGATCGCCTCGATCTTCATGGCCAGCCGCGAAGCGATATCCGGATTTGGTCCGGGAATCGGATAGTCCACCGGTTCGCCGACACTCTGTTCTTGATCGCTTTCAGGCGTTTCGATCTTGCCAACCTCATTGTCGGTATCCGGCAGTGCGAGTGGATTCTCCTCCTCCGCTGCCGTTGCAACGGCGTCGGCATCTGTATCGGGCTGAAGCGGTTGTTCAACATCCGCCGGATCAGCCGATAAGGGTTGGCCCTTGGTCGGGGTGCTGTTACGCGGCGGCTCCGCTCTGGGTGCCTCAGATTCCTGTTCCGGATTGGTAACCAAGTTAACGGGATCAGGCATGGTCGATTCGACTATGGCCTTGCGACCGGCATTGTCAATTGGCAAAGTCGCGTCACTTTGCAATTTCAAAAACAGCCAGATACTAACCACAAACGTAATGCCGACGGCACCTGCTGCGCCCATCAAAATCCAACGTTGTGAAGCCAGCGCCGGCGGCGCGGGAATGTTCGGTATTGCCGCCTGCTCCACGGGCGTCACCTCCGGTTGTGGCCCCGCACTGGATTCGGCAGGTGCGAATGGTTCCGTCAGCGGCGGCTCTGTCACGGCTGTCCTGGTGGGATTCGCGACAGGCGGCACGGCCGGAGGCTCAGGCACGTCGATCGAGGTCGGTTCGATTTCCGGCGAAACGTCGAACTCCGCCAGCGATACCGCGCCCGCGGCGGCCGCCTTTGTTTCACCAAACCCCTCACTCGGCCGCTCGACCAAGACCATACTGTGACACTTCGCGCACCTGAGAATTTCACCGATCAACGACTCGTCGGACACCTTGAGTTTGGTGGCGCAAGTGAGGCAGGAAATCGTGAACGGCTGCATATTGCTTCTCTGCGGCGAGATTTGCCGAATCGGCCCGGACGACCGCTCTTAATTATAGCCTACGACCACTCGCGAGTTTCACTTTTCTTGGCGAGGCTGGGCCTTAAACACACTCGGAAGCTGATCGTTCCGCGTCTGGGCGCCGGCTCGCGTGGTAATCCAAATCACATCCTCACCGCCGTTGAGCTTTTCCTTGACCACGTAAATCAATTTCTGCGCGGCATCGGATGGACCCTTCGCCGTCTTATCCGAATTCGCCAACTGGACAATACTCAGCAAAATCTCTTCGGCGGGCTTGTCAGCCATGTCTATTCCGAACGATTGGTTCTTCGTAATTCCTTCCAACTCGAGATCTTTGTCCTGAATCTCGATTTTGACGCCAATGTCGTCACTCAGCAGGCCGATCGCGTTAATCAAATTGTCGCGCCCGAATCGTAGCGTTGTGGGCTGTTTGAGTTTTTCATACACCGTTTTCGGCTGGGTCCCCACAACCTTTGTCGGCCCCGTGCCGCCTGTGCCCGCCGTTTCCAGCAGCGCCAAGTCTGTGGCGTGGATCAGCAACGTTGCCGCCTCGATCGGCAGATACGAACGCAGCACCGCCTGTTTCCCAGCCGGTTTGTCGCGATCGTGACGCGTGTACTGATGCAACGCCTTTAGCGCGAATGGAAAATCGGCCAGCAACTGCTCGCTGTAAGAACTGAACTGGATTGGCTTGAAGTGTTGATTCAACCGCGACGGCGCTTCGCCCATTCGTCGATAGATATCGCGGGCCATCACCTGCGGCAGCACGTCACGGTTGCAGTAGAGCCGTAACTCGGCGAAGAATTGCTCGCCGGCGTGCAACGACAACATACCGCCCTGGATGTCTGACGAAGGCCCCAGGAACCAACTAATCGTCTCGTGAAGGGGCGCGAGACGGCCACGGTACAGCGCGACTCGAGCGCTTTGCAAGTACGAACGTGAGAAAAGCACGCTAACGTGTCGATCCGATAGTTTTGGTGCGGACCACAGCAATTTGCCGTCGTCGGCAATCACTTGTTCATCTTCCTCGCCAGATTTACACAGCTGCTCCATGGCTTGCGTGGTTGCCATACGGGCCGGTTCGTCCAGCCAGTCGATAATCTCACGGAGATGCGCGAGCGGCGCGACCGAAAATGCATTCGTTCCGTCCACGGGTTTATAAAATCCGAGCTCGCCGCGCCGCCAGTACGTCGTACCGTTGTAGGTCGTCGATTCCGGGTTTGCCCATCGCTGCTGCAGCTTGCCCTCGTCCTGCGATACCAACGGCCAAACCACCAGCGCCACCTCCACCCGCGACGGCAACTCGTACAACGCAACATCCAGTCGGCGAATTTCGTCCAGGGCGAATCCGGTTTTTTGCCGGACCCAACCCGAAAAATCAAAACCGCTCGCCGTCAGCGACGCCAGCATTTGCTGGCCTGCCACCGTTGCAAAAAACTCGGACGACTGGACCGCAAACAAAATTTTCGCATCCGGCGCGATAAAACGGACGTCGAGGGCTCCCGATGCCTCAGCGACCTGGTGAACTGGTGGCGGCTCTCCGTCCCCAGCGTCGGTCGAATTGCCCGTTCCCTCCTGGCCGTCTGAAACTTCGTCGTTGGCAGTCGCCCCTGTGCCGTCACCGTTCTTGTTGGCAACGCCCGGTCCACTGTCGCCCGAGAGCCACAAACTGCCAAAAATAAGTCCGATCAGGCCAACCGTCAGCGCCAGTCCGATCAGCCCGTTTTTCGTCGACCGTCGCATGCGGCCACTAGCCGCAGCTTCAGACTTTGCATCGGTGGATTGTTGCGGCAAAATGTCCGGAGTCGCTGCGACCGCTGGCTGCTGGCCGAGGCGGAATAGTTCCTCTGCCGACGCCGCCGGGGCGGAGTTTTGTGTCGCGGCCGCCGTCGTCGCCGGCTGGCTCCCCACGGCCGCCGTTGCCGAGACCGCGCCAGCCCCCGACGTAGCGGCCATTAACCCGCTGGCCGACAGTGGCACCTGGCTGGGCGCACCGCTAGGCCGCGTGATCGCCGCCGCCGCTGTATTCGCTGCGGGCGAAACACCCGCCCCGGCCGGCGGCTGTGGCTGGGCAGAGTTCGCCGTGGCCGCGGCAACGGCCGATCCGCCGATGACCGACTCCCGCCGCTGGTCCGCGATCGCTGCGTATGCCGCCCGAGTCGGCGGTTGCTGCATTTGCGAGTTCAACATCGCCGGATCGACGAATGGCCGCAGCGCCTCGGCAACCGTCAAACCGTCTTGGTGGCGAACCGAGACATTCTTAGCCATCATATAACTGACAACCTGATTCAACGCTTCCGGAACCGCTACCAGTTGATGGACCGGCACAATGGCTTCGCTTGCGTGCCGCGCCATCTTTTTGGGAACCGAGTCAGGCTCCCCCGACGAAGAGGCAAACGGCGGACGACCGGCGATCAACTGGTACAACAGACAACCCAGCGCGTAAATATCCGAGGCCGGTGTCGGTTCGGGGCGCAGTTGATGGAGTTCGGGCGCGGCGTATTCGACGGTGCTTAAATCCAAAGGCGAACGGCCGTCATACGTCGGCCCCACCAGTGGAAAATCTATCAGCAGTGACTGCCCGTGGTCGGACAGCCAGATGTTCTCGGGCCGGATATTGCCATGCGGCCGTCCGGTCGTATGCAATGCGTTGAGCCCGATCGCGATTTGTCTGGCGATTCCACAGGCCTGGCTGACCGGCATCTGCGTGCCTGGCTGAATCGATTCGGACAACGTCCGCCCAAAAATATTTTCGACGACCGCAAACTTGTACTGCCCGACATCGACGACCTCATGGCAACAGGTGACCGCGGCGTCACGCACCGAAAAAGCCTTCTTCGCCGCTTGCAGCGCAGCGGACCACTGGTTCGCGTCGCTGACCGTACCGCCGGAAAAGAAACTCAGCAGCACAACGTGCTGGGTTGGCAGGTGAGTCGCCCGAAAATGACCTTTTAATCTACCCGAACGTATTCGCTCGATGACCTGAAAGTCACCGTAGTTGAACGGTCCGGAAAGCCCCTTCAGCAGCACGTCGCTGTGATACCGTGTGAGCGCCTTTTCGGAAATCAACCACTCGGCCAGAACCGGCGCATTGCTGTTGCTGACGCCCTTCATCTCGGCAAATTGGCCCTGCAACTGTGTCAGTCGATCGGGCGGCAACAGACCGCTTTCGCCCAGCAGCTTCCAGAACTCGGGAATCATAGGTTTTGGCATGAATCTGTCCGTAGATATTGCTCTCGTCGTATCCCACGCCACCCAACCAGCGGCGGCAAAGCATCCAATCAATTTAACGCAGTAGCGGCGGTGCGCGAAGCTTTTACGCAAAACGTTGCCGGCAACTGCATTTTACACGATGCATCCCGGCGTTTCCGCGACCCCTTTAGCAAGACGGGCAGCTTACGGCGAGGTGTTTTGCGGACTATAACTAGTCCGTCGAGACCGGTTTTTTTATTTCCGCCATGGAGAAGTCGAATCCATGAACGCCCTTGAATCAGCGAACTTTTATTTCTCTCGTGCCGCCGATCAACTGGAATTGGCCGAAAATGTCCGCACACTACTGGCGGTTCCGCGGCGCGAGGTTCAAGTGCAGATTCCCGTCGAAATGGACGACGGCGAGTTGGCGACATTTATTGGCTATCGCGTACAACACAACAACGCTCGTGGCCCGATGAAGGGCGGACTGCGATATCACCACGAAGTCGATCTCGACGAAGTCCGGGCGCTGGCGTCGTTAATGACGTGGAAGACGGCCGTCGTCAACATTCCCTACGGTGGCGCAAAGGGCGGCATTGCGGTCAATGCCCGCGAACTGAGCGAGCGGGAACTCGAACTCATCACGCGAAAGTTTGTCGATGAAATCAGCGATATTATCGGTCCGGACTCCGACATTCCTGCCCCCGACATGGGAACCAACGCCCAGGTGATGGCTTGGTTCGCAAATCAATTCGAAAAGTATCATGGTTTCAATCCCGCTTGCGTAACCGGCAAGCCGGTCGAAATGTTCGGCATTCCGGGTCGCGAAGAAGCGACCGGGCGCGGCGTCGGTATCGTTTGCCTAAAACTGCTCAGTCGCAGCGGCCTTAAGCCAAACGAAACGAGCGTCGCCGTTCAAGGTTTCGGCAACGTCGGCGCGCACGCCGCGAGGTTTTTGCAACTGGCCGATTGCCGCGTTGTAGCAATCAGCGACATCAGCGGAGCGTATTACCGCCGCGACGGCCTCGACATTCAAAGTGCCGTCCGATACGCATGGAAACACGAAAACCTGCTGGAAGGTTACCCGGACGCCGATCGCATCACCAACGACGAGTTACTAGCGCTCGACGTCAATGTACTCATCCCGGCCGCGATCGGTGGCGTGATTACCGATGACAACGTGGAGACGATTCGCGCGCCGATTATCATCGAAGCGGCCAACGGCCCGATCACGCCTGAGGCCGACGACAGTCTGTCCGACCGCGGCGCCACCGTGTTACCCGACATTCTCGCCAACGCCGGCGGCGTGACGGTAAGTTATTTCGAATGGGCGCAAAACCGGCAGCACTATCGCTGGGGCCTGGATCGCGTGCGGCAGGAACTGGATCGCGTCCTTTCGGAGAGTTTCGAGGCCGTCTGGCAGATCGCCCAGGAACGCAACGTCAGCCTCCGCACCGCGGCGTACATTCTCGGCATCCAGCGCGTCGGCCAGGCGACCACACTCGGGGGCATTCGCTAGCAATCCGATTCCGACCAATGCCGTGCGAGGCTGGGTGAACTCAAAAATCAACGACGATGCTGGGCTGTCGAAATTCGGCCGGCGTGAAGCCCCGATTAGCGGCCGCCGGGGGGGAGAAACTGCTCGAGACACCGCCCGAGAAATTCACGACACTGCCGCCTCGCGGCTGTGAATCCACCCGGTTCACTTGGCCGCCTTCAAAAACGCGGTCAAATCGGCCAGTTCTTGCGGCGTGAACTGTTTGTCGAGCCCCTTGGGCATGATCGAAACCTTGCCGGCCGTGCGCTCGTCGATTTCCTCGTGGGAAATCCGCACCTGTTTCTCGGCGTCCACCGCCAGCACAACTTCTTTTTCGGTTTCATCACGAATGATGCCGTTGAATATCTTACCGTCGGTGGTGATGATCTCGACCGGCTCGTAGCTACGGACAAAACTGGCACTGGGGAACAGGATGGACTCCAGCAGGTCGCGCTCGGTACGAATGCGGCCGATGCGGTTTAGATCGGGTCCAACGCGGCCGCCAACGTAGCCCAGCTGATGGCAAGCAGCGCAGGCCGCTTTGCTGCTGAAGAACACCTGATGGCCGCGCCGCACGTCAGCTTTTTCCAGGAACGGCAGGATGGACGCGATCCGCTGCAGCTTTTCGCCATTTTGCCGTTTAATCTCGGCCAGCAGCGGCTCGATCGCGGACAGCCCCGCCTCACCGAATCCCCCCAGCGACTTTTTAAGTTCTTCCGGCGCCAACGATCTCGCGGCACCGTTTTCGTTCAGCGCTTTGGCCAAGGCGGCACCCAGCAGCCGATTGCTGTTGCCCGAAAATTTCGGCAGCAACCGCTTCAATTCCATTGGCCCTGCGGCGGACAACGATTCGACCAGCACCTCCAATTCGGCATCGTTCAACTTCGCCACCAGCAGCACGTCCACGGCGCGGGCGCGGGCGCGGACGGGAAGATC
>JAYGDO010000546.1:0-5993 GCA_046582885.1 Pirellulales bacterium | reverse complement strand
AGTGGCTGCCCGCCCGAATCCGGGCGACCTGACGGATCAGCTAAAGACTACCGCGGCCGCGAGAGAACCAACGCGAGAGAAGCAAATCGGGCAGCCCGTTCGACATTCGTCCCTACAAACCGCGATCTACACCGGTTTTCGCCCGGCGGTTGTTGCGCTAGAATCCTAAGGCATGTCGCCATACACCCGTCATTCGCTCTGCTCCGAATTGCCGACCGCACGGTGGCATTTGCTCGAGACCGTGGAACTTGAGCGGCCGTTTTGGCTGTATTTTTCTCTTTTTGTCCGGCAACCATATGCATTTTTGCTCGATAGCGCCCTGGAAGCGGACTCGCTCGGCCGCTACTCGCTGATGGGCGCGGACCCGTTCCTGGTAGTCCGCGTCAAACGCCACCCGTCAAAACAGTTCGACGCGGCTGCGGCCGTCGAAATCGTGCGAAGTTGGCCGCAGCGGCACCGCGAGGATTACAAGGTTCCGGGTGGCGAAGTCTTTGCATACCTGCGGGCGTTGATGGAGGAGTATCGGCTCGACCAACGGCATTTTGAGGATCGTCCCCTTCCGCTGCTTTCCGGCGCGGTCGGCTATTTCGGTTATGAAGCGGGCCACTTCGTTGAAGACTTGCCCGACACGGGACACGACGATTTGGGGCTTCCGGACATTCAGCTCATGTTCTGCCACCATGTGCTCGGGCACTGTCACCAATCCGGAAAAACATATCTTTCCGTCGTCGGCTGCGGCGATTCCGAACCATCCGCCCGCCGCCAAGCCGAATCGATTCGCGATGACCTGCTACGGCGACTGCGACAATTCGAAGTCACCAGCGGCCCGCCGCAGCAGCGGCCCGACCCACGATTTTCATCGTCCGACATCGAAATCAAACAGCACTTCGACGAAGTCCGTTACTGCCAGGCCGTCGACCAAATCAAACAACACATATTTGCCGGCGACATTTATCAGGCCTGCATGACACACCGGCTGGAATCGCCACTTTACGGCGACGATCCGTGGGCGCTGTATCAGGAATTGCGGACATCGAACCCCGCACCGTTTGCCAGCTATCTAAAGTGCGAGGACGTCGATGTTATTTCGGCTTCGCCCGAACGTTTTTTGTCACTCGACATCGAACGCAACGTGGAAAGCCGCCCGATCAAGGGCACGCGGCGGCGAAGTGCCTCGCCCGAAGCCGATTTTGCACTGCGCGACGAATTGCAGAACAGCGCGAAGGATCGCGCCGAAAACGTGATGATCGTCGATCTGGTCCGCAACGACTTTGGCCGCGTGTGTGAGTTTAACAGCGTGTCGGTCCCAAAACTAATGACGATTGAGCGCTACGCTACCGTGTTTCAGCTGGTCTCGACGATTCGCGGCAAGTTAGGCGAGGATGTCCACCCCGTCGATTTACTGAGAGCCTGCTTTCCGGGCGGTTCGATGACGGGCGCTCCGAAGATCGCGGCGATGAAGATTCTCGACCAGCTCGAACCGGTGAACCGCGGCATCTACTCCGGCGCCATCGGCTATCTGGATTTCGCCGGGCCGATCGATTTAAGTATCGTGATCCGCACCTTCGTGGTCAAAGACGGACGGTGTTACTACAACGTCGGCGGCGCCGTCGTGGCCGATTCGGACGCTCGGGCAGAGTATCTCGAAACGATGGACAAGGCCCGGGCGCTCATGCAAGCCTTGGCGGTCAGGGCGAACTGTGCCCAATCTGCTAATAGCGAATCGGCGATGGCGGAATCGTAACCGTCCGGGTACCACCGTTCGCCGCCGGAATAGATGGCAGCGCATTAACGCCCGAAGAAGTTAGCGCCGCCACCCGGGCCCGGAGTTGGGGCTGGGAAAAATTACGACTCAGCGAAACTCGGTAGTTGGCCAGCGCTTGCGAAATGTCGCCCTGCGAGTCGCGCAACTTGCCTAATGCGGCGCGGGCGCGGGCGTTGGTCGTGTCTGCGGCAATCGCTTCGAGCAATTGACGTTCAGATTCCGCCATTTCGCCGACTTCTTCGTAGAGGCGGGCTAGTTCGATTTTTGGTTCCGGTGAAAACGGGTTGCGATCTCTCCAGCCCTCGAGCAACCGGAAGGATTGATTTTGCCGATTCTGCTGTGCCAACAAAACTGCTAACCCACGATGGCAGGGCTTGTGATTTGCCGCGATATCAAGGCATTGGTTGTAATAAGTCTCCGCTGTAGCCCAGTAGGAATTATCCGTTCCCGATCTGGCCAGCTGATGGTACGTGGCGGCCAAGTTGTAGTAGCTGTCGGCATCGCGAGGATTCGCCGTTATTGCGCGCTCAAAACGCCGAATGGCCGCGGCGTGGTTGCCCTGCTGAAAGAACCTCGTCCCCTCGGCATTCATGCCGCTGGACGCCAGCCCGCAGCCGCTGGCGAACAGCAACGACCAAGCGAGCACGCCTGCGGCGTATTTGGAATCAATCAACTTGGGAAGACCGTTCGATGTAGAGCCGGAATGGGACACGATCGTTTCCTTTGAATCGATGAGAATCCGGGGCCGGCAGATTTGCCGGGACTTCGAAGGGCGGACGTTAGCGAAGCGACGCAATCCACACAAGGTCATTTCAACCGCCGCTGGCACGGCTAGCGCCGCCACAAAAAAACGGCCCTCGCACGATGTGCGGGGCCGTTTGCTCCCGTGACGAGCTATGCTGGAGATTAAAATTAGTGTCGTTCCACTGCTTCACTGTCAATCGTCATATCGACATCGGTTGCCAAGGCGGCATCTGCCGTATCTTCGGTGGCGACCAACGGGTCGTTTTCCTCCGCTACGCCCGAGGAAGTTGCCGTTTTGACGTAGCCCAAATCACGCACGACCTCCAGGATTTCGCTGCACGTCGGGAACATCCGGCCGCTGCTGCGTTTGTAATCGTCCAGAGCTCGCATGAACTCGACTTCAGCGGCGTCATAGTCGCGTTCACAGGTGGTTGGGTCGATCTGACGACGGCGAGTGACTTTGCGGCGTTCGACGGCCACTTCTTCATTTTCCTGACGACGATCTGAATTTTGACGGCGGTCCTCGCTACCTTGACGATCCATCGCGACCTTCGTTGATTTCTTTGTTGTCTTTGCCACTTGTCAGGTCCTCCGCTAGGTAAGTCTCTAAAGTGTCGATCATGGGACACGTCTGCCAAGTGTAAGATCGGGGAATGACGGTGAGAAAATACACCGTTTAGGAAAAGAATCCGGAATTAGTGAACTTTACGGATGGCGCAAAGATGCGGGGCTGCGTTGCGGTTCCGGTTGTAACGACTGCAGCAAGCGATCGTGGCGGTTGTGAGGCAAACGGGCGGGCTTCAGTCGCCCGCCTTCGCGTCCTCACCTTGGTCGGGATTCGCGGCCCCCTCTGCATCGGCCTCTTTGTCGCCGGCAGCCGCATCTTTACCTTCTTTGGCGGCGGCGTCCTCGTCGTCCGGTTCCGCAAACTGTTCGGCCAATTCCTCGACGGACTTGGAAATCCTCAGATGCCGATAGTGCTCTTCTAAGCACATGAGTGCCAGCGAGGTGCAATAAAGCCGCCCGGCTTTAGTGGCACCCTGATCTCCCTCGTCAAAATACCAGGTGCCAACCGCATGGCCATCCTTGGCTTGAGAATCAACCAACACCGGCGTTAATTTTTTCTGCCAGTCTTCCCACTGCTGGCCGCCAAACTGAAACATGACCTGATTGGCGTAATAATTGTAGTACATATCGCCGGCATCGGGTCCGCCCGCTGCAATCTTCGACGCGACCAGGGTGACCGCTGGATGGTGCGACTTAACCCCCATAAACATGCGGGACAGGATGCCGATCGTATCGGTTGCTTTGGAGAATCTCTTTTTGGTCAAATCATAGGCGTACTTAGTTCCGAACCGCCCGTACACCGTGTCACCTTCGATCCCTCCTTCAACACGTGAAAGGAACTGGTTGACGCCGGCGCCGACCTTGGCGTTCACTCGCAGTCCGGCGTCCTTCGCGGCCATCAGCGCCATCAGCTGCCAACCCAACACCGATGTATCGCCCATGTCATTCGGCATATATCTCCAGCCACCGCCCGGTCCTTGTGCACGTTGCACAAATTGCGAGGCCTTGTCGGCGGCCATTTTGAGTTTTTCCAACTCGATTGGAAAGGCATCTTCTTCGACCCCATCCGCCTCACCATCGGTCAGACTTTCCGGTGTCTGTTTGGACATGCCATAGGCTTCACATAATACAAGCGTGCAGATGCCATGGCCGTACATGGTTGCCTGTCGATCCCACAAACTGCCGTCCCACGCAGTCCCGTCCACACGCATGTTCAGCATCAAATAGACAAGCCCCTTGCCAACCGTTTCCTTATACGGACCTTTTTGGTGTGTGCAACCGGCGCCGAGAAACGGCAACAGCGCCAAACCCGTCGCGGAGAACTTCGTTCGCGTCATCCCGCCCGGATTCTTGCAACGCCCTCGACAATCCGGATGCCGCCCGTGATCGAACGACCAGCTGCCGTCTTTATGTTGGTGTTTTACGAGCCAGGCCAGGCCCAACTCGACGGCCTCTTCAGCTTCGGGAGTCCCCGCCTTGGCTCGACGCCCCGCCCGCCCGCCCAAATGCGTGCCACCGACACGGATCACGGAATTGCCCGTTCCCTTTGGCCCGCCGTCGCCGGATGGATTTGCGTCGAGCAAATTGCCGAGCGGCACATTCAAGAAGTTGGACGTCTCCGTATTGACCAGCAGATCCGAAACGTCCTCGTTGTCATCCAGCAATGCAAGGTTCGTGTTGTCTTCGGCATCTTCCAGCGGCGACTCGATGGTAATCGGGTCATCCATTTCCTCTGCTGGCTCGGGAACTTCTTTAATGATGATCTCTTCCTCTAGTATCGAGGCATCTTCTTCGACCAGGTCTTCAATCACGACCGACTCAGCGATCGCGGTAATCGATCCTGAATCCCTTTTTAATGTATTGAGCCCCCACAGCCCCAAAATCAAAACGAAAAGCATGTGTACAAGCATGCTCACCGCAGCGGCGGAATACGATTCCCAAGAAGCCAGTAACCCAGGCGGCTCGTCTTCGGCTTCGTCCACATCAACCGCGTATGCCGGGTCCGTGGCCGTCGCTGCAGGCGGCGTCGAAATAGAACCCGCGGGCGTTTCAGAGGCCCTGGACGTAGGCGACGGAGTCGCCATTTCGCTTGGCTTAGACTTGTTCGGGGCGACCGATTCACCCGGCAACGACTCCAACAGCGAGGCCTTTTTCAGCGATGCGGCCTTCTGCGGGCCCGCCTTTTTCAGAGGAACGGCCTTTTTGACAACCGCCGCTTTTTTGAGCTCTGCGGACTGGCCGCCGTCAGCCGGTTCGGGCTGATTCGGAGTTCCGTCATGCTTGCCGGTTGGCTCCAGCGTCATTTGGTCGAACCTTCCGTTCCCCGCGACAAAAGTCCAGGTCGATTACCGCCGACCCCGCATTATATGACAGCTTACACGAATCCGCCCGCGGAATACAGGGAATCGCGGTCAATTCGGCGCTTAACTCATACAACCAGCACGAGTCTGATTGCCTCGCTGTATCGACCCGACGTGTGAAGAATCGTTTAACGTTGTCTGCCGCAGGTTGGGGATGTAATTTGCCACCCGCAGTCGGCGGGGGCTTGCTGTCTAACGCTCGATCTGAAATGTTGGGCGACTGGCGTCCCCGAAAGACATCGTTGCTACCACCATTTTATATTCCGTATACGGATTTTACATGTCAGACAACCAAATATCACTTGCCGACGTCGAAGCCGTGCTGTCTCGTTTCAACGACCCGGAGTCGGGCCGAGATGTCAAATCGATGGAACAAATTAGTGACTTGAAACTCGAGGCGGGCAACTTGTCGCTAACGCTCGGGTTGACGACCCATTGTGCCCCGATTTGGAGCGAGACTCGCGCCGCGCTGGTCGAACAATTACAATCGCGACTCCCTGGACTCAAACAGGTGACTGTCGATCTCTCGGTGATTGATCGTCCTCCACAAAAAATCG
>JAYGDO010000460.1:0-3045 GCA_046582885.1 Pirellulales bacterium | reverse complement strand
GTCGCGGTGCGGCAAGCTCGAGGTCACCACGCCGCGGACGTAGAGTTCTTGTCCGGTCAGCTTATAGGTCGGTTTCAGCCCTTCGTCGATGGCGAGTACCTTGCCCACCTCGGGTGAATACTTCCGTGTCGCGCGGAGGGGGTCGCCATTTTTGTCGGTACGGGGCTCACTGGAGTCGTCGTATTTGGCGAGCGTGCCGATAAATTGTGTGGTGAACCGCGCTCCGCCCTCGGGCTCGATTTCCAGAGACAGTTGCCCGGACGCCGCATCGTAGTTCACCTCGCGCAGCGTGACGCCACTGGATGCATAGAATTCGCCACGGCGGAGCGAGCGGATCAGCGAATCGGGGGTCAGGTGTTTGGCCCGCACCATGATCCAGCCGCGGCCCGTACGGCTGCCCGGTTTGCCGTGATAGTTGTGGCTGTCGTCGGTGGCTACGCCGTACAGAGGCGTGGCTTTGAGTTGGCCCAGCCGGATCGTGTTGGCGATGTCCCACAGTCGCTCGACGCTCGGATGTTCCGCGTCGCCCAACTGCTTGACGCCGGGGTGACCGTTGTAGACTTCGAAGTACCGCTCCGAAACGACGGCGGCCAGGTCTTCGGCGGTGACCGCCAGGCCGAAATTCGGATGATTCAAATGCACGATAATCTGACGGCCGGTCCGCTCGGCTTGCTCCTTGACGGCGCGGATGTTGGCGGCCATCACTTCGCGCACGTTGGAACCGCCGAGCGGTTGGATAAGCTGTTTCAGGTTTGTCGCGTTAAGGTGCACCGGCCGGCCTTCGGCACTATCGCTGATTTCTTCGCCCTGGATCATGATGAACTTCCCTCGCTGTTCGACCAGTGCGCGGAATTCGTTGAGTGGTTTGAGCCGCACCGCATAGTCTGCCGCGCCCGGTTCGCCTCGCGTTTCGACCCAATCGGTTCCGAACCTGGCGAGATACTTGTCCATTGCCGCCTGGCCGCCGCGGCGCAGAATTTGGGTGTACGGCATAAACCGTACGCCTTCGCTCAAGATGTTATGATCCGACAGCGCCAGAAAGTTGTAGCCGTGTGTGCGGTACCATTCGGCAATCATTTCGGGAAAGTCATCACCGTCGCTCCAGAACGTGTGCGTGTGGATATTGCCCCTCCACCACCGCAGGGGCGGGTCGGCGGGAATCACATCGTCGGCAAACGCAGGCAAAGGCGTTATGCAAACTATCGAAAGACAAACGACGGACAGTACGAGTCTCATAGTTGTATTCCTTTGTAAATCCCGAAATTGTGGGGCGACAAATTAAGCAGACCCGTAGTCTAAGCAGCGCGGCTACGGGATGCCACTACCCGGAGAAGACACTGCGGTTTGGGCTCGGCCTGACGAAATCGATGCCCGACCGGAACGGTCTTCGCCGACCTGTTCGCACGTTAAAACGCCGGAACATTTCCACCGTCCGTCGAATTTCGCCGCGACCCCGCCGAACCGGTCCTGGGTTAATCCCCGCAGTTGCGGCCGCCCCAGCTTTTACAAAGGCGATCGTTGTTGATCTGTAAGGATGCCGCCATAGAGTCGCTACAGGTTTTGACGTTTCGTTCTGCGGCCCGGGGTAGCACGGTCTGGAGGAGACGGCTGGGCCTCCGTCCGCCGCCTCCATTTGCGGTGGAAGCCGCACGCGCGTACGCCAATACCTCGACTACTTTGCAAACATCGGGTCGTCCGGGTTGCCGCGGGACATGAGGTAGGCCAGCAGGTCGAGCACCTCCTGTTCGCTGAGTACGTCGAGCAGTTTGTCGGGCATGAGCGAGACTTTAGATGGCTCGACCAGGTCGACGTCGCCTTTGGCGATCTCGCGGATCTTGGTGGCGTCTTCGGGGTCGGTAACGACGGTCAGTTTCTCACCCGTTTCGCTGGTGATCCGCCCCGTGATGACCTCGCCGCCGCTGGTCTCGATCGTCGAACCGCGGTACTGGTCGGAAATGACCTTGCTGGGGTCGACGAGCGATTCCGCCAAGTCGCGGTAGCTGAAGCGGCCGGCCACGTTGGTCAGGTCGGGACCGGTGGCCCCGCCGTTGCCGTCGAAACGGTGGCAGACGATGCACCGCGACGAAGAAAAAGCGGTGCGGCCGTTTTCGAAGTTGCGACCCGAGAGGCCGTTTTGCGTAACGGCCGAAAGTTCCGACAACGTCCAGTGCTTTCCAGGGCCTTTGGGCTTGGGCAGTTCAGTCGGCTTGGGTGGCGGGGCGGTGGCCGCCAGCGCTTTGCGTTCGGCCTCAGAGGTGCGGGCCATCGCTTCGTTGCGAATATTGTTGATGAAACCCCGGTAGCTCGCGCCGCCGTTCTTTTTGCCGGCCGCGTCGAGATAGGCAAAGTACCGCTTGCGTTGTTCGAGTGTCCAACCGTAGCGCTGATTGCGGAGCACCAGGGCGTGGTGGATCTTTTCGATCTCGGGCTGATTGGCCATCATGGCCGCAACTGTGCGGCCGTAACCGGGGTTGCGGGCCAGCAATGCGGCGGTCGCCAGTGGGTCAGGTTTGTATTTGCGTTCCAGCAGCTCAAGAGTCTTGTCGACGACCGTCGGAGAATTCAGATAGACGAGGACGCGGCTTAACTCGCGGTTCATCGCATTTGACTTGGACGGGTACAAGGGATCGAGGCGGTGTGCCAGCTTGCCAGCCGTGACCGCGTCGGGCTTGCCCATGCGAATGAACGTGAGGGCGTAGGCGCGGAGTAGTTCGAGTTGTTGTGTCTCGGATAGTTTGGCAATATCGACCGCATTGAGCGCGGCGACGAGCCTGGACTGCAGCCCCTTGTCGCCCTGACGAGCCAAAGCGATTGAGGCGCTGATCAGGGTTTGGGGGTCTTTTTCCGCGATCGCGCGATCCTGCCACAACTTGGCATCGATGTGTTCCAGCGCGAGTCGTGCCGCGTAGCGGATGTGGCGGTCGGCGTGGTTGAGATTGGCGAAGATCAACTCGAGCGCTTTGCCGTTGCGCGGCCCGGGGCCATGCAAGGCTTCCAACCGCCGCCGCAACGCGCGGAGATCGGCGAATTTTGTGTCTTTGGCAT
>JAYGDO010000431.1:0-1691 GCA_046582885.1 Pirellulales bacterium | reverse complement strand
TACTCTCTATCCAAGAGGCGTGGCATGAAACAGCGGCAAGCGTCGTTACTGCTGCTTAGTCTGCTGTTCATTGGAAATGACGAACCATCGGTGGTTCATTACGCTAAATTAGTCCAACCAACTTAAGTTAGCGTTTTCTGGTTTCGAGGATGTATTTGATTAAATCATTGAACTGACCGCGATCCTTCAACTGCCTGGTCAAGCCGGCTGGCATCACCGAAGTCTTCGACTCGAGGATTTCGTCTACGTCCTTCTTCGCGATCTTGATCAAGCTGGACTGGCCTGGATTTCGCAGCACAATCTCGTCTTGGTTTTCCGCAACGCGCAGGCCCGTAATCTGTTTGCCCTCGACGGTGAGCACGTTGACCTGTGCGAATGACTTATCAACCAATTTTGATGGTCGTAACACAGAATCGACCAACTGCTCGCCGGTCATTGCGGTCTTTAACTCAGCCAGTTTGGGCCCAAGTTGAAAGGCACCCTGGGGGGGATCGTGGCATACGTAACAGGCCGTGGCTGAACTGTAAAACAACTCCTTGCCTTTCGCTGCATCGCCGTTATTGATCGCGGCCTTGGCAAGTTCAGCGGGAGAAACGGCAAGCAGTTCCTTTTCAAGAACCTCATTCGAGAAGCCGGGCTTAACTCCCAGTTTCGCCAGCGATAACGCCGCCTCGAGCGGATGCGCTTTCAGTAATTCTTCCGGCTTCCAGAAGATCGTGCGATCGGTATTGGCCAACCGCACCTTGTGCACGCTCTCTTGGCTTACGGCCGGTGCCTGATTGCCCCAGGTATTGCGGACAAACGTCAGAACGGCGGCGAGTTCTTTGTCGTCCAGCAGCGAACCGAACGCAGTCATCGGGGGCACCCCTTTGGCGGGATCAAAAGTCTTGCCACCCACATCCATTTTTCCCCAGAGGCCGTGTAGCGTCGCTTTGATCAGGCGTTCTTCGCTACCGACGACCCAGGGACTGCCTGTCAGCGGCGGATAGACGTTGCCCAGTCCTTGGCCGGTCGGTTGATGGCACGTCATGCAATGTGCATCGCGTGCAAAAATTTCGGCACCCAACATGTACACCTTCTTGTCATCCGCACTGAGGTGTTTCGGCGGGTCGAACTTCACGACCGGAACATCCGGTGGTGCGACAAAGTCGCGGGCGTTCGTTGCATCAACGTTGTGCCAGAAGTGCTTCACCGTGCTGGCCGCCATCGCCGCATGCGGCACTTTCGAATCCAGCAATTTTTTCAACAGTTTTTCATCTCGCACGTTGTGCTGCTGATGCATCCACAGCGCTTCGAGCAAATGGTGAGCCTCTTTTTCGTCGTCCGGGTTGAAGCCCTTCATCCACTGACGCGTTGCGCCGATCACTTCCGAGGATTTGCGCGCACTCAGCTCGATCCGCGTACGATGGCGAACCCCATCGACCGGGTGCTTCAGATTCTCAAGCAGCGCCTCAATCGGTTCGCCGTGAATCTTGACCGGCTTCTGCAGCGGGCGGCCCTTCATGGTCAGGCGGACAATACGGCCATGCACATGGTCGCGATTCGGGTCGCGAATGTTGTGCTGCATGTGACCGATGATCACGTTCTGCCAGTCCGACACGTACAACGCTCCGTCGGCGCCGATCACCGCATCGGTCGGACGGAAATTTTTGTCGGCGCTGCGCAGTAGGTCTAGATCGGAAGAGCACACG
>JAYGDO010000182.1:0-4364 GCA_046582885.1 Pirellulales bacterium | reverse complement strand
TGATCGAAAGCGAATAATCTTTCATCGCGCCGGTTTGCTTCATGACAGTCGCGATTTTTTGCGCGATCTGTGCCCGGGTGATGGTGGCGCCGCGGGGGGTCGCAGGGGCGGTCGTAATCCCGGTTGGCGGTGCTTTGGGCGAGGCCGGGGCCGTTATTTTCTTGACGGCATTCGAAATCAAAGACACGGTCTTCTTGGCCGTCGCCGCCGGCGTCGCGAGCGTCGTCGCGAGCCTCGTTTTGGTTGCGATCGTTTCACCGCCCGCAGAATCCTGCGGGGTTTGAATCGCGGCCTCGGACGTCGACCGGTTGGCAATGGCATCGCGCGTTGCTGCGGGCGGTGCCGTCAGCCTTTCTTTGGTTTTCAGCTCCGCTGCCCGTGAAAGCTGCGCGACTGGGCGAGCGGCGTTTTCGGCGGCGCTCGGGATCAGCGGTATGGCTGCTATTGGCGTGGCGGGCTTTGATCCGATACGAATTTCGTTGACGACCTTTTCGACTTGCGGAGAAGCCTGCGCGATTTGAATCGCTGCGTCCATCTGCGCCTGACTGGCGACCGTGCCACGGAGGGTGGCGGTCCCCTCAGAGTAGTTCACCGACAACGAATAATCGTTCATCGCGCCGGAAATTCGCATTACCTCTGCGATTATTTGCGCAACTTCACGGTCGTTGGCCCAAATTGCGGACGGCGTAATAACGGTCACTAAGGCCAAGGTTAAACAAAGAATGAATCGTCGCATGTTATCCCTCCTAATCGTAATTTCACTTGCAGCTTGTGTCTGATGGTGCGGTTGTTTGTTTCGGGGCGGAAGTGAATCAGAAATGTCGGCAATCACCTGCGCGACGCGGCACCCCCCCGTGGATTCGCGCACCTTCCCACTGTGTGTCTGACTATAGGTTTCGGCTTCCGGTTGTTCCGAATAGGAACTTTTTTTCAAATTTGCGGATAAGTGGGCTGTCAGTGGTAGCACGAGCGGACGCGCCGATCCCTGCTAGCGGCGGTCTGTGTCGCGTTGGCAGGCGGCGGCGGAAGGCCTCTAGCGGCGCCGGCTGAAAATATAATTGAGGCCGGCCGCTGAGCGGGTGGCGGCGTATTGGCCCGGTACGACTGGGTCGGGCCGTCGCGGAGCAGTTGTCGGGCGAACTGCGGCTGGGAGGTTGCGCCCGCCAAGCGGGCCGAAGCGTGACCGTCCGGCCGCTCCTCCTGCCGCGAGGGCGAATTAACGAATTCTCTTTTTCAGCTCGTTTTCGAGCTCACTTGCGTGGATGTTGCGATTGGCGACCCGGCCCTGGGAATCGATCAGCAACATCGTGGGTAACGTGAGGATGCCCAATTCGGTCGCCGGGCGGCTGTCGAGGCCGCCGGATTCGTGAATGTTGGCCCAGGAAATTTTGTGTTCCCGAATCGACGCGATGGCCGCTGTCCGTTCGTGATCGACATTCACACCGATCACCGATAGTCGGCGACCGTGTTTTGCCAATAGCCGGTTGAGCACGGCCATGTCGGCCTTGCAGGGTTCGCACCAGCTCGCCCAATATTGAATGATGACCGTGGAACCGCGATAACGGGTCAGATCGACTTGTCCGCCGGTGATGGACTCTCCGGAAAACGTTAGGGGCCGGCCAACCGACTCGAGCCGCCGCCTCGCACCGGCGGCCTTTTTGCCTTGTGGCGAATTTGGGAATTGATCGACAACCTTCGAGTACCACTTCTTGGCCGCGTCTTCTTGGCCGCCAAACTCGTGGGCCGTGCCCAACTGCAGAATTGCCTCGGCGGCGTCGTTAGATGTCGGATAATCCACGACAAACTTTTCTAAATTAACTTTCCAGTCTTTCAGGATTTTGGCGAAATCGGCCTTTGGGTTTTGCAGGGCGAGGCTGTATGCGGCCAACATTTCGCGATAGCGGATGTACGCGATTATGGCGACGTCCGCATCGTCTGCCTTTAGCTTGGCTACCAAATCCGCCAGTTTTTGTTGACCGGCGGGATACTCGTTGGCCTGAACCGCGGCGCTGACCGTGTCGGCAAGCTGTCTGAGCCATTCGCCCTTTTGTTTTTCTTCTGAGGTAATTTTGACGAGTTGCTCGAGCAGTTCACTCTGCCGGTCGTACAATTTCGCCCGCTGAGTCGGGGCTGTGTCGACGACACCTCGCTGCGCTTTCTCTAATTCGGCGAGCAGTTTTTGCAACACGGCATCGCTTGTGGTTCCAGCGGTCGTTGTCCCGGCATTTTGAGTTTGCGTATTGGCGACGCCAAAGAAGAAACCCGCGGCCGCAGCGGCGGTGGTCTCGGTCGTAGTCGTCGGCACATCAATCAGTTTCCAGCTCGCCCCCACCTGGACCAGAGTGCCGACCTGAACGAATTCCTGCCGCTCGTTGACGTCGACCATGGCCACGACGTTTTCGTGGACGAGGAGGTCTTTTGTCGATTCGTTGCTGCCGGTGGGAACGAGGCCCGGGTGCCCTGCGGCAAAATGAACCCAGCGGGCTTTTTCGCTGAGGCTGCCCGGGGCTGCAACCAGCTTGCTGAATTTCTCCGCGGCGTTTTCTATTTTTTCAGCGAGGTTCTTTTCCTGCTCCGCGCCCAGTCCGAGCGACCGCAATTCGTCGTTCGTCAGCAGTAGCGTCGAAAATCGTGCGGTGTCCTTTTGGGTCAGCGCCAGCACTAGCTCGGCGGTAACTTCTTGCGCCGAAATCGATTTCCACTGGTCGATCCGGTTGTCTTCGTCCCGGTCGATCGCCCAGCGGCGGCCGGCCGTGTTGAGCCAGCGAAACTGGTCCGCCTTTCGATTGAAATCGGTGTCAATATCTCGAAAAACTTCGATGCCGTCTTTGTAGTAACTCCAAAAATCGACGACGTTGTCGCCGTTGGTATCAACGAAGCGGCGGAGGATCTTGCCGCCGCCGTCGCGAACGATCCAGCCTGACGCCTCGCCGGTTTTTACGGCCTCGATGGTGCAGTTGGCGATATCGCCGCTAGCCGGTCGGTCGTAACTCACCTGCCGTTGTGTCGGCATCAACTTTAAAGCCGTGGCAACGGTAGGTGCGGCGTCGGCTCCCGCGGCGAGCTGCCAAATCGCCCAAACTGACAAAAAACCAAACCGCGCGGGAGTCGAAAGTCGAAAGAGTTTTGTTGGAGCCATCAATTACTTCCTTGTGTTTTACGGGAGCTCTGCAAGCATCGCACAACGGGCGAATTTTGGCCGCAAAATTGTACTAATTTTCCCCGCGCCACGCCTAGCCCGATTTGACAGGTGAGCAGCCCGCCTTAAAATACGCATCTTGCCGACGCGGCCCGGTTCGCGGGTGGCGTCTGCAGAGTTTTCTGCCGGGCGTATAGCTCAGTTGGTTAGAGCGCATCCCTGATAAGGATGAGGTCCCTAGTTCGAGTCTAGGTACGCCCACTTACTTACAAGTCCCGCTGAAGTCTTCTCTTAGATCACCTGCCGATGGTCGGCAGTGCAGCCTGTTTTCCGAGGCGCAAAACCGTACATACGGTTTTGGCACTCAAACGGAAAGGTTGCACCATGCCGAAACTCAACAACGCCACGCCGAAGTACTGCAAACACAAAGCCAGCGGGCAGGCCGTCGTCACCATTGCTGGCCGTGATCATTACCTCGGGCCACACGGGACAAAGGCTTCGAAGATCGAGTACGACCGGTTGATTGGCGAATGGCTCGCTGCTGGTCGTCCTAGCCGAGAGACCTTCCAAACAAACGACTTAACCGTGGCAGAATTGGCGGCCGCCTACTGGAAGTTTGCGAACCAGTACTATCGCAAGAACGGTAAGGCAACCATGACTGTTTACGGCGTTAAAGTCGTCCTGAAACACCTTCGCACCATGTATGGCCGCTCTTCTGCCGAGGAGTTCGGTCCGCTAGCGCTGAAGGCCATTCGCCAAAGGATGGTTGACTCCGGACTGGCGCGGACAAGCGTCAACAACAACATTGCAAGAATACGTCGAATCTTTAAGTGGGCGGCTTCGGAGGAAATGGTCACCGCCGCTGTCTACCAGGCACTGATGACGGTAGATGGCCTCCGCAAAGGAAAATCCGAGGCCCGCGAGACCGCTCCCGTCCTCCCCGTCGCTGATGACGTGGTTGAGCAGACCTTGGCCAAGCTTCCTGCTGTGGTCGCCGACATGGTCCGTCTGCAGCGGCTAACCGGCTGTCGCCCAGGCGAGGTTTGCATACTCCGTCCGTGCGACGTGGATGTCAGTGGCGACGTATGGGCGTACCGTCCTGAGTCTCATAAAATGGAGCACCACGGCCGTCAGCGGGTGATTTTCATCGGCCCAAAAGCCCAAGAGGCCTTGCGGCCTTACCTTTTGAGGGACAAGGCCGCCCACTGCTTCTCTCCCATGGACT
>JAYGDO010000387.1:0-4654 GCA_046582885.1 Pirellulales bacterium | reverse complement strand
GGCATTCCGTTGACCGAAGAATACGAAACACGACTGCAAAGCTATTTATCGGGACTGGCCGACTACCAGAAAAATAGGCACCGCGAACTAACGGTCGAAGATCGCGATCGTGTCAATGACCGCATGGGGCCGCTGATGGCTCGCTGGGGATATCAAGACCCGCAGCCCACGCAAGAAGCCGCCTAAAACAGGACCGTCCGCGAGGACCGCAACCCCGGGACTCCCACATGGCGGTTCGATCACGACTTCTTTGCCGACTGGGTTCTGCGAACCCGCGAGCGAAACGCGGATTCACCCTCTCTTTTCGGCACAACTCTGGGGCCTTCCTTGGTCGATTCCACCGAGTATTGCTTGCCTTCGCTCGCCAGCCCGAGTGCTTCGACCGCCATCTCCTTGATGCGAGTTGGCCGCAGGTCGCGCCAGTCAAAATGCGCATTCGCCGCGAGTTCATAAACGAACGCCATCCCGCCGCCGAGTAACTGCTGGGCGGTCAACAGTTCCGACGCGCTGACAAAATGGCTGCCCGCCTTTTCGATCGACTCCAACGCCCTTTGATGGTTTGCCGGATCAATGTCCCGCATTGCCAAGTTCCGAAACGACTTCATGGCCGCAACTAAATGCTGCCGGAACTCATCTGCGGTGGCGCTGCACTTGGCAACCCGGTCTAGCCCATATTCGATGATGTAAGCCAGCAAATGGTCATTGACTTCAGCTTCGCGCAATCGCACGACAACCGTTGTCAAATTCTGCAGGGTTGTCTGAAATGTCTCCGGCTCATGTGACACCGCCGGAGGAAATCCGTGTTGAAGCAACACATTGGGAACAATCTTGTATTTGCGCATTGTCTGACAAAAACGGAAAAGCGATTCGATGTTATCGCGAAAATCACTAGGCTGTTCGCAACCGCTGGCCATCGCCGTGATCGGCGGGTTGATGGTCATCTGCTGCTGCCGCAGCTTAATCAGCAGCGTCGCCAGCATATTAATGTTTTGCTGATATTCTTCCTCCTGTTGAAATTCATCCGTCGATTGGCTTGCCTCAACGATTGCGGGCAGCCCCTTCTTGAAAAGGTCTGATACACCGATTCGCTTTTCCTCTAGATGAATTGCCATCCGCAAACCGGTGGTCAATTGCTCAGGCGCAATTTCACGTGCTACCGCTGGCAGGTCATTGCCTAGTAGTTCGGTCACATTGCCGTTTCTGCGTACCACGTGATTTGCCAAGGCCATCGCTAGCCGCAACTGCTGATCGTTTAAAGCAATCGACGCGGCGGGAATCGCGAATCTCAACATGTCCGACGGATCGACTCCCTTTTCGGCCATACGTGTCGCGAGTACGAGACTGATCGTCATTTGCCGCGTATCAAGTTCTTTCGCAGCCGTGCGTATGGCCACAAAAAACGCCTTCCCCGTATCTATGCGTTTTTCGCGGAGGTGCGCCAGCAGCGCCTCCAGATATAGCAGGTTGATTTTGAACGCATCATTCGAGTTTGCGTTCTGCGCCAGGACCGGCAGCCCGTACTGCAGCGTCTGGCTAGGATCAATACCCAGCCCACCAATACGGCTGGCCAATTCCAATCCTTCGGAAAAACACGCCGCTTTGACACCCTCCGCGGCGATAGGCAGGATTCGCTGGATGAAAAGCTTGGCGTCGAATTTTTCGACGTCGCGAATGAGTTGGTTCACCAAGCCCGTAACTTGTCGCTGAAATACGGACTGCGACTCTTTTCCGAACCGCTGCAAAAGCGCAGTGGTAGGGCCCCACTGACCTAGAGTATTCCACCAGTTTTTGAGTTCAAGTCGTTCGCGGCGTAGCATCGGCGTTGATCAGCAGTTACAAGATATCGCTAACCACTCAATGCCTCGCATACCCTGTCCGTACGATCGATCTTCCTGCCTCCACTCCAACCGGCGCTGTCACATGACACCATCCATTATACGGACTTCTACCAACGTTGGAACAGCTTTAAAAGGCCCACACAACAAAACTGCCACTGTGGCTGGGTTGGATTTTCCGAAAAATTTGTGTCGACATCCAGTTAGTGTGCAGCGAATACGGCACAGAAAAACACGTTAAATCCCGTCGTTTTCATTCGCAGTTCGCCGTTTTTTCATCGTCACACGGTTGCCCTTGCGATTGAATTCGACGGTATCCATAAACGTCCGCATCAAGAGGACGCCACGCCCTGAAACGCGGTCCAGATTCTCCACATCGGTGGGATCGGCCAGGCTAGCGGGATCGAATCCCGGGCCATCATCGCCGACAACCACAACCGCTTCGGCGCGGGATATATCTGTTTCAACATAAATATGCCGTTCGGCAAAAGGTGACTGCTCACGGCGTTGCCGAACCAGCGCGTCGTACGCTTCCTGATCGTTCTCTTTGAGATTTGATCCGACTTCCAAATTGCCATGGTACATAGCATTCACCAATGCCTCCTCCAAGGCCACGCCGAATCGAATCCGCTCCGCCTCGTCGCAAACCCCCATCTGTGCCACATAGTCCTGCAAATAACTAACCAGCGAAGCAATCAGCATCGAATCATTTGGCAATACAAAAGTCGCTTGATTGCGATTCAAACCAGACATCAAACGCTCGTGACTGCGCTGCCGCGACGACATTGCCAGTACATGACGCATGGTTTCGACCAACTCGTCGGCCAGTTGCCGCTTCGGCACGTAACTGGCCGCTCCGCATTCCAGCGCTCCCACCGCGATCCTCTCGTTGCCTTGTGAAGTCATCAAGACGACCGGGACCTCCGCGTAGCGATTGCGAATCTCACGCACTAATTCCAATCCATCCATCTCGGGCATAATCAGATCGGTGACAACCGCATCGGGAATAAACGCCTGCATATCGTCCAGTGCTTTGCTCCCATCCGCAGCATAGCGGACCTCGTAGTTTGCCTGCGACGTTAGGATGCCGCCCACCAAACGACGGTCGATCATCGAATCATCGACTACAAGAATGGTTGTCATTTGTCCGTTCCTCCCGGCCCAAACGCCCGACGCTTTGCAACCCGACACGTGGGTAAAAAAGGGACCGCAGCCCGCATTTATCTCATTCACAGCTCGGACTACCAAAACGCCGTTGAGACACCCGGCAGCAACACCGACCAGTCGCTCACGCGACGCCAAGAACTTCGTAAACGCCAAAAAGAAACAAGCCTCGCTAACGAGTCTCCCGTCTCGTTAGCGAAGTTTAACCACAGGATTAGCGGTGCCCCAAGAGCCCGATCGCCGATCAACCGTAAACGGCACCTTCCGGCAGCGACAGGCCGCCTGCCCCAAATGCAACCTCCCAAAATTCAGGCTGCGGCTACCGCTTGTCAATCGTCACAAAATCGCGCCGCTGCGGCCCCGTATAAACTTGCCGGGGTCGACAGATACGCTTCGTTGGCGAACTGCGCATTTCCATCCAATGTGCAATCCATCCCGGCAGACGCCCCATCGCGAATAGAACGGTGAACATGCGGATGGGGATGCCCAGCGCTCGGTAGATTACGCCCGAGTAAAAATCGACGTTGGGATAAAGTTTACGATCGACAAAGTACGGATCCCTCAACGCCACCTCTTCCAATTCCTGCGCGACATCGAAAATCGGGTCTTTACGATCCATCTTTGCCAACATTTTATCACAGGCGCTGCGAATTATCTTGGCCCGCGGGTCATAGTTCTTGTAAACGCGATGGCCAAAACCCATCAAGCGGAAACCGCTGTCCTTATCCTTCGCCAGGTCAACGTATTTTCCGACATCGCCACCGTCGGCAATGATGCTCTCGAGCATTTCGACGCAAGCCTGATTCGCGCCACCATGCAGAGGTCCCCACAACGCACAAATGCCCGCCGAAATAGCAGCGTAAACATTCGCGTCCGAAGACCCCACCATCCGCACCGTCGAAGTACTGCAGTTTTGCTCGTGGTCGGCGTGCACAATCAACAACAGATTCAACGCCTCCACAAAATCCGGATCTATTTCGTAGGGCTCCGTCGGTACGGCGAACATCATTTGCAGGAAGTTCTCGCAATACGTCAGGTCGTTGCGCGGATAGTAAAACGGCTGGCCGATCGACCGCTTATGACTAAATGCCGCGATCGTGGGAAGCTTGGCCAGCAAACGCTTGACCGAGATATCGACCTGCTCCGGATCACCCGGATCAAGCGAATCTTGATAAAACGTCGATAGTGCTCCGACGACCGAACTAAGGATCGCCATTGGGTGCGCATCACTCGGAAAGCCGTCGTAAAAGCTTTTCAGGTCTTCGTGCAGCAATGTGTGCCGCCGCAAACTCATACGAAACTCGTGCAACTGATCACCCGTGGGCAAGTCGCCATACAGCAGCAGGTAACTTGTCTCGATAAAATCGCAGTTCGCTGCAATTTCTTCGATGTCGTAGCCGCGATAGCGGAGTATTCCTTGTTCGCCGTCCAAATATGTGATCGAACTGGCGACCGCCCCCGTGTTTACGTAGCCCTCGTCAAGCGTGATCAGGCCAGTCGTGGCCCGCAGTTTGGAGATATCAAGACCGCGTTCGTTTTCAGTTCCCGTAATTACGGGCACGTCAATCTCCTGCTCTCCGCAGCGTAGCTTTGCTACGTCGCTCATCCGTTAACTCCCGTACTTAAGGTGGTGTAAATGCGAGCCACTAATCTAG
>JAYGDO010000361.1:0-2843 GCA_046582885.1 Pirellulales bacterium | reverse complement strand
CGGAAAAACCCAGAACGCCGAACGAACGAATTCGGGCCGGCAGATCTCGCCGCTAGCTATGTTCGTGAGAACATAGTTGGATTTCAAACTTAAGCAGCGCCAGCATTAACCCTCTTAGTCGAGATCTAAACTATCTGTATTCTCATCGTCCTTACCGTCACCGCCCGGCTTATCGGCGGTCCCGTTCGGATTCGCCTTGGGCTGCTGCTGGTCGGCGGGGTTCGGTGCCACAGGGCCGGCGCCGGAAATGCTCTGGAATTGTGATACTTCTCCCCGATCAGTTGCCGAATCGCGCACCGTCAAGTTGCCATTTTCGTCCAATACAAGGATCCGCACCGGTGCCGAAACATTTTCCGAGACGGATTGGCCGCCAACAAAATCCAGCAGCGTAAAGTCCGTTTCGATGCGACTATCCGCCCGCTGTATAACTGCACTGCTTCGCGCGTCTATTTCAAATGTCGTCAATGACCCGCCGACGACTTCACCCCGCCGCAATTCCATACGGCCGGTCGGGGCCCTTCCTCCGGCGTTATCGGTTTTACGGCAGACGACAACAACGCGGGGCTCGGGATTCTCGTCGCCATCCGAAGGCAGAATACTGGAAGCAAATACTTCCGTGTCGGCGGGAACCAAGACAGTGTTGCTCGAGTTACTCCAATCGGATGTAAGGTAGGCTGCGTCGGTTGATTTAGGCTCTTCCAGAAAACGAGGCTCAACACCGCGGTTGGGATTGTGGGCGGCCAACTGAATCTGATAACGATACTGTTTACTGGGCTCTACTGTAAAATCGAATATCCGGCAAAGCTGAAACGCGACCAGCTTTTCTTTCACCTCTTCTTTTGAATCGGCCGGTTGCGGCTTTTCAACATCAGGCTGTTCCGGCTCGGTCTTAACGGTCTCGCCCGGTCCCAACAGCTCTCCAAGAGGATCATCTTCTTTCGCCGCCGGCTTGTCGTCCGGTTTTTTCCCACCAACAGGCCTGACTGTCGGGTTTCGGTTTGTCTTCTTGGGTTCTTTCACCTTCGGCGGCGCTAAGGGAATTTGCGAATGGATCGCCCATCGCTTCCAAGATTTTCCTAAAGGACCAAGTGGATCAACCAGCGGCGAATTAACATATCGCTGGTGTGCTAATTCGATTTGATCGTCTGCTTTGATTGCCCACACCTGCTGTGCGGCACGGCGTTCATCGAGGCGGGCACGCAGCGACCACGATTTAGCTTGACTGCCCCAATCTGGTTCACCTCCCGCTGCAGCCGATGTGATTTCGAGCCGTCGAATCGTGGCAATAATAAATTTAGGCTGATCACGATCGGCATCATATGCGGGCCGCCCGACGAAAACCAAATCATGTTCGCTGCGCTGCTCGTCCATGGACACCAACGCGTTAATCGCGACCCAGCGGCGGCCTTCGACTTCGGCGTCCTTGGGCGGTTGTGTCATTTCGGTCAAGAGTTCTCTCGGCAGCGCTTTGCGTTCTCCTTTGCCAACCTCTACGGCGGCCGCCGGATCCTTAAACTTTTCGGTAACGAAGAAGATGCCGCTACCACCCAGCGCTTCCAGGTCTCGAACGGGATAGATCTTCGGCACACCCCGCTTGCCGCCAGCTTCGCCTAGCGGAATATCGCCGATTAGCGATTTAAATCCATAGCTGGCAGCCGGTACCGGCTGCAGGCTCTGAAGCGCGGTTTGATCCAGGGGCGGCACGTTGTAACGATCCACGGGAAACTTTGCCTCGTTGACCTGTTGATTAATTTGAGCCGCCTGAAGTTCGAGAGCTTGGGGAGTTTGCTGTAGGTTTGGCTTCAGCGTGCCAATTCCGCTGTAGACCATGTAGCCGAGCAATAGCACAACCGCGCCGACAACGAGCTTTTCGGCGTTTAAGAACAGCCATTCCTTCGCACCGCCACCGACGGGCTTAACGGCGACGGGAGCCGAATTGTCCTCTGCAGCAGCTGAGTCATCGTCTTGCTTTTTCCGCTTCAGGCCGAATTTCATTTTGCGCTCTCCCTCATTCCCGGATTGAATGATCGTCTGTCCCGATACCGCCTAATTTCCGACAACGGCCCCGGCTGCCGGTTTTGACTTCGCAACTGTCTCGGTGTCAACATCGTCGGTCTTAGCGATATAAACAATACCGTAAATTTCGACCAACGTGCCGCGACCATATTGCGGTTTGTTTTCTTCTTCTTTAGCCTTGTCTTGCGGAGTCTGTTTTTGGCTGACTCTTTGGCGTCCGGGGAACGCCGCCCGACCAGTAACAACTCGACGCCGTTCATCCTCTGGTGGCTCGACTTCCTTCAGCCGCCTCGGCTTCGCCAGACGAACTCCCCGAATGTCAATCGGTAACTCAGAATTGGCACACGCTGTTTGCAGCCATCTGATTCGCTTGGCGTCCATTCGAAATTGCATGGCCACGGCAAATGTCAAATAACCCGGAGTGTCTTCCGCGAGCGGCGGCGTGATTCTTTGCGTAATGGCCTCCGCCCCGCGCACCTGCCAGTCCGAACCTTTAATCCTGATCTGCCGGGTTCCTTTGATGTCCTCAGCCGTGGGAATTTGCAATTTGACGACCCGGTGAATTGGCGGATTAAACGCATCAAATTCGCCCGCATCCTTGGCGAATTGATTGGTAGCGCCGACAACCTTGGCCATGGTTTCATAAAGCCAAATCACCTTGCGCCAGTTATGAATGCGATTTCTGCCCGTATCCCAGTCCTTGCCTCGCAAATCCTCAATGCCCTTTTTAAGTCCCTGATAATCATCGCCATCCCATTGCACGCCTTCCTGGATCGTTCCTTCGGCCGCTCCCATCAACTTGCGCAGACGCACGAGTTCCTTTTGCA
>JAYGDO010000417.1:0-26979 GCA_046582885.1 Pirellulales bacterium | reverse complement strand
ACAGCACAACCACAAAACCAAAAACCTTCGACTTCATCGTCTGCTTCCCGTGGCGTTGAAATCCAAAAGACGTTCCGCTCGACACATCTATGATATAATTATTTGTTATTGATTACTTTTTTTCAATAACTATATGTTGTACATTTTTATGCGTTCGTCGAACCGCAGACCAGACAGGGGAGGGGGGTAGATGAACGGCGAGGTCCTTGATTAAACGATTTTTTCGCCCCGGCCCCCGCTATAATCGCACTCATGGATCTCAGGCATCTGCAGACGTTTATCGCGACCGCCGAGCAGCAAAACTTCACGCGGGCCGCGCGATGCTTAAGCCTTACCCAGGCGGCGGTTAGCAAACACATCGCTCAGCTTGAGGGAGACCTGGGCGTGCGGCTCTTCGACCGTCAGGGGAGGACCGCCACCCTGACGGACGCCGGACGCACGCTGCACAAATACGCCCTGCGGATTTTTAAACTGGTGGGCGAAGCGCGAAGTGAAGTGGGGGGCGAGTCCATCGCCGTCAGCGGATCGCTAAAAATCGCCGCCAGTTCCGTGCCGGCCGAATCGCTGCTGCCCGCACTGTTGGCCGACTTCCGTAAGACGCGGCCCGAGGTGCAGGTCGTCGTTTCCGTTTCGGACAGCGAAGCGTCAGCTACCGCGGTTTGTTCGGGCGAAGCCGATGTCGGTCTGATCGGCGAACTGCCGCATGATGGCGACCTGATGGTGCGGCCGATCGCCGAAGATGAGTTGGTACTGGTTGCGCCGGCAAACCATGATTTGTCGAGGCGGAAGTCGTTCTCCGCCGCGCAGTTGGCGGCGCAGCCGCTGATCATTCGCGAGCGGGGATCCGGCAGCCGGCATTGTGTCGAGCAACATCTCGAAGCGGCCGGTGTCGTTCCCAGCGATCTGAACATCGTGATGGAAGCCAATTCCAACGAATCGATCCGTGCGGCTGTCGAGCGCGGCAGCGGGATCGCATTTCAATCGCGGCTCGGAGTACCGCGCGAGATCGACGCCGGCCGCCTGGTGACAATCCGGCTGCGCGGGCTGCGGATTTCGCGGCAGCTTTACGCCATCACACACCGCCGCCGCCCGCAACCCGCGGCACTGGCCGCGTTTCTCGACTTTCTGGATGAAAACCGACCGCGGCGGAAATCGGCGAAACGCAAACAGGCTCCAAGGTGAACTCAATCTGCCTCGTCGCGCGGTTGACCTTGCTGTTCGATCATCTGCACCAGCGCCCGCCAGCCGTCCAGTTGCGGTTTGGTGATCGTCGGATACTTCAGCGGCCGCCAATCCTCCGATGAGGACATCGTTCCGGCTTCCGGCCAGTAATGCCGTGCGCGATCTTCCACCGCCCGCAGCCAGCGCCGCGTCTGCCGCGGCAACTGCACGCGGTCGTTGACGACCAGACCGGTTACCTTCTGCCGATGATGGCGGCGGAGAACGCTGAACTTCTTCCGCTGGTGTGCCGCATACCCCTCGTCGCGAAGGATCGCTATTACCCCGCCGATCAACGGACGGATATTGCATTGGTCGGTGGGAAGCGACAACGTGATGTCATCTGCGTATCGCGTATAAACCGCATCAAAATGCTTTGCCAGCACACTGATCCGGCTGTCGAGCCTGTAGTTCACGAGATTGCTGAGCCGCGGGCTGGTCGGCGCCCCCTGAGGCAGGCTGCCCTGCCAGGTGACCAGCCGCACCAGCAACCGCGTGGCCTTGCGATTCCAGCCGATCCGGCGGAAGTACTTTTTGACGCGTTCCTCTGAGATCGAAGGAAAAAAATCGACGATGTCAAAGCGAATCACGATCGCCTGCCCCTGGTGCCGAGCGGCATTCGTAACAAACGACTGCCCGCGCTCAAACCCGGTCGCGCCCGGATGTGCGCGAAGCCGTGCCAGCAGGCGGCGGAGAATCCGACGCTGCAACTGCTTTAGCTTTTTGTCCGGAGCGGTGATGCGGCGGCGGCCGCCCGAGCGCTTGGGGATCGTGAATTCACGATATTTCGGCTGGACCGCTTCGAGCCGCTCCAGTGGCAGGTCGAGCCGACGGGCCAACTCATCCGGCCCGTACCCCTTGCCGGCAAAACCCAGCAGATTCAAGAGCCACCCGATCATCCCACCACACCAAACTGGATCGAGGAAAAAATCGGGCGAGGCGTTACCCGCCCCGCCCGCACCATCTTGCACTCCCAGTAGTTTCGCAGAAACTACTGAGCACGCTTTCAAAAACCTCATCGGTTCGCGGTCGACGAAACATCGACCTGTGCATATTGCACCACCAAGACAGCGCGGTCATCGTAAGGCCGCCCACGAACTTTGTCAAACAGGTAACCGCTGCGCTCGGACTGAGCGGATCAGGCGGATACTCACCAACTTCCGCCGGCGAAAACGTGATCGGACGATACGTTTGGGAGACCCGCCAAGGGGCGGAAATCTCCGTCCGCCGACAAACTCACTTACGGTTGTAGTGAACCGCGCAGCCGTCGTCGTCGCAACTTTCGACTTTTCCAAATCGGTAACGTCGATTGGCAACTTGACGGTAGAGAAACTGCCAAAGTGGTAAGCTGAACGGTACGTACATCAACGGCGCGAGCCACCAGAGCCGCGGCAGACGGTGCGACAGATAACGGAAACCCGCCGCACCGCGATGACGGCCCCCTTGGCGATCGATCACATAGATGTCGCGCATCAGCGCTTCGTGCGAGAGATCGGGATAGCCTGCGGCGACTTTTTCGTCATGCAGCGACAAAAATGCCAGGCGACGACCGCCGTCCCAGCGGGCGATGCGGCGAATCTGTCCCGTGCAAATACGGCAATTGCCGTCAAAAATCACGACATCTGCATCCGGGCGTTCGGCGGGCGTGGGCAGATTGCCCTCGACCGGTGTTTCTAATTCGCTGGAACTGGTCATTGCATCGCCGCGTCTAATTCAAAAATCGTGAACGACGTTCCGAGAAAAGCGAAGATCCCCCGGCAATCCGCAGCGGCAACAGGCGGACCCGTTCGGCCCCGGCCGCCGCTGCGATTCACGAATGGAACACCAAGTCGCTCCCTACTGAAATATACGCAAATTGCGGACTTTAATTAACGCAAATGTCGGGGATTGGCCACGTTTTCGGATGCATCACGCCTTATAATGACCGAAGAGCCAAAAGGAGCGGATGTTAGTTTTCGACCGGGCGGGCTGAAACTCTCGTCAAAACCGCCCCCATCGGGTCGAATTCCGTTCGACAATCGAGGTTCAGACCATGGAAAAGATCCAACTTCAAGTTCGCCAGGCCCGACGGCGGATGAACTTGCAAAAGTTTTTGGACTGTCTGCCGTGGTGTTTGTTGGTACCTCTCGCCGCAGCGTTGGTGGCAATCGCCGTTCACAAGTGGTTCCCGACCGGCAGCGAACCGTGGATCTGGAATACCTGGTGGATGGGCGGTGGGATCGTGCTGGGCATTGTCGCCGCAGCCGTCTGGATGCTAACTCGGCCGCACGAGCAACTTGAAGCGGCCATCGAACTGGATCGGCGGTTTGGGCTGAAAGAGCGCGTTTCCAGCAGCCTATCGCTTTCTGAAATTGAACGCAAAACGGAAGCCGGCCGCGCTGTCGTTAAGGACGCCGAGCGGCGGGTGGAACGGGTCGACGTTTCCGAGCGGTTCGGCGTTTTCCTCGGGCGACCATCTCTGTTGCCGCTCATCCCTGCAGCGCTGACCCTGCTGGTGATTTTCGCGCTCAGCCAGAATGAAGTCGTCAAATCCGCCCGGGCCGATACCGACGAGCAGCAGAAAGTACGAAACCAAGTTAAGCGGTCAACCGACGAACTCCGCAAGAAAATCGAAAAACGCCGCAAGGAACTGGCCGAAAAGGGGCTCAAAGAGGCGGATGACTCGCTCCGTGAATTGAGCGAGGGCCTCAAGGATCTCGACAAAAAGACGAGCGGCGATCGCAAGAAGTCGATGATCAAGCTGAATAACCTGGCCGACCGCCTTCGGCAAAAGCGCGACAAACTGGGCGGCGCAGAAGAGTTGAAGAAGCAGCTCAACAAAATGAAAAATCTGGAAAAGGGTCCCGCCGACGAACTGGCCAAGGCGATGAAAAATGGCAAGTTCAAGGATGCCCTGCAGGAACTCGAAAAACTCAAACAGGAGTTCGAACGCCAAGAACTTACGGATGAGGATCGCGAAAAGCTGGCCGAACAACTCGAAAAGATGAAAGACAAGATGGAGGACGTCGCCAATGCCCATAACCGGGCGATGGAAAACCTGGAGCAACAAATCAAAGACGCCCGCGAATCGGGCGACATCGATAAGGCTGACCAACTACAGCGGGCATTGGACAAGTTACAGCAGCAGATGCCGCAGATGGATCAACTAGGTGATCTAGCCAGCAAGCTGGGCCAGATTTCTGAAGCAGCGAAAAACGGCGACCAGCAAGCCATGCAAAACGCGTTGAACGATCTACAGACGGATTTAGAGAATCTTCAAAACGAGTTGGACGAACTGGAGTCCTTGGACAGCGGGCTGGATGCAATCGCGGAGGCCAAGGACTCGATGAATTGCGATCAATGCAAAGGCGGCGATTGACCGAATTGCCAAAAAGGCGACCAGTTTGGCCGCCAACGTGGTCGAGGCAAAGGCAATAATCCGGGCGGCGACGGACTCGGCGGCGGCCAGGCCGGCAAAGGGACCCGCCCACTCGGCGACGGCGACACATCGTCGTTTGACTCGCGTGTCGGCGCGAAGATCGGCCCCGGAAAAGCGGTGATCACCGGCCCGGCGGACGGGCCAAACGCGAAGGGCACGCTACGCGAAGCGATTCAGGCGGAATTTGAATCGAATGACACGGGCCCGGCGGACCCGCTTACCGGGCAGAGACTGCCGAAATCTCATCAACGCCAGGTCGAAGAATATTTCAACGCACTTCGCGAAGGCGACTCCGGCAGTTAGCTCGTCGCAGATGTCACGCGCGGAGCCGCCGCGGAATCATAAACGAATAGATAATGACAACTGCCCCTCCGGCCAGCAATCCGTACGGTGCCCAGTCGGGCAGGGCTAGTTCGCGATTTGGTTGTCGGGCGTTGGCTGCGTCGCTGGAAGTCGCCACCAGCTTTGGCGGGATAAAACTGGCGAATACTGCCTTTTCGACAAACAAGCATTCAGCACCAACAACGCAAATGAAAATGCCGACTGCCAAAAAGAATGCTCGGATCATCAGAAACTCCTTCTCGCTCTATTTTTGCATTCGCTATCCGATACCTATCGTGCGGAGGCGGTCGAAAACTCCAAGTTGCCTGCCGCGGCAGGCAAAACCGGAACTCCGGTCGAAGCGATTGCACCGCCCGGGGCCCGCGATGAAATGGGCTGTAGGATTGATGACGATTTGCGCGGCGTTTGCGGCGGCCGTTCTGATTACCGGGCCGCAAATCGCCTACGCCAACGAAAAGGTAGTTGCTCTGCTCGAAAATCGTGGGCTGGTGCAATCCGGAAATCGGTGGTCGCTGGCCGAGGACCTGGTACTGGCTCGCAAATCCGAGTCGCTCGATCGAGCCGTGCGACAGTTGCAGTTTGCCAGGGGCAGGGCCGCGAATTTGGTCGCTCAGAACAAGCAGTATGGCGACGAACTCAAGCGATCCAAAGACCGAATCTCGAAACTGACGCAACAGAAACAAAAGTTGTCCGGCGCTAAAAACAAGGAATTGCGAGAAAAACTGCAAGAGCAGATCGCGAGCCTGCAGCCACGAATCGCGGCGCTCGAAAAAGCAGTCTCGGCTCCGCACAAACTCTGTGAGCGACGAGAGGCCCACGAGGCGATAACGACCGTCAACGCTCAGCAGCAGCGGATAACGCTGCTGCTAAAGGAAATGCCGTCGCAAATATTCTTGATGGAGAACAAATACAATAGGCTGCGTGAGGATCGCCAATTGATGCAGGCAATCGGATTGCTAGGACCGCAGGCCAGGCTGGCAAGCGGAGCTAATTCCGGCAAATACCGCCAGCAACTCGACCGTGCCCGGCGGATGATTACGGGCGATTGGATTCCCGTTTTTCGACAAAATGGCCACTTGCGAATTGCGGCGATTATCGAGCGACAAACGCCGGCCACCTTCACGTACCACCCCGGTAGCGGGCCGGCTTTCTTGCCCGCCAGCGTGATCCGGAAGGCCGGCATCGAAATTCCCAATAACGCCGACGAGGCGGTTTTTCGCTGCGCCGACGGACGTCGGCTGCCCGTTCGCGTCATCAAAATCTCTTATCTGCAACTGGGCTCGAGCCTTTTGGAGAGCGTGCAGATCTATGCCTTGCCGCCCGAGGGTGAAGACTTGGGAGCTCGAATCACCGACGAATCGCTGGGCCGTTTCAACGCGCAACTCGATTTGCCGAATCTGCGGATGAAGATTTCTCCGTAGATCGCCAAGCGAAGGCCGTTATCGTATTTGGCCGAGGGAGCGACGTTTTAACACCGGAATCCCGCAGCCTCGACGCCGCCGAAAATTCTCATTTATTTCCGTGCAAAAATATTGCCCGTCGACGAGAAAGTAATTACGATAGCCCGGTAATGGGGTTGTTCGACGGTGTGCGGGCTGTCGAAGTTGTGTCTCAGCGGAACCGACTGTAACGAACATTCGGGCAAATCATGCACGACGGCCAGCCCCCCACCAATTTCCCGCCGAAACCAACCGCCGGGCGTCAATAAGCGGCGCGATCCAAACCGATTCTAATCATACGCACAGCAGAACAAAGCACGTAAAAGGTTGTTCGGCCGATCGGGCCAAGTATAATTCCCTATAGACGTTACCTTCAGAATGCTTGGATAGGCGGAGTTACGGGGTTGTCCCAAAAACCGAAGATACTTCTGGTTAACCACTCCGAGAGCCAAAACGAAGAGTTTGATCGCTATCTGCGAGATAACTTCGAACTGGTGGAAGTTCGTAGTCCACTTCGCGCTCTAGCGAAACTCGGCCGCGAGAATTTTGACAGCGTCTACGTCGCCTCGGCTCATCTCGATGAACTCGCCCGCCTCGGTCGACAAGTTCAAACGGATCGAATCCTCCAGTCAATGCCCGACGGCGTCGTGCTTCTGGACAATGAAAACCAAATCATCTGGAGCAACCAGTGCCTGCGCGACTGGTGCGGACGTGAAGACGTCGACGGCAAGAACTTTTACGACGTGTTGGATACCCCGGAGATTCTGGGACCGGACTTTTGCCCGTTTCATACCGCAATTTCATCCGGCGTGGCCAGCAGCTCGACGTTGCGCACCGGCGACAATCGCTATTTTCAACTTCACGTCGCGCCGATTTTTGACGGCGATAGCTTGCCGAATCACCTGATCGTGACACTGCGCCACGTCACCAGCGAAATCCTGCAACAACAAAAATTGGCGGCCATTCATAAAGCGGGAATGGAACTTGCGGACTTAAAGCCAGACGAGCTGCTGCACATGACGGTCGAAGAGCGCATCGACCTGCTAAAATCGAATATCGTCCACTTTACCGGCGAACTGCTCAATTACAACTTGATTGAAATTCGACTGCTCGATCGAAAGACCGGCCAACTCGATTCGCTGCTGGCCGTCGGTATGGAACCGGAAGCCGAAAGCCGGGAACTGTGCGCCCAGTCCCAGCACAACGGCGTGACGGGATTTGTCGCGGCTACAGGCAAAAGCTACCTGTGCGAGGATACGTCGGAAGACCCGCTCTATCTACCAGGGGCCAAAGACGCAAAGAGTTCGCTGACGGTGCCGCTCGTCTCTCACGACGAGGTGATCGGCACGTTTAACGTCGAAAGCCCCGATCACCGCGCGTTCGACGAAAGCGATCTGCAGTTCCTCGAAATCTTCAGCCGCGATGTCGCGCAAGCACTGGGGACTCTGGAACTGTTGGTCGCAGAAAAAGTGAGTACCGCGACCGAGAGCATCGAAGCGATTCATACGGCTGTGGCGCTACCGATCGACGATATCCTCAACGAAGCGGTCAACGTCATGGAGAGGTATATCGGCCACGAGCCGGAAGTGGTTGCCCGGTTGGAAAAGATTTTACGAAACGCGCGCGACATCAAGCAAGTGATTCAAAAAGTCGGCCAACAAATGACGCCCAGCGAAGCGGTGCCGGCGTCACTTCAGCCCGAACAACGCCCGCTGTTGGCCGCTCGGCGGATTCTGGTCGTAGATGACGACGCAAGTGTCCGCAGTGCGGCGCACGCGTTGCTTGAGCGCTATGAATGCGCCGTCGAGACGGCGCACAACGGCAGTGAGGCCATGTCGATGGTCCGCCGCACCAGCGCGCTGGGCGCCTATGATGTCGTTATCGCCGACATTCGGCTACCCGATATGAATGGCTACGACTTGATGCAGCAGCTTATCAAAATCGCCGACGCACCTTCGTTGGTGTTGATGACGGAATTCGGCTATGACCCCGGTCACTCCATCGTCAAAGCGCGGCGAGCGGGTTTGAAAGAAGTGCTTTATAAACCGTTTCGTCTCGATCAGTTGCTGGAAACAGTCGAGCGCGTCATCGAATCCAAGAGCCCTGTGGCACATTCATAAAGCCATGGTCGTCGTCGAGATTTTTCTGATCTCATTGGCGCTATTAGGCACCACCGCGCTGTGGGTTAAGGTGTTCAATCATCGGCACTCTTGTAAGCTACCGTGCTGGGGCATGCGGACCATTAGTGTCGTCTGCTATTTGCTGATTCTCTTGCTGCCGATGGCGCTGGCTGTGTGGTACTGGCAAGCGGAGCAGCGTCTGACGAATCTTATTTCCCAGCCGCAACTCTCGATTCCGTTTTTCTATATCGCGGTTTCTTGGGTCGTCGGTGGCTGGGTTGTTGCGACGTTTTGGCCCCGCCATCCGATCGACGCACCAGGTTTTTTGCTGTCGAATCACACGAAACATGTCGACGTCCTGACGGAACTCGGTGAACGCTACGACGGGCCGGGGTGGGTAACGGCCCTGGCGCGTTTCCCCGGCAACGAATTACTGCAACTTTGCCTGCACGAAAAGCAACTGGCAATTCCACGGCTACCGAAACCGTTGCACGGCCTGTCGATCGCACACCTGTCCGATCTGCACTTCACGCGAAAGGTCGGAAAGGCGTATTTCGAGGAAGTCATGCGACGCACAAATGAGATGGGCGCCGACCTGATCGCCATCACCGGCGACCTGTTGGATCGCCGGGCGTGCCTGGATTGGATTCCTGATACCTTTGGACGCCTTCGCGCTCGCTACGGAATTTACTTTGTATTGGGCAATCATGATTTACTGTTGAACGAGGACGAATTAAGGCGCCGGCTGACGGAGGTTGGCTTGTCGGATTTGGGCGGCCGACACGTAACGATCAGCATCAACGGCTGCAAAGTGCTGCTGGCCGGCAATGAACTTCCCTGGTTCCCGCCCGCGGCCGACATGAGCACAGCGACTCCGCGGGGCGACGACAGCCAACCGTTGCGGATTGTACTGGCGCATTCACCGGACCAGTTCGTCTGGGCCAGGCAACATGATGCAGACCTCATGTTGGCGGGTCACACGCATGGAGGTCAAATTCGACTGCCGTACATCGGTGCAATCGTGTCGCCCAGTCGCTACGGTACGCGTTACGCCTGCGGCGCGTTTTTCGAGCCGCCGACCGTCATGCACGTCAGCCGAGGCATTTCTGGTACAGTGCCGGTCCGTCATAACTGCCCGCCGGAACTGACGAAGCTTGTCCTGGTAAACCCAACGGGTTCGGCGCCGCTGAAATCGTCAGACCTTGGATAACGGCCTAAGCCGCGAGCGAAAGAGGACGCGGATTGTGGTAGGATTCTCGCTGGTGCTTCAGGATGTGATGCAGACCGTCTGCCCGCTTTAATCAAGTACGTCTCGCAGCACATCGTTAAGGTTTTTCCCGATCCAACCGGCTTACTTCGTCAACAGATGATCGTCACCTTTCCAAAAACCGGCGGAATCCTCGTCGCGATAAGTTCCCGCACGCTGATGACGGTCGCGCTATTGTTCGGTTTGTCAAATCTGTATTTTGGGCGCTGCGCTGCGGATGAAATACCGCAGCGCGACGCTAACAAATTCGCTGTTGTTGGATACCTGCCGGACTATCGCATGTCCGTGTTCGAACCGGCTACGGCGGAGGGCGTGACAGATCTTGTGTTTTTCTCCGTCGAGCCGACCTCGTCGGGAGATTTGGACACGCGGTCGCTGTCGAAAAAGAACCTCGCACTGCTGAAATCCGTCAAAGAAAAAAATAACTGCCGCATTCACCTGGGAGTCGGCGGATGGGGACGATCGAATCATTTCGCCGCCATGTCCTCGCAAAAGCAATCACGGCAGCGGTTTGTGAACAACCTGGAGAAATTATGTCAACGTTACGGATTTGACGGCGCCGATCTCGATTGGGAGTTTCCGGATACGAAAGCCGAGAAAGCGTCGTTTGTCGCATTGCTTCGCGACCTGCGGGAAAAGTTCCGTCGCCACGGCATGCTGCTTTCGATCGCCGCGGCCGGGTTGCAGGATTTGCCCGGCGAGGCGGTCGAGTCGGTCGACAAAATTCACCTGATGGCGTACGACGCAGCGGGCCGGCACGCGACATTTGCCGACGCGCAAAAATTTGTCCAGCGGCTGATCGACAGAAAAGTCCCGCCCAACAAAATATGTCTCGGGCTGCCGCTGTACGGCCGCGGGATCAAGCGGCGGAACATAGCGCTGGGTTATGCGCAGATCGTCGAGCGGCATCATCCCGGCGCGAATATCGACGAAGTGGCGGGAATCTACTTCAACGGCGTCCGCACGATCGAAAACAAAACCGCGTTCGCACAGCAGGCCAAACTCGGCGGCGTCATGTTCTGGGAAATCACGCTAGACACGCGTGACGAGACGTCGTTGATTCGCGCCGTGCTGCGTACAATGCAGCCAAAAAAATAGCGGCCGCCTCCGGCACCGTTTTCCACACGCCGCTTTCAGTCATGTATAATCGCAGACGCGGTGCCGCCCCATTTTTTGGAGTTAGATTGTGAACGCTTGTCGTTTTTCTCGCGCCCTGCTGATATTTTCGCTGATCCCTCTCTGCAACGCGTTGGGAAAAGATCGGCCGAACATTCTACTGATCATGTGCGACGACATGGGCTGGTCGGACATCGGCTGCTACGGCGGCGAAGTGCAAACGCCGAATCTAGATCGCCTGGCCGCCGAAGGAGTGCGGTTCACGCAATTCTACAACTGCGCGAAATGCACGACGACGCGGGCGTCGATCGTGACGGGTCTGCATCCCCGCCGCAAGGGCGGCCTGTTGAAAACAAACATGGTCACAACCGGCGAGGTGCTCGCGGCCGCCGGCTACCAGACATCGCTGTCCGGTAAATGGCATCTGGGCCGCGGAGATACAACTCACCCGTACCGGCGCGGATTTAGCGAGTACTATGGGCTGCTCGACGGCTGCTGTAACTTTTTCGATCCAACGATCGCCGATCCGCCGTACAAAGGCAACCGCGTCCGCTACTTTGGCCAGAACGACCGGAGGATCACCACGTTTCCCTCCGACTTCTACACCACTGACGCTTTCACGGATCACGCCATCGACCAAATCCGCCGCGCGGCGAAACGTAAAACACCCTTCTTCGCACACGTCTGTTACACCGCGCCGCACTATCCGCTGCACGCCAAACCCGAGGACATTAAGAAATACATCGGCCGCTTCAAAATGGGCTGGGAAAACATGCGCGAGCAGCGATTCGCGCGCCAAATCGAAATGGGACTGGTCGACCCGCAAGTTTGGAAACTCTCGCAAGGCGATCCAAAAACCTACGATTGGAAGACGGCGAACCATGATTTTGAAGACCTGCGGATGTCCGTTTACGCGGCCATGATCGACTCCATGGACCAGAACATCGGCCGCCTCCTAGAGACGCTCAAAGAAACCGGCGCTGCCGAAAACACGCTTGTCTGTTTCCTCAGCGACAACGGCGGCTGTGCCGAAGAGCCCGGGGGCCGCGATCCGAAAAAGCGCCGTCCCGGACCCAAGGACGATTACGTCTGCGTCGGACCGGCCTGGGGCTGGGCGCAAAACGCACCGTTCAAACGCTACAAAAGCTGGGTCCACGAAGGCGGCATTTGTACGCCGATGATCGCCCGCTGGCCCGGCACCGTCAAACCGGGAACGATCACCGAGCAACCGGCGCATATTATCGATTTCATGGCGACGTTCATCGAATTGGCGAAAACAGAGTACCCGGTTTCGGTCAACGGCAACGAAATCATCCCGCTGGAGGGCAAGAGTATCGTTCCAATTTTGCGCGGCCAGTCGCGCCAGCCGCATGCGACACTCGCCTGGGAATGGTCCGGAAACCGGGCGATTCGCCAGGGCGATTGGAAACTGGTTTGGGACGGTCGCTTCAAAAAATGGGAACTCTACAACCTGAAAACCGACCGCACCGAGACGGCCGACTTGGCCGCGGATGACACGAAACGCGTCCAACGCATGTCGGCGGACTGGTTTGCCTGGGCGAGAAAAACCGGAGCGCCGGGCGGGAAGAAATAAAACGTGGTTGACGGAGTTCAGATCCGCTCGGCCGACTTGGAATCCGTGGAAATTGCGTGGTTCAGCGCCTTGTGCAGCGACGACTACGAATTTCTCGGAATCCCGGACGGCCGTCTCCGCAGCTCGTGGCCGCATTGCCGCGACATCGTGCTGCTGGCTGACCGATTGGGGTACAACAACGTACTACTGCCCAACGGCTACATTCCCGGGCAAGATACACTGACCTTCGCCGGTGGTATGGCCGCCCTGACGCAGCAGATTTCTCTGCTCGTCGCCATTCGTTGCGGCGAGTACCACCCGCCAATGCTGGCGAGGGCAATTTCCAGCCTCGATCATATGCTCGAGGGCCGGCTAACGATCAACATCATTTCCTCCGACATGCCCGGCACGCAAACGCAAACGCACCGTCGCTACCGCCGCTCCTGCGAGGTTATTGAGATTCTCAAACAGGCTTGGACCCGCGACCGAATCGAATTCAACGGCAACTTTTATCAATTCGACCTACCGACCGACCCGGTCAAGCCGTTTCAACAGAACGGCGGCCCGCTGTTGTATTTCGGCGGCATTTCGGATGCGGCGCGCGACTTGTGCGCACGGCATTGCGACGTCTTTTTGATGTGGCCGGAGACCGAACCCCAACTCATCGACACGATGCGTGACATGTCCCGCCGCGCCGCCGATTACGATCGAGTGCTTGATTTCGGACTGCGAATTCACATCATCGTTCGCGAAACCGAGACCGCAGCCCGTCTTGCCGCACAGAGGCTGGTGGCGAAACTCGACGACGATGTCGGACAACAGATTAAACACCGCAGTCAAGATTCTCATTCGTCCGGCGTCCGGCGACAGGACGCGCTTCGCCAACAAGCCGATCCCGACGGTTTTATCGAACCCGGCATCTGGTCCGGAATCGGGCGGGCCCGCTCGGGATGCGGCAGTGCCATCGTGGGCGACCCCGATCAGGTGCTCGAGAAAATCAACCGGTACATCGACATGGGAATGCGAGCGTTTATACTGTCGGGCTACCCGCACATGGACGAATGCGACCTGTTCGCCAATTATGTGCTCCCGAAGCTGAAAACCTGCAAGTTGGGCGAGGTGCAAGGTCGCCTCGTCGAACAGCCAATCACTCCGCTGACCACCGCCCAACGAAAATAGTATGGCTTAAACCACAGTTCAGCAACGAATACGTTCGCAAATCTGGCGATTAGGTGTTTCTCGTTTGGCCGCAGTTTAACGACTCAATCTTATGAACAAACATCCGCAACAAGCTCGCTGGTATCACGGTGTCACCCCTTACGAATGGCTCGTTCTGGCCATTGCCTCGGCCGGTTGGGTCTTTGACGTATACGAAGGCCAGATTTTTAACATCACCCGCGGGCAGATGCTCGCCGAGATCATCGGCGAGAAAGCCACGGACGCCGACATTAAAAAGTATGGCGACATGTTTCTCGGCATCTTTTTGCTCGGCGGGACGATTGGCGGCTTGCTGTTTGGCACACTCGCCGATCGTTTGGGCCGCCGACCAGTCATGATCGTCACGATCTTGATGTATTCGCTTTTTTCCGGATTGACATATTTTGCAACCGAATTGTGGCAGGTTGCGGCGCTACGGTTTCTGGTGGCAATGGGAGTCGGCGGTGAATGGGCGGTCGCGGCTGCGCTGGTCGCCGAAGTGTTTCCAACCAAGGCTCGCGCACAGGCAGCGGGGATTTTTCACGCGTCCAGCGTGTTCGGCACGTGGATGGCCGCGTTGGTCGGTTACGCCGTCGGCGCGAACTGGCGGTATGCATACCTGATCGGCGTTTTGCCGGCACTGTTGATTCTGTGGGTGCGATCGAGCGTTAAGGAACCGGAACAATGGAAGACAAGGGCCGAGGACAAGAGCTCAGCCAAACGCCAACTGGGAAGTTTTACGGACCTATTGCTGAACCGACAGTGGAACCGCCGCGCACTGTTGGGTATGGCATTGGCCGCGGTGGGCCTGGCCACCTTTTGGTCGGTTACGGTCGCCGGGCAGGGTTTGGCCAAGGAACATTTAGTGGCCGAGGGCGTATCGAAGACTGATGCAGAGAATCGGGCCAAGCTGGCATATGGCATCATTCAAACAATCGGCGGAGGCTTGGGCCTGCTGGCGTTTGGGCCGTTCAGTGCGAGGTTTGGGCGGCGGCGCACGTTTATGCTCTATCACTTGGCGGCGTTCGTGGTCGTTCCGATTACCTGTTTTGTTCCGGGCAGCTACTCGACACTGTTAATGCTATTACCTGTCTTTGGTTTCTTTACGCTCGGTATGCACGCCGGCTATGCCATCTATTTTCCGGAACTCTTTCCCACACATCTCCGCGCGACGGGAACCAGTTTTTGTTTCAATGGTGGGCGGATACTAGCCGTGCCCATGCTATTTTTCTCCGGCTGGCTGAAGTCACAAGAAGGCGTTGCGCTTTCGGACGCCGTCACCTGGCTGGGGTCTCTGTTTCTGCTCGGACTCGTTTTTGTTTATTTTCTGCCTGAAACCAAAGGCCAAGAATTGCCCGAGTAAGAGAGCATTCATGAACAATAATGTCCGATTCGGCCTGGTCGGCTACGGGCTGTTCGGCGCGCATCATGCCGATGCCATTGTGAATACTGACGGCGCGAAATTGGCTGCGATCGCCGTAAAGTCCGACAACAGCCAGTCGGCAGCCCGCGATGCGCATCCGGCCGCCGATGTCTGCGGCGACTATCGCGAACTGCTCGCCCGCGACGATATCGACATCGTCAGCGTGGTCGTGCCGAATCACCTGCATTACGAAGTCGGCAAAGCGGTACTCGAATGCGGCAAGCATCTCCTGCTGGAAAAGCCGATGGCACTACAGGTCGCTCATTGCGACGAGCTAAATCACCTGGCCAAATCGCGCGGGAAAATCCTGGCCGTGGGCCACGAATTGCGGCTGTCGTCATTGTGGGGCGGCGTGAAACGGCTGATCGACGAGGGCAGGATCGGCCGGCCGCAGTATGCGCTGGTCGAACTTTCACGGTTTCCTTACCGCAGCGGCGCGGAAGGCTGGCGCTACGATCTTGACCGCGTTGGAAATTGGATTCTTGAAGAGCCGATTCACTTTTTTGATTTGGCCCGCTGGTATCTTGCGCCGTGTGGCGAGCCGCATTCGGTTTATGCCCGCGCCAACTCGCGGCAAGCGGATGACCGACACCTGAACGATAACTTTTCGGCGATTGTCAATTTTCCCGACGGCGCATACGCCGTCGTTTCGCAGACGCTCGCGGCGTTTGGGCACCATGTCACGGCGAAGGTGACCGGCACGGATGGGACGATTTGGGCCTCTTGGAGTGCGGCAGATGCGCGGGCCGACGAATCAACTTTTTCGCTGCAGTACGGACTGGGTGACGAGGTGTGCATCGTCGATTTTGAAAAGCCCACCGGCGAACTTGTCGAATTGCGTCAGCAAATCGCCGCAGTCACGGCGAGCGTCCGCGACGGTGAGCCGCCGCCATGTAGCGGCATCGATGGAAAATGGTCCGCGATACTCTGCCTAGCCGCACAAAAGTCTGTGGACGAAAACCAGGTTGTAGCGGTTAGTGAACTTTAACCCGCGCCAAGTAAATGCTGGACTTGCCCTGGTGGCTTGAATAGTAGCTGACCCAAAGCGTGTCATCATGCCATACCAAACCGGGATAGCTGGTGTCGCCGCCGGACGGCAGCGCGAGTGCCTCGGTTAGCTCCCCTTTTTTCACGTCAAGCCAGCAGAGGGCCGTGCGGACTTTCTTGTCGTAAAGCCGCACTCCAGCGATCAGCCGGCCGTCGGGCAACTCGAAAAAGTCAGGGCCGCCAATTCGTTTGTTGAGGCCACGAAATGACCACGCCGTGTAATCACCTGTTGCCGACCCGACCAACGCTGGCGGCACGCCGCCGTCGCGGCGCACGAGCGCAATTGCGGTTCCGTTTTTCAAAAAGCGTATCGTCGTTTCGTTCGTTTTTGGCTCGGCTGTGAGTTGTTTCACGATCGTATTGAACTTAACGCCGTCATCGCTGCGATAAAGCCGCGTCGTACTCGGACCGTGGCCCTGTTCGCCGTAACCGACGCCATACGCCTTGCCATCCGGACCCCAGGTTACCCGCCACAACCACCAGTTCAATTCGCCGATTTTTTGCGGCTCGCTCCACGCCCTGCCATCACGGGAATACCAGGCAATCGGCTGCCGCGAACCCTTGTTTGCGTGTGGCGCAACCGCGGTCGTCACCATGAGCCGGCCGTCGGGCGTGACTGACAATTTCGGATCGCGGACATCCTGGTTTTCGCCAAAATCGAGCAGGCCCGTCGATTGCCAATTCTTGGCATCTTTCGAACGCAGCACCCGCGCCTTGCCACCGGGTTGTCCGACATTCGGTACACCGTGATAGGGGGCCTCGCGAAACGCCAGATACCACACTTCGCGGTGCCGGATCAAGTCTGTGAAAGCGTTGTGCGTCCCCCGATCCCAGACTTTACGAACTTCGATCAGTTCAAGTTTGTCGAGCTGCTCATCTGCCCGCGCGCCATGATACATACCCCAGAAAGCGATCGCAAAAGCCGTCAACGCGACAAGACGCTTCGACATTTTTTTCTCCTATTCGTTCGGCCAGTGTTTGTTTGGCAACTCTGCGGCCATTTTTGTCCGGTAGAAAACACCGCGAGTTTTCTCGCAGTTTATCGCGCTTTTGTGACGATCTGTGCGAACTTGGTAACGACTTGCCGGGGTGTGCTTCTGGAAATCAGGGTTGCAGTGTGTTAGCTTGCGCAGCATGAGTGCTCCCGGAACTGCTGACTTCCGTCCCAATGTGCATCGCCTGCGCGGCGGCATGGTCGGGATGGGAATGATCTTCGACGAAACATATCGTCCGTTTTTCGAACAGGTTTTTCGTCAGCCACTTTTCGATCGTCAGTTTGGTGTCTGTGAAATCGATCTTGCCGCCGTTGCCAGCCGCACCGGTCGTCGCGCCGAAGCTTACCGGCAGCGATCCCGCAACCGGATCGGCGATTTTTCCAGTTTCACCGAGCCTGATTCAATCCGGGGCCTGCTCGCCACAGACCTCGACTTCGTTTGTGTCGCCACGCCGGACAACCGACATTGTGGCTCGGCCTGCGCGGCTTTGGAAGCCAAAAAACACGTGCTGGTCGAAAAACCATCTGTGCTCTCATTACAGGAATTGGACCAACTCGAACAACTCGGTCGCGAACAGGGCGTATTGGCGAAAGTTGTATATCACAAACTCTACGATCCTGATCACAAAAAGCTGCGGACCTTAGTCGTCGATGACGAGTTGCGGCACGTTAACAGTGGTTACTGCTCGCTGCTTGAGCCAAAACAGATTTCGGGCGATCAGTTCGCCGAATGGATTGAAGGCCGCAACCCGGGAACGTACGTCGCGGTCCATTATCTCAAGTTGATCGACTTTACATTTGGCGGCCGACTGAAAAGCGTCGCCTGCACCGGCCAACGCGGACTGGTTGGTCCCAGCGACGGGCCGACCTGGGATTCGACGCAGTTGCGGATCATGTACGAATATGACGATGGCCGCGAAGCGGCGTTTGACATTCACACAAGTTGGGTTACGCCCGACAACTTTCCAGGTTACGTGGAACAGGAAGTACAATTTCGCTTCGATAACGGCGTCTGGAACGGCCATAGCCGCCGCCGGGGCGTGGAGTGCACCATCGAAGGTAAAACGCCGATCGATCGCAAAATTTCAATTAACAACCACTACAACGGCGAATTTTTTGAGCCACACGGTGAACGCACGCAGCGCGGCTATGGTGTCGAGGTCATTGAACGCTTCGCCCGCGAAGTCGCTTACGTTGAATTCGGCGGGCCTGCCGACGATCGCGATCAGCGGCTGAGCGAGTTGCGAGGACTAACTTACAACGATGTGTCCGCCGATCGCCAAGTGGTCGCAGCCGTACAAGCGATGGAAGCAATCCTGGCCAAGCATGCCGAGGGCGTGCCAAATTGCGTCGTGAATGTCAATGACGAAGCCGGGGGTCTTGTACCGGCCCCGCCAGGCTCCGAAAAACGCGAGGTGCTCTACGAAGGGACGGTGTGATTCGTCGCCGTTCGGTGAGGGATTAAATATCTGATCGTCATTCGCCGGCTTCCAGCGTAACGGTCAGATTCACTTCGTTTCCTTCGCGGACGATGGCCAGGTCGATTTTTTCGCCCGGTTTTCGAGATTCGATCATGTCCTGAAACTGATCCGCCGACGTTACCCGCTCGCCGTCTAGCGCGGTGATCAAATCGGCTTCGGATCGGTCAAAATATCGGCGTTCGTACACAAACGGACCTTCCCGTCGTCGCTGTTTGACCAATCGAAAACCCCGCAATCCCGCCTTTTCCGCCGCGCCGGCGGCGGCCAACATCGCAATGACCAAGCCGTCGGGGTGTTCGACAATCTTCGTGATCCCAATCGACGCGCGAATGACGCGTCCGTTCTTAATTAACTGTGGAACCACACGCCGCACCGCGCTGACCGGTATCGCAAATCCAACGCCGGAGCTTTGCCCGGTGCGGCTGTAGATCGCTGTATTGACACCGATCAACTGGCCCCGGCTGTCGAGTAATGGTCCGCCCGAATTTCCGGGGTTGATCGCCGCATCGGTTTGAATGATGGATCCTATCCGGCGATCGCTGCGCGAACGAATGGAACGGTTCAAACTAGAAATTATCCCCACCGTCAATGTCCGTTCGAAGCCGAATGGATTACCGATCGCCAGCACACGTTGGCCGACTTTCAAGTGCGTCGAGGTTCCAAATTCGACCGGAACCAGACTCTCGGGCGGCGCGTCGACCTTGATCACGGCCATATCAGTATCAGGATCAACACCCACCGGAACCGCTTCATAGGTTTGGCCATCGAACAACGTCACCTGAATGTCACGCGCGCCCTCAATCACATGAAAATTCGTCAGGATGTGGCCGCTTTTGTCTAGCACCGATCCGGAGCCTGCGCCTTCGGCCGGCGTCTCAAAAAACAGCGTAAACGGATCCTCTCGCACGGTCTTGGTGTTAATGTTCACGACACTGCGATTTACTTTTTCGTAGATCGAAACGTTGACGAGCTCCTCAGGCGTGAGAAACGAATCCCGCGCCGGCATGATCGCGCCGCCGGCTGTCGATACGCCGTTTGACGTTATGTCCGCTGAATGGCCACGGCGGTCCGCGACAATCGTTTCCCGCCCGCCAGCGGAGAACTCGTCCGGACTCTCCGCCGCTCGCTTGCCGGAGTTACCGTTTTCCACCTTCGCGGTCGAAAACAGGAATCGCGCCGCCACACCGCCAACCAGGGCGGAAAAAACACATAGCATCACAACGCGTCTCATGGCGAATCCCCAGTTTTAGTGGCAAACAATTGAAATCTCCCCCGTTCTGGTACGAACAGTCCCACCCTTTGGTTCACCGCGATCGGCAGGGGGGATGAGCCGTACATTGCATCACGTATCGAGCGATTCCAGCGCCGCGAGCAAGTCTTAACTCCATCGCTGCGCCACACCGCGGACAGAATTCGACCTCGTCGGGGGGCGTTTCGCCACGCTCACCGGACTGCTGGCAGGCGACGCACAATTTGGTATCCGGAACAACCGCAATGCGTTCGACATCGATCCGTTTGCCGCACGACCCGCACCGTCGTGCCTCGGGCCAATCGAAGTCCGCGTCGCAAACCTGCCGCATAGCCAGACCGGTCGCTCCGCAGCCTGGACACCCGAGCTCAGCAGCAACTCCGCGGAGAATTTCGTGCATGATCTCCAATTCCGGCAGATGGTCGCGGCGCAAGCGGTTGGCAAAGTTGAGCCACCGCGCAACTGCTGGCGGATCGCAAGTTTCCGACCAATCACACGAGGCGCAGGAAAGTTCGACGTGGTTGCTGTCGTGGTCCATTGCGCGAAATCTTCGGGGCCTGTGGGAAAACGCAGGACACTAGCCGAGCGCCGAAAGAATCGAGTACATCGCCTGCAAATACTCTTCCGCCTCTGCGGGCGGCATTACCAGCGGAGGCGCGACGCGGAGCACTTTACCCGCCAGCGGGCCGAGCAAGTGAATCGCCCGGCCGCGGTCATCGCCGAGATAGCAGGCCTTGACGCAGGCAGCGGCGATTTCCTCCGCGCTGGCGTCACCCACAGCAGCACACTCAATGCCCCAAACCGTGCCTTCTCCCCGCACGTGCGCAACGGCGTCCGTTTCGGTCAACCGCGAAAGGCCCGATTCGAGGACTCGCGAGAGCTCAGCTCCCCGCTTCAGCACATCGGTCGTTTCGAACTCGTCCAACGTCGCCAGCACCGCCGCACAGGCCAGCGGATTGCCGCTCCAGGTGTCGGAACCTTCGCCATATTTCATCCGAGCAAACAGATCCGCGCGGCCCGCTGCACCGCTGACGGGGATACCGTTGGCCAGTCCCTTTCCCAGGCAGACGATGTCCGGCTCGAGACCGTAATGTGTAAACGCGTACATGGGCCCGGTCCGCCCAAAGTTGGCTTGGATTTCGTCCAAAATGAAAACGATATCGTGTTTTCGGCAGAAACGCTCGAGCAGCTGTAGATACTCGGGCTGGGGATGATACGACCCGCCGCCGCCCAGATACGGCTCGGTGATCAGACAACAGATGCGGGAGCCGAGCTCTTTGTACAACGCAACCAATTCGTCTTCGTAGGGCGCCAAATTGATGGGTTCGCGGCGGCGCTCTAGACTGCGACAATCTTCGATGGGAAAGCTGATGAACCGTACCCGCGGGTCGCGCTCGGAATCTTCCTCGCTGCCGGTGGTTGCTCCAGCCAGTCCCTTTTTACCGTGAAATCCGCCCCGCGTGGCTAAAATCATGTCTTCGCCTTCGCGACGCGCAAGCGCGGTCCAAAGAGCTTTTTGAATCGCCTCGCTACCGCTGGCCGCCCACAGCACTTGTTGCATCCGCGCGCCACCAGGTTGGCTTTGCAGATTTCCGAGCAATCGTTCGCAAGCTTCGATTTCGATTTCCGTCACGGCATTGTAGGCCGTCAATGCCAACGCATCGACGTACTCGCCGGCCTCCTTGAGACGACCGAGTCCCAGGTAATCGGTCACGCGACGCCACCACCGCGTTGGATTGTGGCCCAGGTTCGCGACCAGCACGCCGGATGTAAAATCGGCCAGCTTGCGGCCTTCAGGGGTCCAGTGGTAGGCACCCCTGCTGCGGTCCAACACAGCCAATGACGAAGTAAACGTCCGCAACGCCTTCGGCTCGACATCCGCCAACCGCCGGCGGTTGTCGTTTGAGCGGTCTTCGGCGTCGTGCTGAATCAGCATGGGCTGGACCCGATCAGGCGGGAGAAGCTTACTCGACTTCCGCCTGAGCCGTGATGGTGGGAATCCGCGCACTCGTGCCTTCGGCGGTGATTTGAATTTCTCTGTGGATCGTCCCGGTCTCGTCCGGCGCGGTGAACCTGACGGGAATCAAATGCAGCGTACGAGCCGTTTTCCCCAGGACGAACTTAAAGCACTCGTCGTCGTCGCAATCGACGCTCGTGATGCGAAACGGCGACGAACCCCGCACAACAAGCTGCTTGGTTACGCTCTGACCGGGCTTGAGTTTCCCCAAACGCAACACCGTCGGGCTGACGGTAACGCTAACCGCATCGGTAACGCGGCCTTCAACCGCCAGCGGGATGAGGCGATGCTCCGGGTCGTTGGTCACCAGCGTCAAACGATCGTTGATGTAGCCCGGCTTGACGCCTTTTTTGAGTCGAAACCGCAACTCATAATCGACGCGACCGGCGGTCCGCTGCTGCTCGTCGAGTCCAACTTCGAAATTCTCGTTGCTGCTGCGGACGTCGACGATTTTCCAATCGTCTCGGCCGGCGTAGGAGACCCGCACAATTTTTTCCACGCCATCGCTCGTTTCGACCGATCCGAATTCGATTCGGCCTGGTTCAAAAACCACGTCACCGCGCACAAATCCTTGAATTTTTAGCCGCACTTCGGCACTGAACGGGGACGCGAACGTCACGGTGATGGTGGCCGAATGCTGACCCTTGAACTTGATCGTGTTGAATTCGGTGACCAGTTCGATTGCCTTGCCCGATTCGATCGTGCGGCTGGTGAGCCTCGGTTCGCTGCAACCACAGCTCGAACGAACCGACTCGATACGAATTTCCTCCTCATAACGATTCTCAATGCGAAAACGATGCTCGGCCTTCGCACCCCTTGCTAGTACACCAAAGTCGTACTCCAACGAATTGAACATCTTCTCGGCCCACTCGGCCGCGTCGGCTTGTGTGACAACCAAAAACGACATTACAGCTGCCAGTAACAACGCTCTGCGTAACACGTTGGCGATCCCCGTCTATTGTGCTCAGCTGTCAACTTGAATATGCAAGCGGTGACTGCAGTGCATTGCCGGTAAACAAGAAGGAAATCAGCACAGCACCACCCCCTCTCATTCGTCAACTGAATCCAAGTAAGTTTAACATCAAGTCCTTGAAAGGTGAAACGAGGAAAGCGGCATCAGCGAGGCAGAATTTAAAACGACGGTAGTGAAAATCCAAGCTCGGAATCGGCTGCTGATGTGCACGTGCAGTGCGCGGGCGAACGTACTCGAGGTCCGGCCGCGGCCACGCAAACACGTGTACCGCATTTGTGCTTCCGTCCGAATACGTGTTCGTGCTTTCAGTTTCCCATTTTGCCCCGTTTAAGGTACGATGACCGCTGCATCGATGTTTGGCGATTGCATGCTATCTCCCGACAGAATTACTCCCGAAGTGGGCCACCGAAGCAACAAGGACCTGCAATGCTAACCGCTCCGCGCCGCCACTATTTGATAAAGTTCGTCCTCAGCTTCCTCGTCACGGGATCGATCGTGATCGCATCAATTGGCTGCGATGAAGTTGGCCACGATGAAACGGCGACGGCGGATCCCACCAATGAATCAACAGCGGATCAAAAAGGCGACCCCGCGAAAGGGCAGACGGACAAAGCCGGTAAAAAACCGGCGGCCCAAGCCGAAAGAAACCAGGCCGAAAGGACCCAAGTCGTCGCCGACGGCGAGGAGCATCCATTCGAGCGACGTCAGCCGGCACCGTCGCTGGACGGAGGCAAGGAATGGCTGAACACGGGCGGCCCGATTCACATGAAGGACCTCCGCGGCAAATTCGTTCTGTTCGACTTCTGGACTTATTGCTGTATTAACTGTTTGCACATTCTCCCCGAGCTAAAAAAACTCGAGCGCGCCTATCCAAACGAAGTCGTCGTCATCGGCGTACACTCGGCCAAGTTCGACACGGAGAAGGGATCTGAAAACATTCGTCAGGCGATCCTTCGTTACGAGATCGAACACCCGGTGGTTAACGACGCGGATCATATCATATGGCGCAAGTTTGGCATTAGCGGCTGGCCCGCACTGCGCGTCGTCGACCCGGAAGGTAATTTGGTCGCCGGACATGGTGGCGAAGTCACCTTCGAGGCGCTCGATCGGTTTTTCAAACACGCAATCCCATATTACAAGAAGCGTAAACTGCTGGACGAGTCGCCGTTACGTTTCGATCTCGAACAGATTACAACCGGCCCTTTGCGTTTCCCCGGAAAAGTTTTGGCCGACGAAGCGTCGAACCGTTTGTACATCACCGACACGGGGCACAATCGAATCGTCGTCACCGATCTGGCCGGTAAACTGGTAGATGTCATCGGTACCGGCCAGATCGGCGCGGACGACGGCGCGTTCGACAAAGCGTCGTTCGATCATCCCCATGGCGTCGCGGTGTTGGACAAAACGCTGTATGTGGCGGATACCGAAAATCATCTAATCCGCAAAATCGATCTTAAGGGGAAACGAGTCACGACAATCGCGGGCCTGGGTCATCAGCGGCGAGAACGGCTTTGGCCCGGCGTGGTAAACGATCCGGTGCAAGGTCTGCAGATTCCCGATCGTTGGGTTGGACCACCGAAGAAAACAGCGCTCAACAGCCCCTGGGCGCTGTGGGCTCGCAAAGGTCAGCTCTACATCGCGATGGCTGGACCGCATCAAATCTGGCGGATGGATCTCGACGAAAAGGAAATCGGTCCGTACGCCGGAAATGGGCGGGAAGACATTGTCGACGGGCCGTTACTGCCGGAGTTTCCCGGCGAGTCGGGCTTCAGCGCGTTCGCTCAGCCGAGCGGACTGGTCGGCGACGAAGAGTGGCTCTACGTGGCCGACACCGAAGGTAGCTCGATCCGAGCCGTGCCCTTCGATCCCAAACAGGAAGTGAAAACCGTTGTCGGCACTTCCGAATTGCCCAGCGGGCGACTATTCGTTTTTGGCGATCGCGACGGCAAAGGGGCGTTGAAAACAAAAGATGGCCCGGGCCGTGTTTTTTTTAGCGGCGACCCGGAAGATACGACCGGGGCGCTACTACAACACGCGACCGGCGTCACGCTTCACGATGGTACACTTTACGTCGCAGATACCTATAACAGCAAAATCAAGTCGATCGATTTAAAAACGCAGGTATGCAAGACACTGGCTTTGCCCGTAAAAGGCGATACGCCGGTGTTTGACGAACCAGCTGGTATCACCTATGCCGACGGTAAACTCTACGTGGCCGACACAAACAATCACCACATTCAGGTAATCGACCTGAACGATGGGAACAAAATCAGCAAGCTCACGCTCACAGGCCTCGCCGCGCCCAAGCCACCCACGCCGAAATCCACACCCATTTTTGCTGGAGCGCTCCGTGTCGAAGTCCCAGAAATTTCAGCCAAGGGTAGCAAAGGCAAAATCAAACTGGCCGTCAAACTGGCGCTACCCGAAGGGTGGAAAATCAACACGTTGGGTCCGATGCAATACCGAGTGACGGCCACTGCAAAACAAGGCCCGATTAAACGCGGCGCGATCGGCGAGACAGTCCTTCTGGATAAGACTGATCGTACAACCGAATTCAAAATTGAACTGCCGCTAACCACAGAGAGCGGCGAAGATCAAATCGAAGTCGGGCTGCGCTATTTCTACTGTCGCGAAGGCGGCGAAGGCTTGTGCAAGGTCGGCAGCGTCGTCTGGAAATTGCCCTTGAAAGTGACGGCCGACGGCTCCGCTGAGCCGATCTCTCTTGAACACACGGTCAAATAATGAACCGGAAGTCTGACGGCAAACCACAACCGAATGTTGGCCGTTCTGGGCCAGTCTTTGGTCGTCGGTGAGCTGCCGTTTGGTACGACTGGCGAAGCGGGAATTGCTTTTTGTTTGAAGGCGGTCGCCGCTTTCGCTGTTGCGGGTAAACATCTCCAAGAACGCCCGCACCCTGGCGTCGCCGAACGGCCCGCTGTGCCTCAAATCGAGACGCCACGTCTCAGGCTGGCGCGCCTTACGGAGATAACCCGTACGTGGCACAAACCAAAGATGGGCAATTTTTTCTGTAACCTATTAATACAAAACATTTTACAACGTCGTTTCTCACGTTTGGCATCGGACTTGCGTTCTTATTTAAGCCGTGACGAGGCACGCGTATTACCAGCCTCACCTTAGGTCTCAATCAGGGAGAGTTTCAACCATGTATAAGATATGCCTGTCGCTCGCATTCATGAGTGTTTTTGCAACATCTTCGGCATTTGGCCAATACTCCCCCGTGGTATTTGTTCGCGGTGGCTACCGAGCCGCGACCGTCGCAGAAAGCCATGCGTACGGCTTGTCCAGCCTCATCAGGGCACGGGCACACGCCAATCTCACGAATTCCAAAACGGCGCTGACTTTTACCGAAGTTCGCAGTCGGCAATTAGACAACCAACTCAAAACAGCCGATACCTATTTCCAGATGCGGGCAGTCTATCGGCACAATCAATTCGGTACGCCCGAAGAAAAGGCCGCTCGCCGCGCGGAGAACCAGGAACGATATTTTCGCTACAGCCAACTACAGCGGCCCAAGCGGACAAACTCGCAACAGGTCGACTCGGTCACCGGAAAAATCAAATGGCCGCTGGCGCTGATGAACGATCAATACGCCGCGCACCGTGATGCGATGCAAGAACTGTTCGCACGACGCGCCAAGAAGGGTGGATATATCACATACGACGAGTACACCACAATCGAACAGACGTCCGACGAGATGCTGGCGGCACTCAAAGGCAACATCAAGAATATTTCAGGAAACGACTACAGCGAAGGAAAGAACTTTATCAACGTGCTTGTCTACGAAGCGAAGCACGGCAACACCGCAAAGCAGGGCGTACCAACACCGGGTACCGTGTCAAAGCTGGATTGACGCCGTGAGGCGACCCGACCGCTTACGAGTGATGTTTGTATTGTTCGTCCTGCCGCGACCATCGTCGTAAATTAATAAACGCGGATCCACGATTGGGTCCGCGTTTTTTTGCGCGACAGTTTCTTCACTCGTCACTGCCGTTACGAAATCAGGGCGGACAACGAAACGCCGTCAAAACGAAGCGTGCGGTAGCAACAAACCGGTAAAAGATCGGCGTAAAGCCAAAATCGATGC
>JAYGDO010000178.1:0-11123 GCA_046582885.1 Pirellulales bacterium | reverse complement strand
TTTCCAGATAGGCCACCGCGCCGTTCCGGCCGGCGTTATCGAGCGCTTGTACGGCATACCAGGCAGTCTTCCCGGACGGAGGTTCATCGTCGACCGTTTGCAGCACGCTGTCGGTGACCGTTACGAGCGCTGAATTGTCATCGCAGGTGAAGTCCTTTTCCGCTCCGCGAAAAACGCGATAACCGGCGATGCCGTGATCATCCTTGGCGGCCTCCCAATTGAGTGTTAACGAATAATCGTTGACATTCTCAGCGCCCAGTTTGGCCACGGCCGACGGCGGCGCCAAATCCAGTGTGACTTTGATTGGCGAGGTTGCGCCGCTGAGAGGAAACCGGGAGACGGGCTGGCCTTCCTCTTGAAATTCAGCATAAAATTCGAACGGCTGCGCGGTTCCGGATGATGGAATGGTCGCCTGAAAAAAGCCGTCCGCCGCGGCCTGCAGCGGCACGTTTTGAAAAGGTGTTTGGCCCACGGCGCGGTAATGGACGCGGCCCTGCCACTTGGCGTCGGGCTGGCGGTTAAATGCGATGTCCCGCAGCACATACGGCTGGCCCGCAATCGCAATTGCCGGGTCTTTGGGAAGTTCGTTCAGCGTGTAATACGCGACGGGATGTCGCAGCGAGAGTCCTGTGCTTGATTTAAGTCCCGGCAAATGAAGTTCGTGACAGTGGCCGATTTGAAGGCCATCGACCATCAGCCGCACGGAGCGTCCGTCCGACGCAACTACGGCCCGCTTGATGTTTGGCTTGGTGTGATCGACTTCCGGGCTGCCGTACCCCGATTTGTAGATATAGGTATACGTGGAAAGTTGATACGAGCTAACGCGCGCCGCGGTCGCGGGGTCGATCGGTTCGGTGAACGTTAACTCAAAACCATCTTGCCGGACGCGCATTTCGTGAATTGCGAACGGAGTTTTCCCTGTCCAGACGATGCGGTCCAGCGAATACGGTTTGTTTCCTCGCGATCCCCAGCCTCGGTTTGTGCCCCCCACAAACATCGACCCGTCGTCGGTGAACCGCATGCTGAGTGTTCCGGAGCCAACGCCGCCCAAAAACGGGAAGCAGGCACCCTGATAAACGCCGTTCACTTTTTCGAGGAACACCCGCATGACGGTACTGTGAGTTTGGTCGCCGACGAACACTTGTCCGGCGAAGGGTCCGAACTTTCCGCTCGTCGTGTCGGCGACAACGCCGCTGGCCGACTGCCCCATCTTTTTGTACGGGAATAGAATCGCGGTCGGCACGAGTTGGGGAATTCGCTTGGCTTCGACGTGAATGCGGCTTCCGTCTTTCGGGTTGGCGGGTCGAGGACCAATTGCGTCGGTCAACGCATAGTATTTGTTGCCCGAGGGATTGCCCTGAAACGACCCGGGCTTGAGGTGTTTTAGTCCGCACGTGCCGTTCCAGAGTCCTTGATTGTCGGTATAAAAAACGTCGCCCGCGATGTTCAGGCCGATGCCGCCGGGGCTGCGGATGCCGCTGCAGGTGGGAATCATTTTGCCGTCGGGCGTGACGCGCACCGCCCAGCCCCGGAAGTGGCTCACGTCCGCAGCGCTGCCGGAACCGGTTAAGCAAAGCACCACCCACAGGTTTCCGTCGTGATCGAAATCCGAACCAAAGGCGTATTCATGGTAGTCGCCGTTGATTCCCCAATCGTCGCTGACGGTATAGACAAGGTTTGCGCGGCCATCGCCGTTTTCGTCTTTTAGTTTTGTTACTTCGCACCGCTGTGTGGCGTATAGCCAACCGTCGCGGTAGGCCAAGCCGAGCACCTCGTGTAATCCGCGGGCGTAGCGTTCGAATATCGGCTGTGGCGGGTCGTCGAAGGCGCCGTCCACCAAATAGATATCGCCCCGCCGAGTTGACACGGCCAGCCGCCCGTCCGGCATCGATTCAATCGCCCCCGCCTCCAGATTCACGTGATCCGGGATAGCGATAGGAATGATGCGGTAGTAGTCGGCTTGTTTGGTTTGGGCCAGGGCGGACGCGGCCATGAGGAACGAAAACGATGCGACTGTCGTGATGAATGCTGCTGCGCGTTGCATGTTGGCCCTCTGCGATTCAACGGTCCATTCGGCGAGATATACACGCTGCCGGGACATCATTGTGTTGAAGATAGAGTCTGATCGCAAGCAGATTAAAGAATCTACCGTCGCCCGGACACAGCGGTGTACCAAATTCCCGCCCATTGCCTATAATGACGCGTTCGACAGTGGACTGATGCATAACTAAGGCGATCGATGCCCCGAAGTTCGGCCAGCCGGCCATCGCCGTCCCGCCCTCGGATTCCCGCCGGCCACCTTGCACCCAGATTCGGGATGAGTCCCATGCGGAAGAACTCTTTGGTTCGAGCCGGAGCCCTCGGCATTGCTGTGCAAGTATGCCTGCTGCTGATGGCCGGGTGCGGCAACGTCGATCCCGTCGAAGTATACGAGGTCGACAAGCAGCATGTGCTTGAAGAACTCATCGGAAAGCGGAGCGGGCAGGTCCCCGATCCGGATCGAATGCTGGCAGCCGCAGTTCCCGATGGCCGCGATTTTGGTTGGTTCTTCCTGATCGTGGGCGGCAAAGATCGGGTCGCCGGTGTTAAGGGCAAATACATTGAATTTTTGGAAACGGTTCGCTTCAAGGAATTGAAGCCGACGTGGAAGTTGCCTAGCGGTTGGAAGCAATTGCCGGGTGGCGGTGGCGGCATTCGATTCGCGACAATCCTCGTGCCGGCTGCCGGCGAGCAACTGGAGATGCGGGTGACGCGACTGGCCTTGGTGGAAGCAGAGCGGGATCAAATGCTGCTGTCCAATATCAATCGTTGGCGGAGACAAATGGGACTACGCGAAATCGCGCTGCAAGAGTTGCAAAACGAGGTAACCGAATTCAAAGCCGGTGAACAAACGGTGTCTTTTGTCGAATACGTGGGGAAATACAGCGCAAGATCGGGCATGAGTCGCCCCGCCCGCGGGGGCAACCTTGACGGTGTTCACGCGGGCGTTCCGGGTTTCGGCGGGGGGAGGCCTCCGGCGGCAGGAGAATTAGCGGGTTTTGATAAGAGGGTTCTCGACTGTGACGTTCCCGAACAGTGGCAAGCAAGATCACTGACGGTCATGCGCAAAGCCAATTACGTGATTGCGGGTACAGAGAATGAGAAGGCGGAGGTTACCGTGACGTCCGCCGGCGGTTCTGATCTGGATAACGTTAACCGGTGGCGGGGACAGGTTGGCCTGGCGGCAATTGCGGCGGCCGATCTGGAGGCCAGTTTCGAGCCGATAAAAATTGGCGAGCTAGAAGGCCGCTATCTCGAGTTGGTTAGCCCCGAAGATAAGTCCCGTCAGGAGGCAATTCTCCTGGCATGGGTCGTCGCCGATGGTCAGTCCTGGTTTATCAAATTGCGGGGCGATGCGGATCTTGCGCGGCGGGAAAGGGATCACTTCAAGGCATTTTCTGAATCGATGCGATTCAAATAACGGCCCCAAGGATATCACATCTGATGGCAACGGATGCACAACCGCGAGGAGCCGCGGGGCGGGCGGCTCAAGGCCGTGCGGCAACGGCCGAGTTTGGCGCGGCGCAAGTGGTTCGCGAGATGTTGGCGGCGGTAGCCTCTTTAAAAATCACGGTCGTGCTGTTTTCGGTGGCCATCTTTATGATTTTGGTGGTCACGCTCGCCCAAGCGCACATGGATATGTGGCAGGCGACCAAAGTGTACTTCCGGCCGCCGATGGGGATCGCCTGGATTCAAGTCGATCATCTGTTCCCGCCGGCGTGGTTCCCGGCCATGGAAATGGGGGAAAAGGGTCGCTATTTTGCCCTGGTCGCGCTGTTGGCCACACCCATCATCGCGGGATTGTGTTACTACATCGCTCGTAAATCGGTGCTGCGTGAAGTCATCGCTTTGGTGATTGGTACCTACGGAGTGGTGACGGCCATTTTCTGCATGTACCGGCACGAGTTCATGTTTCCCGGCGGATCTCTGATCGGCATGGCGCTGATCGTTAACCTGCTTGCCGCGCATTCCATACGTTTCAAGATTCAGGCCAAGGGCCAGCGGTTGGTCATTGGGCTGATAGTTCTGGTCGTCGGCTTTGTCCTTACCTTCGGCGTGATTTACAGCGGGCACGGCCAGCAAGGCGCTCAGGAGGTTTCGTTTTATGAAAACGCCGCGCTTTACAACGCGGTTTGGCGGGGCGTTCAGATTTCCATGTCGTTGATAGCGGTTGCCGGGATTGCGGGATTAGTTGCATTGGCTGCCAGAGGGTTTGCCAGTCGCGTCGAGTTTTGGATTGCCGCGATCATCCTCGCGCCGCTTGTTTGGCTGGCGGCGTGGCTGTGGATCGCCAAAGACGCCATGCTCTACGAAGCGGGCATGAGAATTCTTTGGCAGCTGCTCAAGTCGCTGCTGGCCGCCGGTGTTCTGCAAATTGCCTCGTCGCTAATTTTCAAACGCCGCGGCGGAATCGTCGTCATTCATGCGGGGTTGCTGCTGATGATGGCGGGCGAAGTACTGGTCAGCCAGGCGAACGTTGAGACGTTAATGACGCTTGAGGAAGGCCAAGTCAGAAACTATGGCGAAGACATGCGGACGACGGAGCTCGTTTTTGTAGATCGAGGCGGCGACGACACCGACAAAGTTATCGCCCTCCCTGCGAGTTGGTTGACCGCGGGAAATGAAATCAGCGACGAAAACATTCCGTTCGATTTGAAGATCGAAAAGTTTCTGGAAAATACACGTACAAACAACAACAATCTGATCACCGCCAAAGAAGCATCGCAGGCCGATCCGTCATACACAAACATTGCCACAGACGGACTGGGTGTGCATCTGGCGGGAGTCGAGGCGCCGCGTAGCACGGGCACGGAATCCGAGCAGGATCGCCCGTCGGTCTATGTGACCCTCATCGATAAAGAATCCGGAACGGAAGTCGGCACGTACTTTTGCGCGACTTTTTTCGACGAGCGGCCCGTTCATCGTCAAACGGTCACGGCCAAGGGGGCGTCCTACGACATCGCTCTGCGGTTTAAGCGTATCTATAAAGATTACGTCGTGCAGCTAATCGACACCCGCCGCAAGAACTACATGGGGACGGGAAAGGGCGAAAGCGGAACGCCCAGCGATTACGAGTCGGATATCAAGGTTGTTAACCAGGTGACGGCGGAAACTCGCGACAAAGTCAAAGTCTGGATGAATAATCCACTTCGGTACGCCGGTGATACGTTTTACCAAAGCGGCCATCATTTTCTGGGAGATGGCAAAGAAGCTTCCACGCTCAGTGTCGTCAGCAATATTGGCTGGATGATTCCCTATACCGCCTGCATGATTGTCGGCATGGGGCTGCTGGCGCATTTCGTTCCGGTGCTCATTCGTTTTCTTAAGCGTGACCGCTACCAGGGAGAAAAATCGAGGGCGATTGTGTTTCCACTGGTCGTCGTCGGTGCGGCGATGGCCTACACCTGTTGGGCCGCGCTGCCGTCGCGTAGTGACGGCCTGATGGTTCGTCGATTTGGCCGCAATCCGGTCGTGTACCTCGGTCGCGTGATGCCCTTTGATACGCTTGCCCGCAACAGTCTGCAGCAGATCTCTGACCGAACCACATTTAAGGCGGTCATGAAACCGCACGAACTGGAAGAGAACTGGGCCGCCATTTCGCGAGATGTCCAGAGGCAATGGTCCCGGTTGGCCGCTAGCGACTTGGCCGCGATTAACGGCGATGTGCCGAAGCTGATTAATTTGGTCGTGGATAAAACTGGTTTGGGTAAGGATGTGGCTGAGTTCCAAGTCCACAAAATTGTCTCGAAGCGGCAACCGGCGATCGTGTGGCTGCTAGACGTGATGTCCGATTCCCCTCGCGCCCTCGAACACAAGGTGTTTCGGATTGAGAACCAGGAGGTACTTAATCTTTTTGATTTGCACGAACGTCCGGGTCTGGCATATTCGTACAACGAACTGGCGGATGGGCTTGAGGAACTCGCCAAAGCGAACGCGGAAGTCGAGCGTGCCGCGGGCCAAGATAAGTACAGCTTGAGCATCTATCAGAAAAAGGTCAGCGAGTTGTATCGAAAGGTGGCCTTCTTCCGCCACATGCAACTGGCCTTTGTGCTGCCGAAGCCGGAGATAGTGACGGACTCTGGATACTTGTACAACCTGCTTGAGCAGGCGCAGAAAATCGGCGAAGCGCGGTATCCGTTGCCGGTGCCCAGCAATAGTGAACCGGGTAGCTGGGTGCCGCTGCCGACCGCCGCAGTGCAGAACGCTCTTTTGGTGTACGCCCATCGGCATGGTGACACGACGGCCGACGAATTTGCCGAAACGTTAAGCCGGGAAGTGTTCAATGCGGACAAAACGACCACTCCGGCTGCGATCCGGCGGTTGATGCTGGTGCAAATGGTTCGCCGGATGCAGCCGCAGCTGCCGGAGGACGCGGTTGACCGCCAAGTGGACTTTTTGCTCAAGGGTCTCGAGGAAGGCAACCTGCCGCCCGGGTTCGCGAATGTGCAGGAAGTCATTGAGCAGCAGGTCGCGGTTACCCGCGCGCGTCTGCAGTCGGCATTGCAGATCGAAATCACGGGCGATGCCATGACGTTGCACGGCCAGATGAAACTGCCTCCGCTCAATCCCGTCACCAAGCATTTGGTTGCCGCGCTGGAAGCCTACGGCAAAGATGATGCCGACGCCTTCAACAGGGAGCTTGCCGCTTATGAAGACTCGGTCGGCAAACTTGATCCCGAAAAGCTGCGGCCGGGTGATTCATGGATCGGCGGCATCGTCGCCTTCCGGTTTGGCAGTTTTTATCAGTTTGAAGAGTGGTTCAACGACTTCAACCCATTTGGCGTCAGTTGTGTGTTTTATATCGTCGCGTTGGTGATCGCTCTGCTGGCCGGGCTTGGCTTTACCTCGGCGATGAACCGCACCGCTTTTTGGCTAATTGTGTTTACGTTTGCTTTGCACACGTGTGCGCTGGTCTGTCGGATGTACATTTCCGGGCGGCCCCCCGTAACCAACCTGTATTCATCGGCGGTGTTTATCGGCTGGGCCTGCGTGGTATTCGGTATGGTACTGGAAGCGCTCTTTAGACTTGGCGTAGGAAATCTGGTGGCGGCGTTGTCGGGGTTCCCAACGCTGCTGATTGCATCGGCGCTGGCGACGGACGGCGATACGTTCACGGTTTTGCAGGCGGTTTTGGATACGCAGTTCTGGTTAACCACGCATGTCGTTTGCATTACCTTGGGGTACGCATCAACGTTTTTGGCCGGCGCGTTGGGGTTGGTTTACATCGCGCGTGGATTGGTGGTGCCCTGGGGGGCCAAATTCTGTCGTCAGCGAATTCTGCCGACGTTTAGCGAGAGAATGTCGCAGGAGCGATATCGGCGGTGCGAAGCGGCTTTTACTCCAGATGTTTCTCCCCAGTTTGCCAGAGAACTGGTGAGGATGATTTATGGCATTCTATGTTTTGCGATCATCTTCAGCTTCATTGGCACCGTACTTGGCGGTTTGTGGGCCGATGACTCGTGGGGGCGATTTTGGGGTTGGGATCCTAAAGAAAACGGCGCACTGATTATCGTGCTCTGGAATGCCGTTGTGTTGCATGCCCGCTGGGGTGGGTTGGTCAAGGAACGCGGTCTGGCGGTGTTGTCCGTAGTCGGAAACATCGCCACGACTTGGTCATGGTTTGGTGTCAACGAATTGAGTATCGGCAAGCACACGTACGGATTTACCGAAGGCCGTTTGTCGGTGTTGCTGCTATTTTTGCTCAGTCAGGCTGTTATTGTCGCTTTCGCATCGTTGCCAAAGAAGTACTGGTGGCCGGATGGCGACCTGTCCGAGAATACCAACGCATGATCCGCGCAAGAAAACAGGCGGCCGTGCCGAAGCAGCACGACCGCCCGTTTGAATTGGTTTAGGCTAAAACCTGCGTTATCGCTGGGCCTGAGCCTGAGCCTGAGCCTGAGCCTGAGCCTGAGCCTGAGCGGCGGCGGCAACGGCCGGCTGAACGCGCTTCTGCACGTCAGTTTCCAGAACGCCAAAGGCCGCTTCGTGCCGTTGGACCGACATTTGCAGCGCGGCGAGCAGTCGCTTGGCCGTAAAGTAGTTCATCACCAAGCGTTGGTTGATCCGGATCGACTCGGTTTGTGGACCGATTGGCTGAGAATTTAGACCGACGTCGATGATTAGTTCTTCGGGCGTGCCCGTGACGCGGCAGAAATTCGCATAACTGGTGACCGCGCTGTCGTCATCGACTTTGACCTGAGTCCGAACAACTTGTTGCTGTTGCTGCGGTTGGGCCTGCGGTGCGGCTTGCGGCTCAGCTGCCGGTTTTTGCGCTTCTTCCGCTTGGGGGGTTTCTTCTTCTTTTTTTGCTTCGCTTTTCGCCATGAAAAATACTCCTAAAAATACGTGTGTTTCGGGGTCGGAAGTTCAACTTAGGCGGAATCCCGTTCTTCCGCAAGCATCCTGTTAAGGAATTAGGAAACTCTAGCTCACGCGACTGCGCAGTGTGTCGAAACTAACCCCCTAATCTTACAAAATCTACCTAACCATCCCCGCTTTTCACGGGGATCACGAAACGGAGCAATTGGACGAGAAGAAAAATGACCAACGTGGCGAGCAGCAGGTAGGGGATAACGCTCAATGCGGACGAGACCCCGCCCCACTGCTGGACTTCGGCCACTCTCGATAACACTGCGGTGACGATCATCAGTAGCATTCCGCCGCACAACAGGGCGCAGCCCAACGAGGCCATCGTGCCTTTGAAGGCGTTCGCTTCCCCGCGCCCTTCATAATTTAAGTGGACCAGCCGTTTCTTTTTTAGGCTTTTTTCCAGCGCTTCGGCCAGTTCCAGGCTGCGGGTCGCATCATCCCACCGTGGCCGCGAAACGGTAGCCGCAGTTGCGGCCGCTGGAGTCAGCTTTTTGCGCAATCCGTCAAGCATACTCCGTTCGATGGCGGTTCGATCCCAGGACTCTGTTCGGGCTGGGGTGCCGGTGAGACGAGTTTCAAGGGTATGTTGACCATCAGCGATCGTCAGTTTTGCGACGCCATTTGTACCATTAATCGAAATCGTTGTGCCGGCATCCCGCTGAAACGGCTCCACCGACCAATGAACGAGAATTCCTCGGGGACCGGTCATTTGTACGTTGGTCGGCACGCCCATTTTCCCGGTTGGATTCAGTGACATCCCGCCGACGCTGCTGAGATCGCCAACCAGCGGACGAATGGTGGCCATGTCGCAGGCAAATTGACGCAGCAGCGATTCGTAATCCGTCTGATTCGAGAAGCGGGCAATCCGGGCTTGTTCGACTGTGCCAATCCCTTCGGCGTCGGATTGATTTGTGGGATCCGCCGTCGAAATCAGGGCGTCAATCGCCGGCTGATCGCAATCTGGCCATACGGGGACGATGGGGACGCGCAAGTTTTCTGTGGTATGCTCGATTTCGTAATGCGTCAACAACGACAGATTAGCCGGATGAGAGAGCACAATCGGTTTGCGGAATTCGGCTAAATGACGGATCAGCGCACGAAGTTCCGTTTCGTCCTCGACAAACCCGACCAAAACGGCGTCCATCGTCGTATCGAACAAATCGTTTCGTACACCATCAGCGTGATAGACAATTTGGCAATCGTCGCTGCTCTCGATCAGTCGCGACAATGTTGCGCAGTGCGGATCGCTGCCGAATTTCGCAAAGTTCATCGTCGCCTCTTCACGGGCTATCTGTAAAACCGCGTTTAAATAGCTGTCGCGATGTTAGCCCAATCTATGTCGGAAGTGAATTCCGTCGCATTAAATTTAAGCTCGTCCAGGATCGGCGGGACGCACCTCGCTTCGAGTTCGCAGCGATTTGATTCCCCGCTGCGATCCGCTTGCGGTGCGATGTTGTTGAGTATAACCCCTGCGATAGGGATGCCGTCGCCGTAGGCCGCCGCAGCGATCAAAGTCTGCAGCGTCTGATTGATCACGCCTAACTGATTTACGGCAACGACGACTAGTGGATAAGCGAATTCTTCCGCTAAGGTGACATTGTAGTCGTCGTCGCTCAGCGGCGACATTAAACCGCCGGCTCCCTCGACCAGCACGATATCGCAACGATCGGACCAATTACATATTCCATCGCGTATTAAGTCGGTGTCGACCGCCCGGCCCTCCTGCCGTGCCGCCAGATGCGGAGCAAGCGAAGCCTCGAAACGTTGCGGACACACGTTGTCCAACGCGCCCGGCCGCCCGGCCGCCTCCCAAAGCAGTTGTGCGTCGTCCGCAATCAACTCCGTTCCCAGCCGACGGCAGCCGCTCGCCACCGGTTTATAGACGCCGACCCGGTTTCCCGCCGCCACGAGTCGCCGCGCAATCAACGCGGCAACGTACGATTTGCCGACGCCAGTGTCCGTGCCGGTGATAAACAGTCCGTACCTGGGCCGGTTTTTCATGAAACTGCGCCGTTTGGTATCGATTGTTTCTTTAGTTGCCGCGCGTCGTAATACCACAAGAAAACAAAGATTGGCAACAAAGCCAAGGCCGCCCATTGATAAATCGTCAGTGTCCACCAGGCTTGCGGCTTGGGCCTGACCCACTCGCTGAAAAACCGATAGACCAAGTAGCAGATGATATACGCCTTGATAAGCTGCCCCTGCAGTAACCGGTGGTGCCAAAGGACGTACAGCGCGGCGGCCGCGTGAAAGATAAATTCGTAGATCTGAGTCGGGTGTCGCGGCAGGTCGTCGCCGTAGCGCGGGAAACTAACAGCCCACGGGAGTACTGAATGCCGGCCGAAGCAACAGCCGGCGCGGAAACAGCCGAGCCGGCCGATCGCCACGGGCATGGCAAAACTGTCGCCAGTTTTGATCCGGATGTCGAGCGACCATTTCGCCAATTCGATCCCCAGGTATCCGCCCGCCAGCCCGCACATGACCGTTTTCCCACCCGAAAACCACGCGTGCCCGCCGGCGCCGGCATCCCCGTAGGCCAGCACAAATCGCAGTTTCGCCCCGAGCATGCAGCCGCAAAACGCGCCGATGCCGAGCTTTTCGCCCCAGGTAAGCGGCAGGCGTCAACAGGTTTGCCCGGCTTTCGCCTTCGTATTCCTGCCATCGTCCGACGATAAACCAGTGTCGCGCGCGAGAACCGGTATCTCGCGAGTCTT
>JAYGDO010000133.1:0-4991 GCA_046582885.1 Pirellulales bacterium | reverse complement strand
CCGGATTCTGCATCATCTGCGCCGCATTTTGCGCCGCTCCGCTCGTCAATAACCCTTTCCCCTTGTGTTTTATCCGCTTTGAAAGAGACGCGGCTCGCAGGTGCTTTTGACTTCGTGATGTGTGAGCCGTTCTATTTTGCTCAGACCTTGTGTCGCCGGGATTTGTCCAAGTTTGCAGTTTTTAGTTCTGCAGCGGCGCCATCAAAGGCACCAACAGCCCGGGTGAGGGTTGTGGCCCAGCGATGCCGCAACATCGCGGATTCGATTCGCTGATCAGCGAATCGAACTTGGCCTGTAAGTTCGCCACAATGCCGTTAAAGGCACGACGACGACGGCCAGCAGGCAGCCGATCCAAACGGGGTGAAGTAGCAGCAGGCCCCCATCCACATCGTCGGCGATTACCGTTACGGCGACCAGGCCCGCAACGGGGGCCATCAACCACGTCAGGGCGATCCGCAGCAGCATCACGCCGGGCTCGGCCGCGTTCCGCATGGGGATGCGAAACGATAGTGCCCAAAGGAGCATGGCACCCGCAAGCCCGACCACCAGAATCGAGTTGTCTACCAGATTGTCGAGAGCGGATCGTTCATGCCCAACCACCCTCTCGATCCCGGCCAGCCCCGATAACAACAGTACCCAAAACATCCAAGTCAATTCCGGCGATGCAAGGATCCGATGCAACAAGACCCTATTTTTCTTTGATTTACTCACGGCGGCACACTCCTCATCGTTCGATCTCGGAAATCTGGCGGATTTGATGCCCACACGATGGGCCATCTAACTGCCTAACCGCAGAAATGCTGAATTGTTAACACGGCCGACAGGACGCCGGACGTCAGCGTACCGGCCCCAGGTCGATCGCAAATTCGCGGGTGCCGTCGGCTTGCTTCACCTCCACGGCAAAGTGGATCGTGCCTTCGTCTACAACAACCGGCAGGCCGCGTCCGGACAAAGTCGCCTTGACGTGTTTGGAATCGAAAGCGACAGGCGGTGCGATGTGGACTCGCCCGCCACGGCGGCCGGCCAAGCGGCCGATGACGCGGCGACCCCGCAGGGCGGCACTGATGCCGAAATCGCCGCCCTCGCGGGCGATGGAAAATTTTCCCAGCCGTAATTCTGTGCCCTCGAACAATGCCAATTCGCCCGCCCGCGCATAGCCGACGCTGCCGCGGAAGGCCAGTTGCCGGTCGGCATGAACAACGGGCCGATCGCACCACAGCACGTATTCTGAATCGCCAATGACCGCACCGAAGGGCGTGCGTCGCGCCTTTCGCGGCAGCGGCGAGACGAGCGTCAAAAAATCACCCTTACCCCGATAATGGCGGGTGCTCTCTGTCGAATCCCCGGCCGGGACCGCTCCGGGCAAAAGCTGCGCAATGTGAGGGAGGTTGCCGCTGTTGTTCCAGCTGAATTGGCCGGCGGTGTTTTCGCGGACGTCGTCGTAAATCATCAAACCCTCATCGCGCAGCATTAGCAGACCGCGGGAGAGGTAGCCGGTTTTCTCCGCCAACTTGGGATCGGCCACGGCGCGATAAAACTGGGCAAAGCCGAAGTCGTACAGCGGCTGGTCGCTGGCATGCCAGCCGAGGCCCTGGCCGCCCACCGAGAACATGCTCACGCCGCTGGCGTTAAATGAATCGCCATTGGCCTCCGATCCGTTATAGCTCCAGTTTTGGTCGCGGGCTCCGTAATACACCGTGCCGTGCCCCATACTCCAGCGATAGTTGTAGCGGCCCCCAAGCTGCATCAGATGCGCGTAAGCCTCGCGCGGCCCGCCGAAGTCGTGGCGGAACACGGGTCCGTAGTCGCGGATGAGCACGGATTTGAGGTTGGGTTTTCGCCCCGCCTTGCCGGCCGTCTCGATCCACTGCATTTGTGTACTCAACTCGGGCGCCGTCTGCTTCAGCCGCCGAGCAGTCTCGAAGAGGTCCTTCCAGTACGGGCCGCCTACGGCGAGGGCACCGGCGTGTGCGCCCTCCGGCGGCACGCGCCGCGCCCCGCTGTGTGGCGACATGAACGACTGCAGATACCACCCCAGCCAGTCGCGCAGCATCGGATGGTCGAGCAAGTCCGTGCCGTCGTGAATCTCCAGCCCTTTGGCACAACGCAGCACCGCCTGCAGCGAGGTGCCACTATAGCAGGCAATGTTTTCTGTCCAGCGCCCGCCTAATGCGTTGTGCTCGGCGTCGGACGTGCGGCCGTACACTTCCAGCCATTCTTTGTAAAATTTGACGAACGAATCCCGCCAGCGCTTGGCGTGCGGATGATTGGGGAACACACCGCAGGCGATGGCCATCGTCTGCTTGACCTGCATCACAAAGTTAGGCTGGCCGGCCAGCATGCTGTGGTGGGGTAGGTTGTTGTCGTCCTCGGCGGTATAGGCCAGGAACAGCAGAATGGCGCGGACGTGGGCGCGTTGCTCCGGGGTCCAATCCCCGCGGCTGCGTTCGTAGTTACCGAAGAAGTCGGGCATCAGGCCGTAGCTCGGTGGACCGACCTCGGCGGAAAAGTCCCAGTGGAAATTCACGATCGCGTTGAGGAACCACCACAACGCTTCCATACCGTAGGCCTTCTGCCATTGCTCGTAGCTAATCTTGGGACCTGCGGGAAACAGCCGCGGCTGGAGCGGCTCGTCCCAGTCGAAGACCCAGTCCTTGAACTGGTTGAGGCTGAAGTCGCCGAGTTTCTGCCACAGACGCACCTCCGGCCCCCCGGCCGGCCCGCGGCCGCGGCCGCCGGGCGTGATCCGCACGTGCTTTTGTTCCTCCCGCGGAATTAGCGCCAGCGCCCAGTGGCGGCGGCCGCCCTCCAGGCGGGTCTGTAGAAACTTTTCCTTCCCCCGCGCATAAAAATTCAGGTTGCCCGGCCCGGTATTGCCGTACCAGACATGGCGGCCGGCGGTCTTCCAATCCCGCAACCGGTAAAGGGAAATCAGCAGCGCGTGCGGCCCGGCGTCTTTGTAGAACGACGCGGACCGCATGACGCCCATGGAGTTGGGCCGGTTCAGCCCCAACTCGAACGGCAGCCGTCCATCGGGTCCCGTGTTTTTGTCAAAGCCGCCGTTGTACCCCTGGGCGTGGTAGCCACCATTGCTCATGACAGAGCGTTGGTCCGGGTCGAATCCCGGGGTGAGATCCAGCCGCAGGTACACCTCGTGGCGGGGTTCCAGTCCGCCAAATGACTCGTCGATGGTCACATACCGCTCATCGTGCCGCACGGTGAGCACGACGATGTACTGAAGGCCCTCTTCGAACACGTATTCAACGCGATATTTAGCGAACAGCGGGCCGGCCTCCAACAACTTCGTGTTCAAAGCCACTACCCGCAGGGCGGTGTCCGAACGCAGCGAGCCGGCCAGGCACCAGTCCCCCGGCTTCTCCCCGCGGGCCACGGCCAACAGGGGCGGGGACACCTCGGACACTTGTTTCGGATTCGAAAACAACCGGTCGCCGGCAGGCACGCGGACCCGCAACCGATTGGCCGCCAGGACGGCCACGCCGTCGGCCGGCGGCAGCAGGGTCACTTTGGCGGGTGAGGGGTCGGCGTTTCCCCGGCCGGGCGTGTGCTGCAGCCGAAAACGACGTGTCCCTCCTTTTTCCAGGTCCGTGCGAAAACTGACGACAGCGCGAACCAGGAAGCCCCCTTTGGTTTCAACTTCCGACAATTGAAACGTGACCGATCGGGGCGGAACGACCTGCCGGTCCAGCAACTGCAGTTGTCCGGAGCGAACGCTCTTCGGCGGGAAGATCACCGGGTAGCTTACCAGCTCTTCCGGAAAATCATAAATCCGCATCTCGTCGCGCAAACGAAAGTCGCGGTGCCAGTCGTCCGCGGTGGCCACCAAGCCAACAGTCGCGCCAAGCAATGCCAAAAGCAGACGGGCGGGATGCATGGCCTGACTCTAACAGTATTTTCCCAGTTGGCAAGATGACAGCCCTCCGGAAAACTGTCTGCGAGTTTCCATGCATTTTCCACCGGTTATTTTTCGGCGGCGGCAGCTGCGTCCTCTGCCGGTGCGATCACCACGGTGGAGACGTAGCACTCAATCCCGTCGGCCGTACGGACCACCGAATAACTTCCGGCGTTCTGGATCACGCGAACCCGAGTTCCGGTCTTCAAGGTGCCATCCGGCGGACGGCTCTGCTGCGGTCCGTCCGCATAGTACGCCGAATCTATGGCGATCACGTGTGTGAACTCCTCGGCACGCGCCGCCGGCTCGCTCTGCGATACCTCCTCACTCTCGGTATTGTCGCCCGCTGCGGGCGGCGACTTTTGCGGCTCACCCGTTTGCTCCGGGGACGGCCGACAACCGACTGCCAGCGGCAGTAAAACAAACAAAAAAGCACATCGCCAAAGCATCTTATTCCCTCCTCACGAGTCCTGCCGGGCCGTCGAAATACCGCTCGCTCCATCAGGCACGCGTTCGGCCACGAGCATATCGGAAACCCCTTCGGCGCGACAACGCGAATGAGACGGGCCACCGTGGAAAACTGCTTTTTTTCGGGATTTCGTGTAACAGATTCCCCGCCACCCCGCTCCTAGTATCAGGCCCGAACGATCCGGGGTAATCGAGACACAAAACGAAGCGGCCCTTGGGGCGAGGCGACAGGACCATGCGAGAGCAAAACATAAAAACGAACCGCAAGCGACAGGCTGCCGGAGCGTCCTTCGACCGCGAACGCTTAAAGTTCGAGCGGGTCGAGAACCAGCGGCAGTTGCCGGCGAGCGACGCCTTTTACGCGATTGAGGCCTTTGCCTTGCCGGGTGTCACTCGTCAACCGCCGGCCGATACGAACGGCTTTTACACGCTCGAAGCTTTCACCTTGCCGGGCTCCGCCAACACACAGGGCGGCCGACTAAATCTCCCTCTGCGGCCACCCCATCCAAAGCTTCAAGCCGTATGACCGGATGCCTTGTTTGTCGAACCTCGGCGGATGTGGTTTTAGGGAGATGCGGCTCGGAGAAAACCCTCGGCGAGCAACTCGCCCAGG
>JAYGDO010000028.1:0-2879 GCA_046582885.1 Pirellulales bacterium | reverse complement strand
CTTTGATTTTTGGCGAGAGAATTTCTCCAAGCACACCGGTTGGGCGTTTATGATGGCCGTCTCGTGCTCGAAAGCGATGTTGGTCATTTTGTTCTTCATGCATCTGAAGTATGAAGCAAGTTGGAAGTACGTGCTGACGATTCCGGCAGCGTTTATGTCGGTCTTTCTTGTGTTGATGTTGATTCCGGACGTCGGCAACCGCATGGAGCGCGCTTCGGAGGAGCGCCGCCAGCATATGGCGCCCCAGGAGCCGGGGTCTGGCGAACACGACGGCGATTCTGCCGGTGGCGAATACGATCCACCGCACTAGCTTGCGCAACCTGGCAAGTGCAGCACATCTTGTTTCTACCACGGAAAGAGGCCTCGAGCGATGAGCACCACGGTCCGCATTTGGATCACGATCATGTTGGTCTCGCTGATTGCGCTAACGGGAATCGTGGTTATAAAAATAATGCGGAACCAAGCGGGGCGATCGCCTGTGGCCTCGCGACCGGAACGAAATATACGAGATCCTGACGAGCCCGTTGATCTTGACTCTTATGAGATGATCAAACGCGACGGCGAGAAGTTCAGTTTTGGTGAACTTCGGGGCCAGGTCTGGATTGCGAGCACATTTTTCTCATCCTGCCTAGCCGAGTGCAAGGATCTCAATACGACCATATCGACGTTACGGAAGTATCCAGAATTTTCCGACGTCAAAGTTGTCAGCATTTCTGTGCAGCCGTCCGTGGATACTCCCAACGTGCTGGCCGAATACGCGCAAAAATTTGAGGCGGACGAAGATTGGTTTTTTCTCAATGGCAAACTATCCGACATTAAGCGGTTCGGCCGCGAAGTACCGCTGACGGTAAAGGTCCCGGGACATGACGCAAACCTGGTGCTGTTCGATCGACAAGGACGGCCGCAAGGCTTTTATGTGTTTTATAAGGGAGCAGATATTGTTCAGTTGCGACTTGCTGTTGCAAAACTGAAAGAGGAGGAGGGAACCGGTGCGTCCATTTCGGACGCAGCCGAGAAACGATCTCCCCACGGCGGTTCCGCTAACGTCGAAGAGAACACAAAATTGATAAATCCACCGAAATAGCCTCTCCTTTGCCAATCAATTTTCCGCTACTTAATGCGTCGCTGAACGCCTTGGCGGCGGTGCTGCTGATCGTCGGCTTCGTTCTTATAAAAGGGCGCCGCGAGCGTGCGCATCAATGGACCATGTTGGCGGCCTTCGGTGTCTCCGTGGTGTTTCTGTTGTCTTACGTCGCCTATCACGTTTGGCCTATCGGCGCGGCGACAACCCCGTTTGGCGGACGTGGCGGGCTACGTGTTGTCTATTTCATAATCCTGATCAGCCACATTGTTTTGGCGATGGCGGTACCGGTGCTGGCGATTTGTACGATTTACTTTGGACTTCGAGAGCGGCGGGTCGCGCACCGTAAGCTTGCCCGGTGGACTTTGCCGATATGGCTTTACGTGTCGGTGACCGGCGTGGTAATCTATATGATGTTGTATCACTGGTATCCATCCGGTTGACGGACGAGTTGAATGAACCTTCGCCGCACGATGTTCCGCCGCACGATGTTCCGTTGTGTTGTACTGTCGCTCGCCTTGGCCTGCGTCGTCGTTGTTGCAGCGGTAGCCGAGGCGTGCCCTAATTGTAAGGAAGCGGTTGCACAGAACGATTCTGACCAGATGCGAATCGCCCGCGGGTACTTCTGGAGTATTTTGTTCATGATGAGCATGCCGTTTGCAATTGTTGGCAGCTTTGGTACTTACGTCTTTATTCAGTCGCGCAAAGCCCGTAACGTCGATTCGGGACCGGATTCCTCGCAAATATCGTCTGAGACTAAATAATCCCTCCCGTTTGCGCATCTGAACTTGTGGCGTCCTGCCAATCGAATCGGATTTCACCGCTGGCCGAAGTACTGGCTCGGATGTCTTGCCGGAACTCGCTAGTCCGGGCCCGCCGAAACCGGTTGATTTCTCGATTCGGCGGGGCTTTGAACCGTTTGCTTCAATAAGCCACTGAGAAACGCATGACGAGCAGTTTTCGGATTCTGTTGTCGCTGGCATTGGTGAGCTGCTTCATTTCCGGCGGGTTTGCGCAGTCGACCAACCCGCAGGGAATCGAACACTTCGAATCGAAGGTTCGGCCGGTATTGGTCAACAATTGTTACAAGTGTCATTCGGCGGGGGCGAAAAAAGTTAAAGGCGGCCTGTTGCTCGATACCCGCGACGGGATTCGCAAAGGTGGCGAGAATGGCGCCGCCGTTGTTCCGGGCGACGTAAAAAAGAGCCTGCTCATCAGCGCGATTCGGCATGATGACTTCGAAATGCCGCCCGACAAAAAGTTGCCCGACGAGGTCGTTGCCGACTTTGAGAAGTGGATAAAGCTCGGCGCGCCGGACCCGCGCGGCGGCGGCAAAAAGGATCTGGCCGAACAGACGATCGATATCGCCAAGGGCCGCCAGTTCTGGTCCTTTCAGCCAGTCCAAAAACCCGATCTGCCAACGGTCGCCGATCCCGCCTGGTCCCAGACGGGTATCGACCGATTGGTGGCTGCCGGTCTGAAGGCAAAAGGACTCAAGCCCGTCGGCCTGGCAACATCTGCAGCTTTGGTGAGGCGGCTTTACTTTGATCTGGTCGGCTTACCGCCTTCACCTCGGCAACAGGCGCAATGGGTCGAGCAACTGGAAGCCGGCGATAAACGAGATACCGCCCTGGAAAATCTCGTCGACTCCCTGCTCGACGCTCCGCAGTTCGGCGAACGTTGGGGACGGCACTGGCTAGATGTTGCCCGCTACGCCGAGTCGAATGGAAACAGTCGCAACGCAACGTTTCCCCATGCTTGGCGATATCGCGATTACGTCATCGATGCCTTCAACGCC
>JAYGDO010000010.1:0-9325 GCA_046582885.1 Pirellulales bacterium | reverse complement strand
AAAGATTGAGCCGGCGGTGGCGGTGATCCAAGAGAAGCTGGCCCGGTACAAAGCCCGGCTTCCCAAAGAGATCCTGTTGATCAGGACGACCGGCAAGGAGGAAGGCGGCGCGGCCTATTGCCGGGGCATGAATGCGATTGTGTTGCCCGCGGTCGTCACGGATCGCAGAAATCAAGAGCAGCTGGCGCGACTGCTGATGCACGAGTTGTTTCATATTCTCAGCCGCAGCGATCAAGAGGCGCGGCGGCGGCTGTACGGCATTGTCGGGTTTCGAGAGTGCGCGGAAATCGCAGTGCCCGCCGCACTCCGGGATCGCAAAATAACAAATCCCGATGCCCCGACGTTGGAGCACTATATCGAGATCCAGCTGGATGGTTCCTCCGCCAAGGCCGTTCCGCTGCTGTATGCATCCGTTGCGCGTTTCGATCCCGAAAAGGGCGGAACGTTTTTTAAATATTTGACATTTCGCCTGATGGTGGTCCGGGAAGTAGGCGGTCGCTGGACCGCGGTTATGGAGGGTGACGAGCCGCGATTGATTGTTCCCAAGGACAACCAGTCCTTTCGTAAACAGATCGGCGGCAATACCAATTACATCATCCACCCCGACGAAATCCTGGCCGACAATTTTGTGCACCTGCTAACGGATGCGGAGCAATTGCAGACCCCGCGGATTGTCGAGCAGATGCGCCGCGTGCTGGGTGGGCCTCCGCCGCGCGAGCCGCACGACGATCGTTAGCGGCGGCTATGTGCGGGCAACGGGGCCTTAAGGGCCGCCGGCGGGATAGAGCCGGGAATTCGATCGGTCCGGACCGGAATACGCCGCACATCTGCGGCGAACGGGCGGCTGGGTTCGATGATTTTATAACGTCCCGGAGACGGTTGGTTGAAAGTCGCCAAAGGATCGCTATCATCGGGACAGCAGACGTCGCGCCGGTCGCCACATACACGCAGTCTCGATGGGAGTGGTTAAAGTGAAACTCGGGCTAATTAACTCGGCGTGGGTCCAGGCAAACCAGCCGACCGCGTTTGGATTGCAGAAGACCAAGGAACTCGGTTTTGATACGGTCGACATTTTCGTTGATCCGCTGGACATCGACGTTAAGGAACGACGGCTGATCAAGGATGAATGTGATCGCCTGGAGTTACCGATCGTTTCCATCGCCTGTGTTGCGGTCGGGTTGATTGATTTTAATCCGAGCGTGCAGCAATTCCATGTCGATCGGGTCAAAAGGTTCCTCGACCTGGCGTACGAATACGAAGCGAAAAATGTGCTGCTGGTCATCGGCGAATATATCTGGGCCCAGGAGGTCATTCCGCCGGCAGAACAGTGGCGGACCGGCGTGGAGAACTGCAAGGTGCTGGGGGATTACGCCGCGGATCTCGGCGTGCAGATCGCGATCGAACTGGAGCCCTTTCCGCTGTCGCTGGTCAATACGGTCGATACGATGGTTCGCTTTATCGACGACTGCAATCACGATGCCGTGCGGGCCAACATTGACGTGTCGCATTTGCTGCTTTCCGACGTCCGGCCGGAAGAGTTGCGGCGGCTTAAGGGCAAGGCGATTCACGTGCACATTTCCGATTGCGACGGCAAGGTCCACGGCGACTTACCGCCCGGTCGCGGCGTCGTGGATTTTGAACCCTATCTGCAGGAGATCAAGGATCTCGGGATAGAAGGTTCGATGTCCATCGAATTGGAATACTCGCCCGAGCCGGACAAAATCGTCGAATGGGTGGCCGAAGCCTACACGGAAACCGACAAACTAATGCAAGCCGTTGGGCTGCGTGACTGACTCTGCCGTCAGTCGCAAAGATCGAACGTCAGACTCTCAAAATCGTGATTCTAGCAGCGGGCGGCGAAGAGATGAGCGAGACACCTTTGACGGAAAATCAGGTTGAGCAGTTTCAGCGCGACGGGTACTTGATTGTGCCGAAACTGCTGGATGATGCGGAGGCCTCTTTATTAAAAGAGGCCGCGGTTGCCGACGCCAGGATGCAGCAGGCCGGCATGGATATCAAGGATACTTCCGGCCGGCGGACGAATCTGTCGCTTTGGAATCATGCGGGCGACGACATCTATGGTGTCGTTGCGCGTTGCCATCGTATTGTCAACTCAATGGAACAATTGCTGGGCGACGAAGTTTATCATTACCATTCGAAGATGAGCGCCAAGGAACCGAAAGTTGGTGGCGCCTGGGAATGGCATCAAGACTACGGCTACTGGTACAACAACGGCTGTCTGTTCCCCGATATGGCGAGCGTGTTTATCGCGGTCGATCGCAATACACGCGAGAACGGCTGTTTGCAGCTATTGCGGGGCTCACATTTGCTGGGCCGCATCGAGCACGGTATCTTTGGCGAGCAAACCGGCGCAGATCCCGAACGCGTGGCCGTGGCGGTTGAGCGGCTCGAACGCGTTTATTGTGAAATGGAACCCGGCGACGGACTTTATTTCCACGGTAATCTGCTGCACGCCTCGGACCCGAATCTGAGCGACGAACCCCGTTGGTGCCTGCTCTGCTGCTACAACACGCGGCACAACGACCCGTACAAGGATTCACATCATCCGCGATACGCGCCGCTGGAAAAGTTGCCGGACACGGCGATTAAAAAAATCGGCGCCGTTGGCAGCGCCGCTGCGCAGGAATTCCTCAGGCAGGAGGATGACGAGACGACAGGATAGGTGGAGTTACCGGTTCCCAATGTCCGCCGAAGGATCAACCGGCAGGCGGTAAGAGCAGAATCTGCAGCCGCGTGAATTAATTCGATAGCCGTCATCCCGGTTTATTCCATCGTTAAAAATCAGTCATTCGGTGCCCTACGATCATGGCCAAACGCAGCATCAAGCTCGACCTTGACTACCTGCCACACTTGCCCAAAGACAAGAAGGTCGGCATCGGCTGCATCGGTTCGGGGTTCATCATGGCCGACTGTCACTTGGTGGCCTATCGCAACGCGGGCTTCAATCCGGTGGCGATCGCGTCGCGGACGCCGGAGCGGGCCAAGGCGGTCGCCGAGCGTCACAAAATCCCCAAGTCCTACGGCACCTACCAGGAAATGCTCGAAGACACCGACATCGAGGTGGTTGATGTCGCCGTGCCGCCCGATATTCAATTGGACGTAATTCGCGACATCGTGCGGCACAAGCACATTCGCGGCGTACTGGCCCAGAAGCCGCTCGGTGCGGATTACAAAGAGGCCAAACAGATCGAACGCCTCTGTCGCCGCGCAGGAATTACGCTGGCCGTCAATCAAAACATGCGCTACGACCAATCGATCCGCGCCTGTAAAGACCTGTTGCAGCGCGGTTATCTCGGCGACCCGGTGTTGGCCACGATCGACATGCGGGCGATCCCGCATTGGATGCCGTGGCAAAAGCGTCAGGGCTGGGTGACGCTGCGGATCATGTCGATTCACCATCTGGATTCGTTTCGCTATCTATTCGGTGACCCGGTGCGGGTTTTCGCCAGCATTCGTCCCGACCCGCGGACCGCAACCAAGTTCAGGCATCAGGATGGCATTTGCCTTTACATCCTCGAATATGCCAACGGCTTCCGCGCGTCGGCGTGGGACGACGTTTGGGCCGGGCCGGCGCTGGAGGGCGCCGAGTCCGACACTTACATTCGTTGGCGCGTGGAAGGACTCGACGGGATGGCCCGCGGCACAATTGGCTGGCCCGAGTATCCCAATCCGACCCCCAGCACCTTGGACTTCACGACCAACCAACGCCCCGGCTATTGGTTCCAGCCGCGGTGGAAGGAAGTCTGGTTCCCCGACGCGTTCGCGGGCCCCATGGCGCAGTTGCTCGTGGCGCTGGAAGAAGGCACCGAGCCGGAAATCAGCGGTCGGGACAATCTGAAAACAATGGCCCTGGTCGAGGCGTGCTACCTCAGCGCCGCCGAACACCGTGCGGTGAAGATTTCCGAGATCAAATAAGTTTGATGACGTCTAAGTTTGATGACGTCGTGCCAGCCGCACGAAGACGCTCGGTTTTTCCCCAAGGTCATCGAAGAAAGGTTGCCAGCATGAGATCCTCGCCATTTGTTCTACTGCTGTTCGCAATGCCTGGCTGTGGCTCAGGAACGGATTCTACAAAGCCTGTTGACGATCAGGCTCAGGAGGTACCGGAGCAGCCTGCAAAACCCGATGCGGAGTCTGGTGGCAATCTTCGACTGCACGAAATCGACAAGTCGAAGCGCTCGCCCGCTAAGACTGCGATCGATGTGTTTGTGGTCAACCAGGGCAAAGAGCCGATTACGGTCTATCGTGCGCCAGGGTTGCCGCACATCTATCTGGCCGTTCAGATCAAGCAGCCCAACGGCAAAGTGTATCGGCTGATCGATGCCTATCCGAGATCGGACATTGGCCTTTTTGAGGAGTACTTTGTAAAAGTCGCGCCGGGCAAAGAACTGAAGCTTTGTTTGTATGAATTCGGGTTGGTGGCGAAGTTCGGTGAAACCTGGATAGACGATCGAGGCGGTGGCACAACACGATTGTCGTTCGACGCGAAAGGAAAATACCAGCTTTGGTTCGCCTACGGGGGTGGATCACCGTTCGCTTACACCAAGGCATCGAAGGGCGAGTTCGCCGACCTCAAGCACGGCACGCAGTTCGGCCCAGCGACGATCGAGGTGGAGTTGAAATGAACAGAGCATCGTAGATCGACCCATCACGCCACCAACCGTTGCACCAAGCAACCGGACGACTGTTTGCCTCCCCAGGCCAGCGGTGTTCGCGCACCAACTGGAATTGGCGATTTCACGATGCGGACCTTGTCAAGGTGATTGCCGGCTGGCCCGTGAGTGGGTCCCGCTCTGGCCGCAGCCTCACACGCGGCCTTGCCGGGAGGGGTCGTCGCGGAACCCGTTGCGGATAACAATGGCCACTGGTTTTACAACTCCCCCAACGACGCACTTGCTTGAATTCGAATCATGCTGATCACCATCTCTCCGGCGAAGACGCTCAATCTCGATCCGCAATCGCAAACAAAAAAACACAGCACACCGGACTTTCTCAGGGAGTCCGCGGCGCTGATCGCCCGGCTGCGGAAGCTGTCGAAGTCGCAGATTGCTGCGCTGATGGGCGTCAGCGACAAGTTGGCAGCCAACGTGGTGGCGTACGTAAAGAACTGGGCCGCGCCGTTTGACGCGGCCAATGCAAAGCAGGCGTTGTTGACTTTTATGGGCGACGTGTACGAAGGCCTCGCCGCGCGGGATTTTAAGCCGCGCGATTTCGAAGTGGCGCAAAAGCATTTGCGGATTTTGTCCGGACTCTACGGTCTGCTGCGGCCGTTGGATTTAATGCAGCCGTACCGGCTCGAGATGGGATGTGGCCTGCAAAGCCGCGGCGGCCGTAAGGCCGATCGGTTTTCCAGCCTTTACGATTTCTGGGGCGAGAAGATTACCGTGGCGCTGAACGAATCACTGGCGGCCGCGGGGAGCGATGTGCTGGTTAATCTGGCATCGGCCGAGTATTTCAGGTCGGTGCGCGGCGACGTGCTCAACGCCACCGTCATCACCCCGGTATTCAAGGACGAAAAGAGCGGCCGGTATAAGGTGATCAGCTTTTTTGCCAAGAAGGCACGCGGTCGCATGGCGAGGTTCATCATCAAGAACCGGATCAAGAATCCCGCGGACATCAAGGGCTTTGATTTGGACGGCTACAATTTTAGCCCGTCCATGTCGACCGAACGCGAGTGGGTGTTTGCTCGGCCGGAAAAATAGCCGCTTGCCGGTAGCTATGGAGTTAAGGTTTTCCGCATCGCTATGACCGGACCGCGTCGCGGACGGATTTGCCAAAAATGTTCGGCCAACCGCGCAAGATCGTTGACACGAAATTCGGCATTGTGGTAGCACTGAACGCATCAGTTGTGCACAGCTGATGGCAGTTCGTCAGAACGATCCCTTTCTCACTTCGCACAAAAAGGAGGGCATGTGATGCGTGATCCACCGGGAGAGTCGCCCGAGGAGTAGCCGTGGACCTGCTCCTCGCTCAACACCAGTTAACGGGGGTCCACTTTCTTTTCCAGAAGAAGAACCTTTTCCGAAAGAAGAACAAAGCCCGCTTCACAGGGATTGTGAGGCGGGCTGCATTTTTGCGCCGGCGGTCCGGAGGCGGTCGCGAATTGGGGGCTTCGCAGCCCGCCTCGCGGCGGCGCGGTGGTGGTTGCGGTCTACTGGAAGGCGGCCTGCAGCATCCGATCGAGCAATTCCACGGGCAGGCCGACGACGTTCGCTGCGCTGCCTTCGACGATATGTAGCCAATCGAGACCGTCCTGATATCCAAACGCTCCGGCTTTTCCCTCCCAGGCCCGCGTGGCCAGATAATCTTCAAGCTGCTGGCCGCCGAGCCGGTCCATCCTCAGCGTGGTGACCTCGAAGTCGGTTTGCGGTTCTGCCGCGGCGAGCGGCCACAGGCAGAGGCCGGAGTAAACCCGGTGCTCGCCGCCGGAAAGCGTTGCCAGCATCCGCCGGGCGTGGTCTCGATCGGTCGGTTTGCCGAAAATCTGCCCCTTGCATTCCACGGTCGTATCGCAGCCGACGACAACCGACTGTTGTGGCTGGAGTTGCCGGGCTTCAATCTGCCGCATAACGTCTGCGGCCTTAAGCCGGGCCAGATGCATGACCATTTCGGCGGGCCCGTCGTCGCCGCAGGCAGCGGTTAACTCGTTGACCTGCGGTGGGATAACTTCAAAGTCGTACCCGGCGGCAGCGAGTAGCTGTTTGCGGCGAGGTGAGGTGCTAGCTAGGATGAGCCGGATGTTGTGCATCGTCTACTTCTCACGGTCCTGGACCATTGCATTCTAAACCGCCATTCGACGTTCTTTACGAGGATAATCACCTGCTGGTCATCGACAAGCCTGCGGGCCTGGCCACGATGGGGGTGGCCGACAGCGTGCCTAGCGCGCTCAGCCTGGCAAAGGCCTACATAAAGCAGAAACACCAGAAGCCGGGGAACGTATATCTCGGCGTCGTAAGTCGCTTAGATGCACCAGTGAGCGGCGTCTTGCTGCTCGCGCGGACTTCCAAGTCGGCGGCGCGGCTGACGGAACAATTTCGTAGCCGCAGCGTCAAGAAACACTATTGGGCGTTGGTCGAAGGCATTGTCGAAGCCGACCACGGCGAGTTGTGCGATTGGGTTCGCAAAGACGATCGCCATCGGCGGATGCATATTGCCAGTGAAAAAACCCCGGGCGCAAAGCAAGCGCTGTCGAACTTTCGCGTTCTGCGGACGTATAGGGACATGACTTTGATCGAGGTCGAGCTGCAAACGGGGCGAAAACACCAAATCCGCCTGCAGTGGTCGCATCAAGGGCATCCGGTCGTGGGGGATCGCAAGTACGGGGCACAACGTCCGTTCTCGCACGGAATTGCGCTGCACTCGCGGTTTGTCGAATTCGTGCATCCCGTCCGCCGCGAACCGGTGGTTTTAGAGGCCTCCCTACCGCCGGCGTGGGCCGATTATGGCCTTTCGGACCGGGAATAAAAATAACGAAAATAACGAATAGTGAAGACGTCGCTTGGCGCGCCGGCGGCGATGTGTAAGTTGGTGACTAGCCGGAGTTGTTGAGTTGGGTGACCCACAATGTAAATTTCGAGCCGCCGCCATCAAGAGCGGCCTGGTTTCGGCCGAGCAAATCGATCAGGCTCTGTCCTCGATCAACGCCGAAACCCCGGGCCTGCCTGCGCCGTTGGTCGAGGTCGCGGACGAGGTATTGGCTGAAAAGCTGGTCGGACAGGGAATCCTCAATCAGTGGATGGTCGAACAACTTAGCCGCGGGCGGACGAAGTTTACCCTCAAGGAATACAACGTCATCGACAGCCTCGGTCAGGGCGGCATGGGCCAGGTGTTCAAGGCCGAGCATCCCATCATGGGTCGCGTCGTGGCGATCAAGGTGTTGCCCAAAGATAAATCAACGCCCGACGCGCTGAAGAGTTTTCATCATGAGATTCGCGTGCTCGCGCAGTTAAATCATCCGAATCTGGTTCACGCTTTCGATGCCGGCCAGGACGGCAGTACGCATTTTCTGGTTACCGAATATGTGCCGGGCAGCGACCTGCGGACGCTGGTCCGCAAAAAAGGCGAGATGACGCAGCGGGACGCGGCGACCGTTATGACGCAGGCCGCGATGGGCTTACAGCACGCGCACGAAAAGGGGTTGATTCACCGCGACGTCAAGCCCGGCAACCTGATGGTCACGCCCGACGGCAAGACCAAGGTACTCGACCTCGGGCTGGCCGGATTCTTGCAAAAAGAGATCCAGCACGAAGATCCCAAAAAAGGCCGTATGGTTGGCACGGCCGATTATTTGCCGCCCGAGATTGTTCTTTCGCCGGACAACGCTTCACCGGCGTCCGACATTTACTCACTCGGTTGCACACTGTACTACGCGATCACCTGTAAGGTTCCGTTTCCCGGCGGCACGACGGCGGAAAAATGCCATCGGCATCTACACGAGATACCGCTTCACCCGAGACGATTTAATCAGGATCTGACGGATCATTTTCTGGAAGTGATGGCCGACATGATGGAAAAGGATCCCGAAAAGCGGATCGCTTCGGCCAACGAGGTTGTGCACCGCCTGGCCCCCTGGGCCGACGAGTCGATTCAGGCAAACCTGCCGTCCCAAGACTCGTCGTCGTCGCTGGCGAGGGTCGTTCGCGCCAAGACCTCCGCTCCACAGCCGACGAATCCGCTGTTGGCCGAGACGCAAGAGTTCCCCGAAATGGGGCCGCTGGAAGGCCACGACGAATCGTCGCAGGGGACCTTGGAGGGTTCGCACGCAAGCCAGGAAACTTCGCCGACCTTGGATCAGCCGAAGTCAACGCCGCCGCGGCTTCCGCCTCGGCCGGGGCACCACGTGGCCGACGATGCGAAATTGTCTTCCAGGAAGATCACGCTGGCCGTGGCGATCCCCATCGCCGTGGTATTGTTTGTATTGATGGTCGTGATCATCGTGCTGCTGCTTTATTGACAAGCCAGAAGGCAATCCGTAGCATACCCTCCCTGTGCCGGCATCCCTGCGCGGACAGGTAGCTCAGTTGGTAGAGCACGGGACTGAAAATCCCGGTGTCGGCGGTTCAAGCCCGCCCCTGTCCACATTAAAAAAGCCCGCGAATCCATGGCCGTATTGGGTTTAGCGGGCTTTCTTTTGCGCAGCGGCCAACGTCGCAAATCGCCTGTTTTGGACTGTTCTGGACATAAAACGGCGCAAGCAAACTACCCGGTGGCGATTCTCCCGATGTGGAACTAGTTCCCCGGGGCCACTTCACTTGTCATTCTTGAATCACCAATTCCTTCTAGTAGAATCGACACGTGGCTCAAA
>JAYGDO010000627.1:0-2769 GCA_046582885.1 Pirellulales bacterium | reverse complement strand
AAAAGACGGCGAAAGCGATCGCCTCGCCGAATTGCACCAACGCGACCTGCAGGTATTCCGGCAAGGCACCGGGACGTCTCCGGTGAAGGCCGGGGGCGATGACGATCCGCGGACGGAAGTGGTTTCCGCCGCCGAAGCTGAAGTCGATCAGGAAGATGTTATTCCGGCGGTCGATGGCCCTGCGGTCACCGCCGCCCCCGATCCGCCAGTCGGAGAGATACCGGCTCAAATCGCGGATGCCGTTGCTGATGGCGACGAACCCGTTGAAGTGTTCGATGCGGTGGCATTACCTGGTGCCGTCCGGGCGGAGGAGCACGAATGGACAAACAGGGCAGGCATGCCCGTCAAGGCAGCGTTCGTTTCCGCGACCGAAGACACGGTCACCATCACCGCGAAGGGAAAGACCTTCGTCGTGAAACTATCCGACCTGAATCCAGAGTCGCAGGCTCTTGCTCGGAAGTTGAGTCAGCCCAAGGCCGGCCCCCGGGCCGGCGGTTCTCCGGCCAAGCCGCCAGTTGCCCCCGTCGTGCCCGTGCCAATCGCCGCGGATGTGGTGCCTCAGATGACGCCACCCCGAAAATTGTCGGACCTATTAAAGACGTTCATGGATGAAAGCAATATCAAAATCGGCGAGTTTATCAGCGGCTTGCTCATCGTCATCGGATCGATCGGGTTGGTCGTCACATTAAACGTGCAATTCCAGGACAGGATTCAGTACCTGCCCGCCGCGGTCTTCATGACGGTGGTGGTGCTGTTTCATGTTGCAGGAATTTACTCGCTGCAAAAATGGAACTTGGAGTCCTCCAGCAAGGTCGTGCTATACATCGCCAGCCTGTTGATTCCGTTAAATATGCTGGCCGCGACCATGCGCGACACGTTACCCCAATCGCAGGGATGGGCGTTCTACGTAGCGGTTTTGGTCGGAGTTGCGGGTTTCGGCTCAATGAGTTTTTGTAGTGCGCGAGCTTTGATGCCCCACCGCTGGTGGCCCCTGATGCTTGTCGTGATTGGTCCCACGGCAATGCAAACGGTGATCAAACTGCTGGCGACCCAGGGCCTGACCGACGGCATTGTCGCCGCCAACCTGATCATGTTGGTTCCACTCGCGATGATCACGCTGGCGGTTCTGGCGGAGCATCGGGTAATGCGCAAAGCGGCGGAGGCGACGATCACTGACGCCGTCTCGCTGCTGCGGGTGCTAACGCTGGGGCTCTTTTCACTGGCAGTCTGCGTGGTGGTCTTGTATCTGAAGACCAGCGAATTGCAGTCTTGGATCGACCTGTGCCGACAACTCGCAAGCCCCTTCATGATCCTGTCTTTCGTCGTGGTGTCGGCCGGGATGTTGCTCCACCGGCGGATGGAAGAGGCGTCGCAAATAACTTTCCGAGTCGTCGGTACGTGGATGGCGATCACCGGTTGCCTGGGCGTCGTCGGCTCGTTCGCCTTGGCGGTGCCGGATATCAACTCGATGTTGGCGGTAAGTGCGATCGGCGCCGTGTTAGCGCTCACGTTTGGCAGGGTTACCAGGATTCCATTCCTAGCCACTACCGGGACGATTGGCGTCGGGATTGCAGCCTGGTGTCTGTTCGTCAAAGTGCAGATTGGCGAGGGAATCGTGCCAAGCGGTCGCGAGTTAGCAGAGCTTTGGTTTGACGGGAGGAATGCCCTGTTGTTGTCGGTCGTGGGCCTGTCCTGTGGGTGTTTGCACTTGGCGTTTTGGCGCAGCGAATCGGATGCCAACCGCGAGTTCGCTCGTTTTGGATTCTTGGGCGTTGTCAAAACGGCGATCTTGGGCGTCATCGTGGCCGTCGCTTGCTCCCTGTTGAAACAGGCTGAGCCGGCGACTGATCTCACGGTGATCGTCTTCGCCGCGTATGCCATTGCTACGCTGGTTGCCGCCGCGTACATCGATAAGAAACCGGTGATCCTGGTTGCGGTGGCCCTGGTGCCGATCGCCTGGTTGCAAGCAGTGAACACCTCCTGGTTTTCCGCGTGGGATTCGCAGAACGCGATTCACAAACTTGGCGTTGCGGTCTTTGGTACCGCGATCACCTATGCGTTTGCATTGATCGGATACCGGGTTGGCGGCCAGCAGAGGATCGGATTTTTACGTGAGTCTGAGCGAAGTTTTGCCCAACTGTTTATCGCCGGGGCCAGTTTCGTGGCGTATTTGACGGCAGTCATTTTTACGCTCGTCCAGATTTATGCGATGGACGAGCTGTATCAGGAAGCTTTCTGGCGTTCGGCGGTGTTGTCCGGAATCATTGTAGTGCTGGCCCTGAGCTATCTGACCGACTGGACGTGGATGTTCGTGCAGTTGCAGGCCATGGTGACAGTTGCGACCGCGGTTACGTTGGGGTGGTCGTTACAACACGCCGGGGCGGCGTTTACCGCCGACTCCCATCTACGCGCCCAGTTGATCGCACTTTCGATCGGGATGCTGTTTTGGATAGCACTTCGAAAGTACTGTCAGCAATCGAGGGAAATCAGCAAGTTTGTTGTCACGGATTTGATGTACGTTGATTTCGTGGTGCAGGTCTTTGCTACCGGCGTGATGTACCTTGTCTGGCTCAGTTCGCTGCTCCCACCTCTGGCACTCACTTACGGATCGGATTCACTCTTGACGAGTTTGTCCATAAATTTTGGACACCAGATTAATTACTGGGATTGGATCTTGTGGTCGGTCACGTGTGTTGCGTGGTTAAGCGTAATTCCCGATCGTCACCGCCGTGTTTCAAGTATGTGTGCGTTGGTGGTGTTGAGTGCTTT
>JAYGDO010000577.1:0-2082 GCA_046582885.1 Pirellulales bacterium | reverse complement strand
CGTCGCCATGAATGGCAAATCCTCATTCAATCGCTTGCGGATCACTTTGGGATAGACGACCAGTCCGTCGGCCACGTTGTGGTACAGAATCAAAATCGCATCGACCGCAAGAAATGCCTGCGGCAGCACGAGCCGGCGGTTAGCGCTGTCGTCCAGCGTCCGCTCCATCCACTGAGTTGCCAAAGTGTTTGCCGCGCTCGATTGCAAACTCAACACGTATCGTGCCAGCCCGCACATCCGTTCGCTGCGCATAGGATTTCGCTTGTAGGCCATGGCCGACGAGCCGATCTGATCTTTGCCGAACGGTTCGGCCAGCTCGCCGCGACTTTGCAGAATGCGCAAATCGCTCGCGGCCTTGTGGGCGCTGCCGGCGATCCCGGCCAGCGCATCGACGATTTGAACATCCACCTTGCGCGGATAGGTTTGCCCGGTGACCGAATACGTTTGCTCAAAGCCCATTTTCTCGGCAACGAGTTGTTCGAGGCGGCGCACTTTTTCGTGGTCGCCGTCCAGCAGGTTTAAAAAACTCGCCTGCGTACCGGTGGTCCCTTTGGTGCTCCGCGCGCACAGGTCGCCAAGCCGCCGTTCAATTTCGGCCAGGTCCAGCACCAGATCGTATGCCCACAGACAGGCCCGCTTGCCGACCGTCGTGGGCTGCGCGGGTTGCAAATGGGTGAATCCGAGACAGGGCAGGCCTCGATACTCGGCGGCAAAACCCGCCAACGCGTCGATCGTCGCCACCAGCCGATCGCGGATCATCTGCAGCGCTTCCCGCAGCAACAGCAAATCGGTGTTGTCCGTAACAAAACAACTCGTCGCCCCCAAATGAATAATCGGCCGCGCGGCGGGACAGACATCGCCGTAGGCGTGAACGTGTGCCATGACGTCGTGCCGCAGTTTGCGTTCATACTGGTTGGCGGCATCAAAGTCGATATTCGTAGCCTGGGATTTCAGTTCCTCGATCTGCTCTTGAGAAACGGGCAAACCCAGCTCCGCTTCCGCCTCGGCCAATGCGATCCAGAGCCGCCGCCAAGTTTGGAATTTGCGGTCACCGCCCCATAGCCGACTCATTTCGTCGGAGGCATAGCGCTGGACCAGAGGATTTTCGTAGTGTTCCTGTGACATAAAACTTCCCAGCCGCGAACAGCACAACGCGGCGTGAACGGGCCGGGCCTGTTGCTTCCTGTCGTTTTTCGTGTTTCTCGTAACAGCCGATCATCTGGCAGCCGGCTGACGATATACTTCAATTCTAATTGCCTCACGCAATTGGCGGCAGGGGCTGGGTGGCTGGTACAATGTGGTTTCGTTACGGCAACCGAGCGACCAATTCCAGTAGGAGTAAGTTATGACACGCCCCGGTTCGTACTGGTTCGTCGCCGCGATCACCGTTTGCGGCTGGTCGGTCGCCTCGTCCGCCGTTGGAGAAGAGAAGAGGGCGGCGGCGGCCCCCTTGAAGATCCAAGCCGCTCGCGCGGAACGGTACAAGACCGTGGGCGACGTCCATTTGTACCTTTACGTGTTCACACCCGAGAACCACAAAGCGGCCGACCGGCGGCCGGCGGCTATTTTCTTTTTCGGCGGCGGCTGGGTTGGCGGCACGCCGACTCAATTTGTCGACCACTGTCGGTACCTCGCCTCGCGGGGAATGATTGCCCTTGTCGCCGACTATCGCGTTCGCAGCCGTCACGGCACGACGCCCTTCGAATGCGTCAAAGATGGCAAATCGGCGATTCGCTGGACTCGCGCACACGCCGAGCGGCTCGGCATCGATCCCGATCGTATTGCCGCCGGCGGCGGCTCGGCCGGCGGACACGTCGCCGCAGCAACCGGCAACTGCCCGGGCCTGGAAGAGGACGGCGAAGACACCACCGTCAGTTCCAAACCAAATGCGCTGCTGTTATTCAACCCGGTTTATGACAACGGCCCGGACGGCTACGGTTACGACCGCGTGAAAGACCGCTACAAAGAAATCTCGCCCCTTCACAACATTCGCAAGGGCGCACCACCGACCATTGCTTTCCTCGGCACAAAAGACAAGCTGATTCCCGTTGCCACGGCCAAGAAATACCAATCGGCCATGCA
>JAYGDO010000518.1:0-6314 GCA_046582885.1 Pirellulales bacterium | reverse complement strand
AGCCAACTGGATCGCGGTTCAGGTGGAGCGGCACGGCCTGAATGGACAAGCGGTGGTGTAATAAAATCAAGCGCGGTTGTCGACCCGAAACGAATCCGGGACTTTGAACAAGGCAAAGAATGGTCTTACACGCGACTGGAGCACGCAGCCAAACAATCGCACAAGTTGACCATTGGACTGCGGGCGAAAGGTTATGAGGCTTACGAATTCCACGATCGAAATTCCAGCATCGTGACGGTGGGTAGTTTTTATCGACCGCCGGGCATGCGGCCCGAGGGGACACCGGTCTACGAACCACAGGTGCAACAATTAATTCGGCGTTTCGGGGCGAAAAGAAAAGTCTCCGCCAGCTTGGCTACGGCCAATCATCCTGGCGTCACGCCGTCGATCCAACCCGAGTTGCTTTTGGGCGTCCCGTTCGACATGCACCCGACGCTGATTCAGGTTCCCAAACAGTCGATCGCCAGCGATTACGCCGGTGCAGTCAACTCGCTGCGTTGATGGTTTTTCCAAGGCCCAACCAGTGCGAAAGCCCGGTCTCAGCACCGCTGCCTTTTGGTGGTAGAGGTCCTCGCCCGAAAGCGGGCGGCTTCTCGAAATAGAAACTCTGCCAGAGAACCGCCCTGCCGCACCGAGCCGTTGCCGCCGCTAATCCCTCGGCAAGTGCTTGTTGACAATGCCGCTGAGTTCCTGCAAGCCCCGGGCTGGATTGATGTCGTAGAAGCCCGCGTGATAGTGCAGAATTTTTCCGTCCGCGCCAACAACGACGAAGAGGGGCAGTTTGGCGCTGACCGATCTCGGATCCCCGATCTTGGCCAACAGTTCGCCGCTATCAACGTAAATCGGATAGCTGAGGTTCATAAACGAGCGCAGCCTTCTCGCAGATATTTTGAGCCGCGCGAGTACTTGCTGGCTGGCGATCCCGTTCGGTACGGCCACACCGACGACGTTGACCGGTTTGGTTTTACTCTGACGGTAAAGGAAGTCCAAATAGCCAACTTGTCCGTACGGTTGCTTAAGCGGCTTGTCGCGGTACGACCAGAAGTGCAACACGGTAACCGCGCCGTCGAGATCCGCATGCGTAATCGGATCACCGGAAAGCGGCTGAAGTTTAAAATCACCGAGTCGGCTTCCGACCGCCTTGTCCCTCATTTCGGCAATGGAGTCGGCACGAACTCCTTGCCGCTCGGCGTCATGTTGAGCAGCCTCGACAATTCGAGACAGTGACGAATTGGCGGTCGTAACTTTCGCCACGGACGCCAGCTCTTCTCTCAGCGTGCCAAGTTGCTTTTCGGTCCACTTAATCTCCGCCACCGGCTCCGCAACATTTAACTTGCCGAGCAAATCCAGCAGCGCTGTGTAACCCGCAATCGCCAGCCTGACTTCGCGGGGTTCAAGCCGTCGTGATTTAGCGCGGCGATATTCGAGCCTGAATCGCTCGCCGCGGTTGATAAGCACAGTTTCGTCGTGCGACAAAACCACCGGGCTGTCTTTCTGCACGACCAGCGTCCGTACTCGACCGAACCGCCCATCAACGCGAACGTAAAGAGGCGAACCAACGGTCGGCTTTTCGGCCGCTTCAACGGCGAAAGCCAACGCGTCGCGCTGCCAGCGCAATCCCGCTGTAAGCGGCCGGTCATGAGCGAATAACGGCACCGCGACCGGGATGGCGGTACTACCTTGGCCGTCGGTATAGACGATGGATGGCGGCGAAGATCCGCGCGGCCGCCAGCTCGAATTGACGTCAGTCATCCCAAAACGATACGGCCACGGCCAAGCACCGCCGTCGCCCTGCTCGCGCACCGTCCAGTAGATTTTTGCCCCCTCGGGAGTCACGTTACTAACGAGCAATTCCAAATCAAACGTTTTCCGCACGGGCCGCGGATCGCCCTTTTCCGCGACCAGGGTACCGCGATAGTTCAGCAGCGTACCATCCTCGACCGGCGCCGCTAGCGCAGTCGCGACCGCAAGTAAATGCAGTGAATTCAACATCTTTTCTGGCCTCGGGGAGGAGGATGATATTGGGTGCGTGCGACAGGTTTTCTGACCGTCGGACCGGTACCCGTGGCAGCCGGGTGACGCGCTAGCCGGCGCTCACTAATTTTTCCCAAACCGCCCGGTTTTCGATCATCGAGTTGACGATATCGGGTGGAACGCGACCATCTTCGACCAGGGTCCAGCCGACGAACTTGCTTTGCCGCAGCAACTGAAACAGTTTCTTCCAGGGATAGTTGTCGTTGCGCAAATCGTGGATATGGATGGTGCCGATACGCTCCTTGACCAAGTTGAAATTGTGCTCAAATCCATCGCCCGCCAGATCCTGACGATTGCAGTTCCAGCAGACCACAGCATTCCTGTTGTCGGCCACATCCATAATCGTTTTCACGTGTGGCAGTTCGCTGGTTCCACGGCCGTGAACTTCGAGTCTAATTTCGACACCGAATTCCCGACCGAACCGGGCAACTTCGTTAAGCGACTTGCCAATCTGTTCCAGCGTTTTTTCGACCGGAACGCCGCCGGGCAGGCCGTTCGGCCGGACTTTGACGCCGCCGCCGCCGACATCGTGGCAAAGTTGAATGAAAGCCTTGGTTTCTTCGATATTCTTTTTCACAACATCCGGGTCGGTCGAATGGTATTCGCAAGCACTGCCGAGTCCGGCCAACTCGACCGGCGAATCGGCAAATCGCTTGGCGACTTCCCCGCGCTGCGATTTATTCATCGTTATTTCGACACCGTGCTTGTGCGTGCTGCGCAATTCGACACCTTCGAATTTTGCTTTCTCGCAGCTACTGATCACGGTGGGCAAATCCCAACTTCTACCCCAGTTGTAGGTGACCAGCCCGAGCCGCATGCGACTGGGGATTTTTTTCCGGGGCGGTTCGGCAGTTCGGCCCTTGGCAACAAGGCTGGAAGATATAACCACTCCAGCTGCGGCGGCTACAAACTCCCGTCGAGTAATGATGCTCATGCGTCGAATCTCCGTGCAACAACCGCGGCTAATAATACGCATGAGAATACACGGCCAAAGAGTCGATTGCTACCACTTACCAGACATCAAACCGGCAGGTGCAGAGGAAACCCAACACGTCCGCCAAGAAACCTCTGCAGGCGGAACCCCTTCGCTGACGCTTCGGGGGTTGCGATCGGACGCCTCAGACGGCACGTCGATTTACACGGCCGGCGTCACACAGTACGGACAATCGTCGGCGTAGATGATCTTTCCGCAGGAATCACATTCGTGCGGGCCAACCAACCGTGCAACGGTCGTGAAGTGCTGGTACATCAAATACGCGAACAGAAAGATAATCAGCAGCGAGAGGAACCAGCTGGATGGGCCTAGAAAGTAAGTGATGTGCGCCACGATTGCCAGGCAGCAAAGCAGGTAGACTGCGAGCGATCTAAATTCTTTGGACCAGGAAAACTCGGGATCCGTTTCCTCCTGCAACTGCGAAAACTCTTTTCGCAACAATTCGCGTTTAATACTCGCGACGACGTTCGCTTCCGGCGCGGATACAGCGCGCAGCACGCGCTGGATACTGTCGATAAATCGAAACGTATCGTCAAAGTCGAATTTCTGCTGGTGAGCCCACCGGTTGCGAAATTCTCGCAGTTCGCTGATGACACTGCGGTCGAACTGGTTGAGTTTGTGTCGAAAGACGCGGTTCCACTGATCCCACATGACCGTCAGCAGAGAGTGCGCATCCCACTGGATATCGCCGTCGCCACTGCCTTTTTTAATATCCCGAAAACTCCCGCACGCCGCCGCGGCCCAGCCATCGTTGTAGACGGCTTTCAACTCGCTCTCGACGAACGGTCTGAGCCCCCCGGTCAGTAGTTCCAGTGCCCTGGATAATTTTTGATTGACGGTCGCCACTGGGACGCTCCTTCACTCACACATACGAAAGGTGTTTGTTTTCCTGGCCGGCGCACTTCAATCTGCGCCGCTTGCCAGCTGTGTTGACAAAGCCCGACACCTAGGTAAGTGTAGGACACTAGCCACAAAATCCGGCAACCGCCGTATGTTGCAAGAGAAATTCGCTAGAGCCCGGGGCGGCACAATCGAGTTGAACCCCAAAACTATTACGACCGAACCAATGGCGGAGGCAGAATCAGACCTGCAACACAAACACCATCGATCCGATCACGGCCCACAGGACCGTGTCGAAAAAAATCCCAGTCATGAACAATACCCATGCGCGTAAGATGAGAAGTGAAAAACGGTTGCGCGTTCCGGGCCACTGAAGGACCCCATTAGTCAACGACGTGCTGCGTTCGAATTGCAGCTAGATGTGTCGTGAAAAGGTAAGTCGCTGCCGTGCCGTGTCAAACGGAATTCTCGGAACACCCTTCCCGTCCGTCCGCGCGGCGTTATAACCCGAATTCGCGACGGTGTACGTCGGTGTGTGATGAGTTTACAATTGGGGGAAGCCCGCTCTGTCCCAGCACGGGGTTTGTGCGCCACGGTGGGGCCCAGTGATCGGCGCACCCCTTAGACCGCTTTTATGAGACCATGCAATGGCATCCAAAGGCCTTCACGCTGAACTGGAAAAGTGGTTAAAGGAAAGAGGGCACGACCCCGAGGAAATCGCACGAATTCTCGAGAAAGTGCGGCAATACGAGAAGCAAATGCAGCACGATTCCCTGATGAATTCGATCGGTGCAGATGATCTCGATTTTAGCGAGCTAATCCGGCGGGCGATGGGAAACACGGAGTCGTAAACGCAGAGTCGTAAACGCGGTCGCTGAACTCAGGCGAGTTCCGCTGCGGGTTATCCGCCCGAATGGACGAAGTTATCGTGTTTGCGGCCCTCGCGACTGAGCCGCCAAAGCTCGTCGGCCGCGATCGTGTCGGCACGATTGTCGGCGTAGAAAAACTCGACGGGCCGCCGCGCCGGTGGACCGCCACTTCCCGCTGGATGCCGCGGTACAACGGTTTAATTGACGCGTTCGTATCCGCGTTTTTCATAGAAACTTAACGCCGCCAGCCAGTTGTCGTGGGTCTCGAGGAGAACTTTCCGCATGCCTTTTCGCCAGCACAGTTGCTCTAGTTCTGCGAGCAAGAGACAGCCCACGCCAAGTCGCCGCCATTCGGGTACAACCATCAGCCAATGAATTGCTGGTTTGCCGCTGCGCAGCGCCAGCGCGATGCTGCCGACCGATTCACGGGCCCCTTCAGCGTCGACGAACCACATTTGCGACGATCGCCACCAAGTCTTTGAAAGAAACTCACTTTCAAAATCGCGCTCGGTCCAAGGCCGCACCGCAGGCAACTGGCCGGCGAACGACTGTGCGCGAAGCTGCAGCCATCTCTGAATGTCGGTCGGTCCGCCGTAGTGACGGATCCGTAGCCCGGCGACCACGGGTACGACCGGTGGAGATGTCAACTTGCGGCGCATTTGTACAACGATGCCCATCTGCCTACGTTCCGTACATCTTGGAAAGCTCGCGAACATATTCCAGCGCCTCATCCACGTCGGGAACCTGCACGCCCGGTTCACGCCCCCGCTCGTCACACTCGGACAGCAACAGCAGGTCGTCGAAGTTCTCCGATGCTTCCATTCGCCGCCGCGCCCGCGCGCCGATCGTGCGGGCCCGCAGCGCGTGACCCTCCATATGATGCGTGATTAGCCAGGCCGTCCGCGCGGTGATAAATCCGTCCAGCGCTTCAGCCGCGGCGGCCACGTGATCCCGCGGATCGATCGCCTTGCCGACATCGTGCAGCAGCGCGGCCAACAGGAATTCCTCGTCGTACGGCAACTGGTCGCGGGCCAAGTCGAACACCTGCAGGCTATGGTACAGCGCGTCGCCCTCCGGGTGGTACTTGCGGCTTTGTTGGACCTTCTCCAACGGCCACAGCAACATTTCAAAAATCTGAAAACGGTCAATCTTATTTTCCGCCTCCAACACGGCTTGCTCAAGGTCGCACCGCGGATATGCCTCGGCCAAGAACTGCTCCAGTTCGGCGATGCTTACCCGCTCCATCGCTTTGCCGGTCACCGAACTCTTGAAAACGTAATGCGCCTTGTTGGCGGCATAGACGGTCAACTCGAACGGGAACCGATCATGCACATGAACGTGGGTAAAAACGCGGCCTTCGCCATCTTTGCGAACGTGTTTCCGTTCCACATCGTATACCGATCCTTCCTCGTCCAGCGCGGCGGTGACCGCTTCCAGGCTGCCTGAAAAAACATGAATGTCAATGTCCGAGCCCGCACGGACGTGTCCGGTTAGCACACTGCCGATCAAACGCGGTCGAAAGGCTCTGAGGATGCGCATCATCCCCAACGCTTCGAACCAGATCGGAAGAGCACACG
>JAYGDO010000176.1:0-2878 GCA_046582885.1 Pirellulales bacterium | reverse complement strand
AACTGCACGTCAACCCCCAGAGCGCCTTTCCGTTTCACTTCAAGGCCATCCCCGGCAGCAACTTTAACCGCAAGAACATGGCTGCCTACAGCGCAAATGCGAAGAGGTTTTTTCGGGAAAGCGACAAGCCCTTTTACCTGCAGGTCAATTACCCGGACGCCCACCGGCCCTTCATCAGGAGGGTCGACGATCTTCCGGCCAGGCCCTTGACCGGGAAGGACGTCGATGCCATCGCCTACATGGGGATCAACCATCCCGAGCTCCGCCAGCAGACCGCGGACTACTACAACTGCATGATGCGACTGGATTCCCATATCGGCGAGCTGCTCAAGGCCCTGGACGCTTCGGGCAAGGCGGACAACACCGTGGTGATCTATATCGGAGACCACGGTGCGGATCTTCTGCGGGGGAAACGAACCTCCTACGAGGGCGGGGTGCGCATCCCCATGATCATACGTTGGCCAGGGGCGCAGGGCGGACAAGACAGGGAGGAGTTGGTCAGCACGCTCGATCTTTTCCCCACCTTCTGCGAGATCGCCGAGGCCCCGGTTCCCGAATCACTGCCCGGTCGTTCCCTCAAGCCCATCGTCCACGGCGAGAGCCCGAAGTGGCGCGGGTACCTGTTTACCGAATTTCACGTTCACTCCAATCACAATCCCTGGCCCCAGCGAACGGTGCGGGACATTCGTTACAAGCTGATCTACAACCCGCTCGCAGGGGAAGTGAACCCCGGCTACGCCTTTACGATGGGAAAGAAGTTCTTCAAGGCTCCCGAGGCCGAACTCCTCGCCGCCGCTTCGCCGCAAGTCCGAGCGGGCTACCAATTGATGAAACAGCCTCCGAAGTATGAGCTGTATGACCTGCAAGCCGATCCCTTCGAATTCAAGAACCTTGCCGATGACCCCGCGCACGCGAAAATCCGCGTTCGACTTAACGCGGCGCTTTTGCATTGGCAAAAGGATACGGGGGACGCTCTGAAGCATCCCGAGTTGGCCCGCAGGCTCTTTTCCATGATCCGGGAAACCGGAACCGCCAAGAGGAAAGCCCCTGACTACAAGCCCTTCATGAAGCTCCGATGATTCGCAACTGCCTGATCATTCTTTTCCTGGCCACGACCGTTCGCGCGACCGATCGCCCCAACGTCTTGTTCATTGCGGTCGATGACCTGCGGCCTGCACTTGGGTGCTACGGAGACAGGACTGCGATCACCCCGAACATCGACCGGCTGGCGAAGCGGGGCATGGTATTCGAGCGGGCCTATTGTCAGCAGGCGGTCTGCAGCCCTTCCAGGCTCTCCCTCATTACCGGGCGTCGACCGGATACGATCAAGGTTTGGGACCTGGGCACTCACTTCCGCAAAGCGGTGCCCGCGGTCGTGACCCTGCCGCAGTTCTTCAAGGAGAACGGATATCACGTTCGATCGATCGGCAAGATTCTGCACGGGAGCGGCTCCCCTGCAAAGGATCCGATTTCATGGAGCGTCCAGCCGGTTTATGACGTGAATCGTGACCCGAAGTTTCGCTATGCGACCGAAGAGAACCTCACGGGCAAAGGCCTGAAGAGAAGGGCTGCTGAGATGGCCGAGGTGGGAGACGAGGCGTATTTGGACGGACTCATTTGCAGGGAGGCCCTCAAGGCATTGAAAAGCCACGACCGGAATTCGTCGCCTTTCTTTTTGGCCGTGGGTTTCAAGAAACCGCATCTGCCGTTCTGCGCCCCCAGGAAATATTGGGACCTCTACGATCGCGACGCGATCCCCCTGCCATCCAACGCCTCTCATCCCGAGGACGCTCCCGAGTTGGCTACCCGAAGTTGGAAAGAACTCGAAGGCTATACGGATATTCCGAGTGACCGACGATTGAGCAGGGAAAAGGCCATGGAATTACGGCACGGATACTATGCCTGCGTGAGCTACGTCGATTCCCTGGTGGGTCGCCTGCTCGACCAGCTGGTGGCTTCGGGCCTGGCTGAAAACACGGTCGTTTGCCTGTGGGGAGACCATGGTTTCCACTTGGGAGAGCAGGGCCTTTGGACCAAGGCAAACAACTACGAACTTTCCGCAAGGGTGCCCCTCCTTTTTTGCCATCCCGGAAAGACGAGAGCCGGAAGCCGGACGGATGCCCTAGTCGAACTGGTGGACGTTTATCCCACCGTGACTGAGTTGTGTGGAATGAAACTTCCAGGAGGACTGGAGGGGACCAGTCTACTCCCGTTGATCAAGGATCCCGGCCTGTCCTGGAAAAAGGCGGCCTTCACCCAGTATCCAAGATCGGGAAAATCTCACCGCCATCGCGGACACGGGGATGTTATGGGATACGCTATTCGCACGGATTCCCATCGTTATGTCGAGTGGCGGGAATGGTCGAACAGCAAGGTCGTCGTCCGGGAACTGTATGATCACCGCACCGATGCGGATGAGATGAAAAACGTTGCTTCACACAAGGAACACAAGGCCAAGGTCGTCGAGTTGAGCAAGTTGCTCAACGCAGGGTGGCGGGCCTCGCTTCCTCCGGGGAATTCGCCGAGCAAGCCATGAAATCAAAAGTTCGGCAAAGGGAGGCCAAAAATATGAATCGAGCGAAGGCAATCCTCGTCATTGCCCGGTCCTTTCGCCGACTACGGGAATCGGCACATCGCCGAGGCGACTGACATAACAATTCTACCGACCAGCGTTCCGAAAGAATGATCAAATGCTGTCCATCTTGAGTTGCGATCTCTGCTGGCCTAAAATGGACACTCCCGCAAGCGGCGCAGCCAGAGCAAGAAAACAAGAGACACGCATGACAACGCTATTACGGGCTAATGGCCCAGCCAGCAAAGCGGGTCGTCCCCTCTGACTCGCTGGCCACGATCCTCGATGCCTCCCTGGAGTGGGTCA
>JAYGDO010000167.1:0-1789 GCA_046582885.1 Pirellulales bacterium | reverse complement strand
CAACCAAGGGCAGAAACTTCGTACACCTGAACATGAAGCGGGACAAGCCTGACAGAACGGCTTTGAAAAAAATTTTACTGGGGCCAACGGGCAATTTACGTGCGCCGTCGCTGCGGGTAGGCAAAACGCTACTGGTCGGTTTCGACAACGAATTATATGAAAAATTTCTTGCGTAGCGTCCCTTTGGCCTGCGTAACCTGTTAGAAATCGGCCTTTAAACTGCCTCGCGGCCTTGGTCGGGCAACGCGTGCTGAAGCGTGAACTCCAACGGGCGAACGTAATATCGATTGGGCCGGAGGTCTGCAACGGACGATTCCGGGACGGAAGCCAGCCGCAAACCGCCAGATTTTCGACCGCCCAACGGTTGAGGCGCAGATTCCCGCAGTGTACTTTATGGCAAAGAGAAGTTGCGCGTTAGACAACTACATTCAGGAGTGACTGTCATGACCGGAGTCCGTGTAAAGCTGTTGTCCGCTTTCCTGCTTCTTGGTTTTTTATGGATCGAATACGTTCCTCATGCCGTGCTGGCCCAGGAAACTGTCGATGCCGCCGAGGAAGCGGCCATTGCCGAAATTCGCAAATTGGGCGGGACAGTACGCCGCATCGCGGCGAACACCGATGAAAAGGAAGTTGATTTTCACCTGAGCGGTCGCGATCTCACCGACGAAAGTTTGGCGCACATCGTGTCGGTAAAAAACGTCGTGGCACTACATCTCAAAAACACGCAGATCACGGATGCAGGACTCGCACACTTGAAAGGCCTAAAAAACCTGCGGCGGCTGCACCTGGAAAAAACTGCGATCGGCGATGAGGGATTGGCGAACTTGGCTGGTCTACAAAAACTCGAATACTTGAATCTTTACGGGACCAAAGTCAGCGATGCCGGCATCGCACACCTCGTTGGCATGAAGAGTCTGCGGCGTTTGTACTTGTGGCAAACACAAGTAAGCGACGCCGGCGCCGATCAACTCGCGACCTCGCTGCCCGACGCCAAAGTCATCCGTGGTGTCTCGTTAAACGATCCCGCAACCGCTCCGCGCAAACGAATTGTGATGGACGAACCGACATTACCGTTGGCCGGCAAACCCTGGAAAATCGCCGGCATTCGTTTTGAAAGCGAAAACCCAAAACCGGGCTCCAAGGCGAGTGTCTTTTTTCGCGCCAAGGGCGGCAAAGACTATGCTTCCGCCGAACTGGCAAAGGCCACGGATGGCCGTTACGAGGCGACCATCCCTGATTCGGTGACGGGCGCGGCCTTCCAGTACTATATCGAAATCCGCGAGGCCAAGGGGCCGCCGTCCACGCATCCCGCGCTGGGCGCTCGCGTGCCCGCCGACGTAATCCCTGACACCGAACCGCCGGTTCTGCCGGCCGATCCCGAAACCGTGCTCGTGAAAAACTATCGTGTCACATTCAATTGGAAAGCCGCCACCGACGACCGCGGCATTCGCCAATACCACGTTTTCCGTGGCAAAGATCAGGCTGCCGCGATCGGCGCCGACAAACCGATTGGCGAGACCATTGCGGATACCTTGGAGTTCAGCGACGCAACGCCGCCCGCCGGTCAAACCGTGTTTTACGCGATCAAGCCGATCGATGTCGCGGGCCGGGCCGGCGAGGCCCGCGTGGTCAAAGTCGACGTGCCCGAAGACTTGCCGCCAGACAACGACTTCAAACTAGCAGCCGCATCTGGCTCGAAGGCGGTTGTACTCAGCTGGGACGGCACCCCGGAACCGGATGTAAAACAGCTGCTGATTTTCCGCGCCGACACGGAGGATGGTGAGCTGAA
>JAYGDO010000082.1:0-33830 GCA_046582885.1 Pirellulales bacterium | reverse complement strand
TGCTTTGTCCGTCAGTGGCTTGGGCAGCAGCGCGGACGGCTGACCAACCTCGACAAACTGACGTACGCAGGCAATCTCGACTCGCTCTGCCCGGTCACCGACTCGCCCGATTATCTTTTTATGGAAGGCGACATCGGCGACGCGCAACTTGTTGCCGAATTGCTGGCCGATCGACAACCCGTCGCGATCGTGAATTTCGCAGCCGAGTCGCACGTCGATCGATCGATTGACGGCCCCGCACAATTCGTTCAGACAAACGTGGTTGGGACATGCAATTTACTGGCCGCGGCACTGGAGTACTGGCGATCGCTTGAGGACACGGCCCAGAGCCATTTTCGTTTCTTGCACGTCTCCACCGATGAAGTTTACGGATCTCTAGGACCAACGGGCTACTTCACAGAAACGACGCCCTACGCACCCAGCTCGCCCTATTCGGCCTCCAAGGCGGCGTCCGACCACTTCGTCCGGGCGTACCATCACACGTACGGATTGCCGGCGGTGATCACCAACTGTTCGAACAACTACGGGCCTCATCAGTTCCCCGAAAAACTGATTCCGTTGATGATTCTCAACGCACTGGAGGGAAAGCCGCTTCCCGTCTATGGCGACGGCCAAAACGTGCGCGACTGGCTGTTCGTCGAAGATCATTGCGAGGCGATTTGTACGGTGCTGGAAAAAGGGGCGCCGGGCGAAGTTTACAACATCGGCGGAGATTGCGAGCGGGCGAATCTCGAGATCGTCGAAACAATTTGCGACATCGTCGATCGTCTAAGACCCGGTTTGCCGCACGCCCCGTGCCGCGATCTGATCACATTTGTCACCGATCGACCGGGACACGATCGGCGCTACGCGATCGACGCGAGCAAAATACGGCAGCAACTTGGCTGGCAACCGAAAGAAAATTTTGAGTCCGGATTGCTGCGGACGATACGCTGGTATCTCGACAATACGGAATGGGTCGAGCGCGTAACCACGGGCAAATATCGGCGCGAGCGGTTAGGGCTGGCTCGTTAAACAACAAGGGAATGGCGAGATGGCAGACACATCAGCCTATAAAAAAGGGATCATCCTCGCCGGCGGTGCGGGAACGCGGCTTTATCCCGTGACCCTCGCTATCAGCAAACAGCTTCTGCCAGTGTATGACAAGCCCATGATTTACTACCCGCTATCGACGCTGATGCTGGCGGGGATTCGCGACATCCTGCTAATCTCCACGCCGGACGACATCGGCCACTTCGAGCGGCTACTAGGCGACGGCAGTCGGCTGGGCATTTCGATTCAATATCAAGTGCAACACAGCCCTGACGGATTGCCGCAGGCATACGTATTGGCCCGCGATTTTGTTGGCAACGACAATGTAGCGATGGTGCTGGGTGACAACATCTTCTACGGCCACGGATTTCACCAGATGCTGGCCGCAGCGGCGGGCCGCGACTGCGGCGGCACGGTGTTCACTTACGTGGTCAAAGATCCGCAACGCTACGGCGTCCTCGAGTTGGATGATGAAGGGCGGCCGATCGCACTGGAAGAAAAACCGGCAGAGCCAAAATCGAACCTGGCCGTAACCGGATTGTACTTTTTTGACAACCGTGTCCTCGACATTGCAGCCGAATTGCAACCCTCCGCGCGGGGCGAAACGGAGATCGTCGATGTGATTCGCGCATACTTGGAAATAGGGCAACTTTACGTGCAGCAGCTCGGCCGCGGATTCGCTTGGCTGGATACGGGAACTCACGAATCGCTAATGTCGGCGGGTGTGTTTATCGAAACCATCGAACGGCGCCAGGGTCTGAAAATTGCCTGCCTCGAGGAAATTGCTTTTTTGAAAGGTTTCATTTCCGCCGAACAACTCAAAGCGTTAGCCGAACCCCTGAAAAACGAATACGGCGACTACCTGCGCGCCGTGCCCCCTCACGATCACAAGGAGAATCCGGTCGTTATCTGACCCACGGCCACAACGATGCCGGTTGACTTAGATCGGCTTCAAATCAGAATTGATGGAGCCGCTACCTCGCTTTGGTGGGAACGGCAGGGAAGAAAAAATGACGACTGGGAGTGACCGATACCAATGAGAGTTGGCCCCGTCCATATCGCCGTAGCGCTCGGCTGCGCAATTCTGTTACAAACGGGTTGCGGCTCGAGCGCGTATGAGGAGAAGTTTCAGGCATCGCTCGACGAGCTCAAAAATGAGGCGCCGTTTCGACATCTGTACGACGTCGCGACTCCGATTCCCGACACGCCGCTCTCGTTGCGGTTGCCCAAACTGTTTGATAGGCGGGCCTCCGCGCTGGACGCAAAAACTCCCGATCCGAAAATAAATACACGTCCGCTCAATCCGGATCGTCTCCAGCCGAACTTCATCAAGTTGCCCGGGTACGTCCGCACATACGAGCGATTTATGCCGACCATACGAAACTACGATACGAGCGCTTGTTATTGTTACATTGCGGTGACCGATATCGACGCCGGGTCGCAAGAAAATCTGGAGGCGGACTTAAGAAATAAATTGTTGGAGACCTTTGATGAATCACGTACAGAAGACGCCAAGCGCCGCGGCGGCCCGCCCGTCGAAAAAGGCGTGACCGAATGGAAAGAAATTGAAGTCCCGACGCCAGCCGGCGGCGACAACAAGCTAAAACTAAAAAAGATCGTGGCCAACGGCAACCAGACGTTCCGCTATTACGACCCGCAGGGCGATGGTCTCAATAAGCTGCGTCACGGCAAGTACATACTGTATTTCTACAGTAACGAACATGACCGCAGCGGCGGACAACCAATCCAGTTTGTGTTGATTGGCTGGCGCGCCGAGGAGATCGTGGCCAACCATGAAGAGATCGAGCTGGAAAAGCTCGGCGATGCGGTCGCCGGCACGATCGCGCTGGATTATTCAAAGCTGAAAAAAAAGACGGGCGACTGATGGACCGCTGGCAGGTCGCGGGCCAACAGGCTGCGGTTGCCGCTCTGACGATAGACGTAAATGATCGCGTTAACCGGCAAGCGCTGGCCGATCGTGCCTAGCAGCCGACGGTCGCGCAACCTCCCGATTGGGTGTTGCTGTTTCAGGATGGCTAGTTCGCGTTTAAGACGCACCGCACGGAGTTACCCTCTGGCCCGCCTTTCCGGACCGGTCGTCACATACAACCACGCATTATGTGCTTGAATTTCGCAAATCCAATCCGGCTTGATGAGGTAATGCCGGTTATCTTCGCCGGTGGCCAAGCATCTTCAAAAAAGCCGGTTAGTAAACAACTGAAATCATCTTACGTAAATCCAGACACACCCCGTCTTCGATGAATTTCGCTTTCGATGCTCCGCGCCATCGGCGCAGGGACAAACTCCGTCTTCCGTTCACGTTTTGGGTTACAGCGGCGACACCTCAACGGTGCGTCGTTCTCGAGGTCCGCCCCGTCATAGATTACAATTAAGTCTATGTCTGATTCGACCACAAAAATACGCGTGCGAACGCCCGTGCTAGAGGATGAGCGAGAGACTTCGCCGGGACCGGCGGTTGAATGGACGTTCTTTCCGCTGTTTCAACAGCGGAAGGTGGCGGTGGTTGTGTGCTGCGGATTGCTAACGATCTCTGCTTTGGTCGGATGGGTGTCGGGCAAGCTGTATCTGGCCGCAATCGCTGCGCTGCTCGGCGGCGTAACGGTTTGGCGGCTCTTCATTCCGGTCCACTATCAGATCGACAACGTAGGAATTACACAGCTAGTCTGGCGGCGCAGCCGCACAACCGCTTGGCATTCGATCGGATCGCTGCGCGAACTGGATGAAGGAATATTAATGATGCCAAAATCGAGATTGGGCGAACTGGCTCCGCTACGCGGAATCTTTCTCCCCTGGGGAAGCCATCGCGACGACGTGTTGGCCTGCGTTGAATTCCACGCGCCCTATTTGTGCGGAGCAGGGGAAAAGGAGCGGATCGCAAGGAACAAGGATCAAAAGTAGCCCGTCATCGACCGACTTTCTGTTTCGTGAACGAACGTGAACTCCGCCGGTTCGAGCGTGCCGAAACTAACTGCCCCGATGACCGATCCGACCAGCAGAGCGGTGAAGGCATGAGGAAAGGGACCGCAGGCAGCCCCCGCAAACGCACGCCGCATCGGATTGCGAGGCGGGCGGGGATGAGACAGGCCAATCTACCTAGAGAAATCTCTTATGGCAACCACTCACGCCGACCTACGCAAAAAAATCTCGTAAACCCCGCTCGTTTAGATCACGACCAGCCCGAGCCCGGCGTACTGACGTCACGACGCTATATTTACTAGCACCGTGTCACCCCTCAAAACAAGTCGTCGGGGCGGCGGCGGTCGGAAAAAAATTCTTGCCGGTTCGATCACTTTCAATCGCCGGAATCGCGGCTACAATGTGGGCGTTTGATCGGCAGAGCTGTCGCATCCTTTTCGTCGAAAAATTGTCTCGGTTCTCGAGCGGAAATGCTTTCAAGAAGGATGAATGGCCGGCCTCAACAAATATATATATACGGCGCGAAGGCGCGGCAACGACGCGCTTTGCAATTCACTGTAAGTTGATCATCGGACAAAAAGGAAACTAACAGTGGCACGAGCTACAACGAATCTTGAACAACGCCAAGATGTGACTGCTAATCCACACAAATCGACTAACCAACCTGATGCTAAGGACACAACCGCCGCACTTTCGCATTTGCCAAATCGACTGGCAAAGCAGATGGTTCACCTGTTTAAGTTGCTTTCCGACGAAACGCGGCTACGCATTTTGTACTTGCTCTCGCAAGCTGAAGAATTGCACGTGCGGGCTTTATGCGACTTGCTGAAACTTAGCCAGCCGGCCGTTAGCCATCACTTGGGCATGCTGCGGAATGCCGGCTTCATTGAGCCGCGCCGTGAAGGCAAGCATAATTACTACCGCATCCTGCCGGGTAACTTTCAGCAACTGATTTCAATCGTTTTCGATCGAATTCCGAACGGCGACGAGCAAATCCAGTTTAGTGATCTGGATCTGGCCCATCGACCCTCACAGCCTAGGTGAGAGAGCAGGGTTTCAGTCGGTCGAGAATATAAGAAATCTGTTTCCTCGCCTCTGCCCGTTCAACCTTGCTCCCATGTTCCAACACCAGCGTCATAAGCCGCTGCGCCAGCTACAGCGACCACGCGAGTTGGTGGTAGCCTGCGCGCCGATGCGTAGTAATGTGAATATTTCGAGAATTGTCCGCGCCTGTGGTTGTTGCGCCATCGAACGCGTTATTTGCTGTGGCACGGGTCGCATCATTGAAAAGATTGCCCGTGACGGTGGGAATTCGGTACAAATCGAAACTCACCGGACGTTGGAGCCACCGCTCGTTGAATTAAAGAAGATCGGCCACCGGATCGTGGCTCTGGAACAAACGACCGATTCCGTCGATTTGTCAGACTATAGTTTCCCGCGCAAGGCGGTACTGGTCGTCGGCAACGAACGCAGTGGGCTGACTGAGGAAATCTTGCAAGTCGTGGATGATGCCGTTGAAATACCTGTTTTCGGTTTGCCGTTCAGCCACAATGCCGCGACGGCCGCTGCGATCGCAATGTACGAATACTGCCGACAATTTCCGGATGGTTGACGGGACCCTGCGACCGCTTGCCTTGCCCGACCCGCACCGGCCAGATAGACTGGCGGGCTTGGCCGCTTGCGAAAAGACGCTGGCAGGTTGGTTATTTGCATAAAGGAATATTACGTGCCAGGAACGTGTGTCATTGGCCTTCAGTGGGGCGACGAAGCTAAAGGAAAAGTCGTCGATTTGCTCACCGAACATCACGATTTCGTGGTCCGTTACCAGGGGGGCGCAAATGCTGGACACACGGTTGTACACGGTGACGAGACGTACAAATTGTCGCTGTTGCCCAGCGGAATTCTAACGCCCGGCGTCCAATGTATCGTCACCGGTGGTGTCGTAATCAACCCCGAATCGATCCTAGCCGAAATCGACGGCCTCGTGTCGCGCGGAGTTGCCATTGGGGAAAACCTCATGCTGAGCGACCGGGCGCACGTGATTTTTCCCTGGCACATGGCCGAGGACCGGGCGCTGGACGAGTCGACGGCGGACGGCGAAAACATCGGCACGACGCAGCGTGGAATCGGGCCGTGTTATCGGGACAAAGTTGGTCGTTCGTACGCACTGCGGCTGGGGGATCTGATCCGAACATCGCTGCACGACCGTATTGAACATATCGTCAAAATAAAGAAACGGACATTGGCGGGCCTTAACGGCGCCGCGGACGCGGCGGCGCTGGACGCAAATAAAATCTTCGAACAATACTCGCACTTCGCCGATCGATTGAAGCCCCACATTGTGGACACGACCAGCCTGCTGCTGGATGCGTTGGAAAGTGGCAAGTCCGTGCTGTTCGAAGGCGCGCAAGGCTCGTTACTCGACGTCGATCACGGCACATTTCCGTTCGTCACAAGCAGCAACAGTTCCGGTGTCGGTGTCACTTCGGGTTCCGGAGTACCGGCCCGTTATATCAACCGCGTGATTGGAATTGTGAAGGCATATTCGACGCGCGTCGGCGGTGGGCCGTTCCCGACAGAACTTGACAACGACGAAGGACAACTTCTCCGTGACCGAGGCAACGAATACGGAACGGTCACTCGCCGGCCACGGCGGTGCGGTTGGTTTGACGCGGTGGCGGTACGGTACACGGCGAGGCTTAGCGGTACGGACGAATTGGCCGTGATGCTGCTGGATGTGCCGAGCGAATTTTCTGAATTGAGAATTTGCACCGCGTACGAAATCGACGGTCGCCGGGTGACTGATTTCCCCAGTCATGTCGACGAGTTGCGGCAAGCTGTGCCGATTTTCGAAACGTTGCCCGGCTGGCAGCAGGAAATCAGCGATATCCGCGAGATGGCTGGACTGCCGCAGAACGCACGCCGGTATCTGGATCGCATCAGCGAATTAGTTGAACGGCCGATTTCATATGTTTCCGTCGGGCCTGAGCGGACGCAGACGATCCTGGCCGAAGCACAATCGGATACCGTCGCTGTCGGTTCGCCTTGAAATCCGGCGTTGCACATTCCGGACGGAAAACTGTCTAATGAAGGGCAACGAGCCGTTACGGCGTGCGCGATTTGTCAACGGATGTACGCCGCTCCTTCGTCGTTAGCCCCTGGGCAGTAACCGTTACGTTCCGATGTCATCCTAGGCACAAGCGCCACCGGTCAATTCCATGTTTGAGGCACCGCATCCAACGTATCCTCCCTTGGCTGACATCGAGCGCGAGCAATGGCCGCGTCACGTTGCCGTCATCATGGACGGCAACGGTCGCTGGGCACAGACTCAAGGGCTGCCTCGCATCGAAGGCCATCGCCGAGGCGTCGAAAGCGTACGGCGGATCACCGAGGAATGTTCGCGATTGGATATCGAGCAATTGACGTTATACTGCCTATCCAGCGAAAATTGGAAACGGCCGCAGGTCGAACTCGACTTTCTCATGCACCTGCTCGAACAGTACATGATCGAAGAGCGGTCAACAATCATGCAAAACAACATTCGCGTCCGCACGATCGGCCGCCGCCACGGGATTCCAGAAAATGTGCTGCGCGAAACCGACAAGACGATCGAACTGAGCGCCCAAAACACGGGCACTAGGCTGTGCCTTGCGGTAAACTACGGCGGCCGCACGGAGATGATCGACGCGATCCGCCGCTTGATCGAAGAAGTCCAACTGGGGCGGTTCGATGCTGCCGACATCACTGAAGAGACGATCAGTCAACGGCTCTACACGGCTGGCATGCCGGATCCCGATCTGCTGGTGCGTACGGCCGGTGAGATGCGAATCAGCAACTTTCTTCTGTGGCAGATCAGCTATGCCGAATTGTGGGTAACCAAAAAATGCTGGCCCGAATTTCGCGAGTCTGACCTACACGCGGCCATTGGCGACTTTGCCACGCGCGAACGGCGATTCGGCGGGTTGTCCGACGGTGCCCCCCAGACGTAAGGATTTCATATCGGTGCTGCGCTGGCGACTGGTACTTAGCGGCCTTCTCATTGCGGCACTCGTACTGCTTTTCTGGATTGACTTCCGCGTCGCGCCGCCGGGCATTGTGTTAATTCCGGTGGCAGTCGTACTTTCGATCGTCGCCGCAGGCGAAATCCTGCGGCTGATTTCGGTTCGGGAGCAGCGGCCGGTCGCTTGGATCGTTTACGGTGGGTCGGCGCTGGCGGTTGCCGTAACGGGCATTCCCTTTATGTATCCGGGCTATCCGGCCGACTGTCCACTCGGTGCGACGGGCTGGCCGTTGGCCGCACTCACCGCCACAGTGCTGGTTGCGATTGTCGCCGAACTATGCCGTTACGAAAATCCGCAGGGCGCGACAAAAAACCTGGCACTGTCACTGTTCGGAGTCGCATATGTTGGCTTATTGTTGAGCTTTTTGGTGCAGCTTCGTTTTGTGGGCCTCGATCGCTGGAACGGCGTGCCGCTGTTGTCGCTGATCGCCGTTGTCAAATTATGCGATATCGGCGCTTATACAGTCGGCCGATTGATCGGACGCCATAAACTGGCACCGCGGCTTAGCCCCGGCAAGACCGTCGAAGGCGCCATCGGTGGCCTGGCGTTTTCGTGCAGCGGCTCGGTCTTGCTATTTTGTGTTTTAGTCCCGCACTTCGCTCCAAACCTTTCAGCTGGTTGGCGGGCCGCGGTGGTTTACGGTCTACTACTGGGAATCGCCGGTATTATCGGCGATTTGGCGGAATCACTGTTGAAACGAGACGCCGGTTACAAAGATTCCAGCGGGTGGATGCCCGGTTTCGGCGGGGTACTGGATTTGCTCGATTCGTTGCTCGTTGCGGCCCCGGTTTCGTACGGACTTTGGATTGTTGGTTTGTTTAATTGAAGTATTGGCGACGGCGGCCGCGCAGCCGTGATGGCCTGCTTTTCAGACTGGGTGGAGTTGTTGAATTGACGGTTCCCAAACTTCGTACAGCTTAACACCGGCTCGCCGTCGTACATTGCCGTCCTGTCTATAATTCATCGGAAAGTATCTGTTGAACTGGAACCGCTTGCCGCACAACATCTGTCAGGACCGCCTCAAAAATGAAATGGAATGAATCAATTGACGAATTATGCGTAAGAACGTTTGGGTACCCCTGCGGGACCGCCTCACCTTTTAAGCGTACATATTGCCTTCACAACACGTTGTCATAAAACCACTTGTGGCCATGCGTGCCATACTCTTTTCGCGGCGGCAGTTGATCAGGTATAGTTGAGGTGTGAAGAGCCTTGGCTCAATGGCGGCGGCCTTCGTGCCGGCGTTTTTTTTTATGTTCGAAGCAACCATTTCGGTCCCTGATCCCGCTGCACTGATGCCGTTGTTCGGCACGCGCGATCAACACGTCCGGCAGATTCGCGACTCGCTGGGAGTCGCGGTCTCAGCGCGGGATGGAAATATCCACGTCGCGGGCGACGAGTCTGCAGTCCGCCAAGCAACCGAAGTGCTCGAACAACTGCAAACGAAACTCAATCGCAGCGGTGCACTATTCCCCGACGACGTCCAGCAAGTTCTGGCGTGTGTAGCGGGCGACGATAAGGGAGCCGCGGATTTTCCGGCAATCGAGGTGATGCAGGCGGGCCGTCAGATTCGTCCCAAAACGCCGGGCCAGGGACGCTACGTCAGCGCAATGCGTGAACACGAGTTGGTGTTCTCCATTGGGCCAGCTGGCTCGGGAAAAACATTCCTGGCGGTCGCCATGGCCGTCAGCGCATTGAAAAACGAACTGATTCGAAAAATCGTATTGGTCCGTCCTGCGGTTGAAGCGGGCGAAAGTCTTGGTTACCTACCAGGCGATATCGAAGCGAAAATAAACCCTTACTTGCGGCCGCTTCTGGATGCGCTGCGCGAAATGATCGATTACGAACAATTCAAACGATACAGCGAGCAAGATGTCATCGAAGTTATTCCGCTCGGTTACATGCGAGGGAGGACACTTAACGAGGCGTTTATTATTTTGGACGAAGCACAAAACACGACGGTCGCCCAAATGAAAATGTTTCTCACTCGAATGGGACACGGCTCGAAGATTGTCGTCGCGGGCGATGTGACACAAGTTGACCTGCCGCGAAATCACAAAAACGGTTTAGTCGATGCGATCGCTCGCCTGCGCAACATCGAAGGCTTCTGCCGCGTGGAATTGACCGGGGCCGACATCGTTCGCCACCGACTCGTTCAGGACATCGTCCGCGCCTACGACGATCAGGAACCACGCCGCAAAGGGAAAAAACGTTGACCAACGGCAGCCCGAAAAAAACTCGCAGCGAGCTCGTCGCCGAACTCGATCCGGTGCCAAAGCTTTCGACGCAACTATGGCGATCGATCGCGCGGAGCGACGTCGTTTTGCGGCTGACATTGTGTATGCTGGCGGCGATCATCATGGCCGTCGCTACGCGCGCCTGGGCGCCGCCATTCGCTTACCGCCACGGCGACACACCGTTGCGGAACATGATGGCTCGAGTGGCTTTTCAGATTCCCAATGACGCGAAATTCGAAAGCGCCAAAGAGGATGCCCGCAAGCAAGCGCGACATGTCTACGTCAACGATCCACAGCAACTGCTGCAACTACGCGGTAAGCTGCGATCGGAAGTCGCTGAACTGGTCGAGGCCGAATCCTTGGATTCTAGCACCGAACAAATTTGGGGACGTTTCCAGCCACCGCCGGTGGCCGACTCGTCGCTAACCGAGGAAGAAAACGAGCGCCGCCTTAAAAGGTGGCGGCGCGGCTTTGAACATTTTCGTTTTGCCCTCTCCGACGAGGGTCGGCTAAATTTTGACGACGGTGTGGAAATGGCGTTTGTCGATCTCGATGCGAAAGGGCTTTTTGAAAAGCCCGTCGAGGACGACAAGTATGCCGGGAATCAGGTGCAAATTACCGTCTATCCAAACGATGATTGGAGCGCTAGGCAACATATCGAAGTCAAGGACGTACAAATCGCCTTCGCCAAACCGACGCTGCGCGAAAGCCTGCGGAAAAACCTCCAAGAGTTGCAGATCGAAGTGGAACAAAAGGCTCGCCAACAGGCACGCCAAATGTTTTTTCACAATCCGCAGCCGCTGATCGAATTGCATACCAAGCTGAATGACCATATCGATACGATCGCGGCGGCGGTGGAATATGACGAGACTGCGAAAAAAATCTGGGCGGATTTCTTACCACAACGAAGCGCCGATGAAGATCCTTCGGAACCGATCGACGCGGAAGTGGAACAAAAGAAACAATTCGAACAATTCCGCAGCGCTATTCCCGACGACCCTAGCGTGGACGCTTTGAAGACGGGAATCGCAAAGGTTTTGGCCGATTACGAAATGCGCGGTTTACTGGTCGAACTAAAGTCGGCCGAAGAAGCGGCTGAAGGACATCGCGAAGAAATCTTCGTAGTCGTTCCTGAAGACCCGGGAACACGAAAAATTGTCGCCGTCAAACAGGTTCGCTGGGGTGACGTCAAAGGCGCGTTGCGGAGTCGTTTGGAGGAAGAAATCACATCGCTGGAAGTCGCCGGCCGTGTTTTCACATGGCTCGAACGGCGGTTACCCGCGGCTGCGACGTTGCAGTACCGTCCCAGCGGGGAAGACGAAGCAGGATTTGATTTGGACATCGGTGCTCTGGCTTACCATTGGTTCGAAAGTCAACTTCCGGTCACGTTAAGTCGCGACGAAAAGCGAACCGGCGATCAGCAGGAAGAAGCCGCCGCGAATGTCGACCCGGCAGCCCACGCCACGACGTATGATCCCACGGATTCAAGCAACAACATCATTGCCGTCGCCGGCAAGCCGCTCGACGACGAAGCCATCAATCGCCTTCGCGCCGAATACGACGTGGTGGTCACAAATCTTTCGCCAAGCTTGATGTCGGCCCGTACCGCCGCAGTGATTGGCATGTATCTCGCGCTATTTACACTTTGCGGGCTCTTTATTTCCTATCGTTTCCCCGAATTGCTGGCCGACACACGCCGGTTCGTCGGATTGCTGACGATCTCCTTGCTGGCCGTAATTTTGGCGTACGTTTCGGACAATTGGAAAGCAGAACTGATCCCCTTGTTACTGTTCGGTATGACGGTTTCGATCTGCTACCGTCAGGACTTGGCACTGTTGCTTTCGGCAGTTGTCGGGTTGCTTGTGGTACTCTCACTGGGGCACGGATTAGGATCGTTTGTCATTTTGACTGCGGCAACCGCAACGGCAATTTTGCTGCTGGGGCGAGTGCGCAGCCGTGTCAAACTGGTCTACGTCGGACTTTGTTCCGGTGCGGTGGCGAGTCTCACGACGATTGGTGTCAATATCGTCAATTCACGCCCGCTTGACAGTTCTTTGCTGGTTGATGCGGGCCTGTTTGGGCTGTGGGGAGTCGCGTCCGGGTTTGCCATGACCGGACTGTTGCCTTTCATCGAGAATATTTTTGGCGTATTGACCGAAATCAGTTTACTGGAACTAGGCGACGTCGCTCATCCGCTGCTGCAAGAACTCGTCCGTCGTGCACCCGGCACTTATAACCACTCGATCACCGTTGCATCGATGGCTGAAGCCGCCGCCGAAACGGTCGGCGCGCAGGGGTTGCTTGTCCGCGTTGGCGCATATTTCCACGACATCGGAAAAATGCTGAAGCCGCAGTATTTCATTGAAAATCAGAGCAGCGGTGACAATCGGCACGAGTCGCTTGTGCCGGCAATGAGCACACTAGTCATTATCGCACACGTCAAAGACGGTGCGGCACTGGGCCGCGAGCATCATTTGCCAAATCCGATCATCGACTTTATCCAGCAGCATCACGGCACGACGCTGGTTGAATACTTTTACCAGCGCGCTAGTGAAGACAGTCAGCGCGATTCGGACTCGAGTGAAGTTGACGAAAACACATTCCGTTACCCCGGACCGAAACCCCGGACAAAGGAAGCCGGCATTTTGATGTTGGCCGATTCGGTTGAAAGTGCTAGCCGAGTACTGGTTGAACCGACACCCTCAAGAATCGAAAATCTAGTCGAAGAAATCGCCATGAAGCGACTGCTGGACGGACAGTTGGACGAGTGCGGACTGACGCTACAAGAGGTCCGCACAGTGCAGGATAGTCTCGTCAAATCGCTTACCGCCGTTTACCACGGACGAGTAAAATATCCCAATCAACAACAAACTGCGTAACTGCATGAAACCGGGGACGTTAAGCGTGGAGAAAGAGCTAATTGGCTGACGGCACAATTATGATCGAAATTACGCTTGAGTCTGGTGGAGACAAAATCGACGCCGATCTGCTACGTGGTGCAGTGAGGCACGTCTTAGAGACTGAAAGCATCGAGTCGGCGCGTATCGGTCTCGCAATCGTCGACGACGCAACAATCCACGACCTCAATCGCCGGTTCCTTGGACACGACTATCCAACGGACGTGATTACGTTTCCAATGCCGAGCGACAATGGACAACTGGAAGGCGAGATTGCCGTGAGCATCGATACGGCGCGCCGGCAGGCGGCCAGGCTCGATTGCCCACTAGGTGACGAGTTATTGCTGTATGTTGTTCATGGTGCTTTACATTTGGTTGGCTACGACGACACGACGGACGAAGTGCGGCAGCGGATGCGAGAAAAAGAACGCGAGGTACTCGCTCATTTTGACCGAATTCCTTATTATGATGGACAGATCACTTCGGTTTCTCCAAATCAGTAGGAGGCGACTTTCGTGAACCCAGAATTTCTGTTCTGGATCGCATTCGGAAATCTTTTCTTGACCAGTTTAGCGGCGGTCGGCGCTCGCTCGCTCCGCGAGTTTTCGCGTAGCGCACTGGAGGACTTGTGCCACAAGCATCGGTCCGATCTCAAGTTCAGCGAGATTCTCAAGCACGACGATCAAGTCGCCGTCAGCATCGAAAGTCTGCACGTTGTCACCACAGCGATCTTTGTCAGCGCAATCGCAAGTTGGACCTATTTGAGGGCAGACGCCACCGACCCGGTTGTATCGGCACGATTTTGGTCGACGACCTTACTCGCCTGCCTCGCGCTACTGACCTTTAAAATATGGATTCCGTGGGCTGTCGTACGATTGTGGGCGACGCCGATTTTATTTTACACTTGGCGGCTGTGGCGAATCATCAGCCTGATTCTTGTTCCGCTGGTTTATGCCGCGAGGTTGGTGGATACCGTGCTGCATCGTATTGCCGGCCGCCAGCAAGTCGAACCGACTGAAGAGTTGTTTGAAGAGGAAATCCGCTCGATCGTCAGCGAAGGACATCGCGAAGGCTTACTCGAAGAAGACGCCCGCGAAATGATTGAAGGCGTGATCGAACTGAGTGACGCGGATGTGGCCAAAGTCATGACGCCGCGCACAGACGTGGACATGATTTCGGTTGATCTAACTTGGCCGGAGGTCGTTGACTTTGTTGTGAAGTGCATCCACACCCGGATACCGGTCTATCAAGGGACTCGCGATGAAGTTGTCGGCGTTCTGCATTCGAAGGACTTGCTGCCAATCTTGGCCAACGGTCGTGATCGGCCGCCGCTGGTAGAAGTGCTCCGTGATCCGCTATTTGTCCCCGAAACCAAGCGCCTCGACGATCTGCTCGAGGAATTCCAGCAAACACACAATCATATGGCGCTGGTCCTAGATGAATATGGTGGGGTTGCCGGACTGGTAACGATCGAGGATGTTTTGGAAGAAATCGTTGGCGAGATCGTGGACGAATACGACGAAGACGTAAAAGAAGAATTCCAAGAGATTGACCAATACACAACTGAGTTGCTCGCTCGCGCTCACGTGGACGAGGTGAACGAGCGGCTCGGTTTGTCGTTGCCCGAAGAAGAAGACTTCGACACGATCGGCGGCTTTTTGTTCAGCCAACTAGGCCACGTTCCGACGGCGGGCGAACAATTCGTCTGGCAAGAGGTGCGGTTCGAAGTGATTGATGCCAGCCCCCGTCGTATCGAGCGGCTGAGAATCGTCCTGCCACAGCCGCACCGCGAGACGGCCTAGCCGCTATTCCGCATCCGGCAACAATATTTTGAACTGCTAGGTCAGTTCCGGTTCCGCAAGTTGCCAACTGGTCCGATGAAACTGCCTCAAGATTGATTAATCGGCTATCGGGAAGTTGCAGCACCCGTCGGTTGTCGGCGTCCATTGCCGTTGGAAGTTGCCACTCGCGGCGTCGATGTGATTGGCCGCAAGTTGCCGGAGCCCAGCAGTGCGGCCACGCGATCTCGCAACTCGGCATCGATGTCGATCTGCACGTCGTCGCATTCGCAATGGACTTGCGTTCCGTCGCTAAGCGCAAAGAGCAATTCGACGCTGCAATTGCCCGGATACCTGCGCAAAATTTCGTAAAGCCGCTCGACATCTTCTACGCCGTGTTGCTGCTCGTCCAGCCGAATTTTCACGCCGGTCGTACAACGCTTGGTCATCTCCTCGGGTGGGGTTAGCTCGTTGATGATTAGATTCGTTTCGTCACTGCCGGTGCGGCGATCGACCACCCCACGCAAAACCATGATCGCTTCCGGCTTTACCAATTCGCCAAATGTTGCGAATTGATCGGGCCACATGATGCAGCGCACGTGTCCCTGCATATCCTCCAGATCGAACAAGACGTATTTAGTCTGCGTTTGACCCGGGCGCGGGTTTTTTGTGTGCGAATACTTCAGCGCCGAAATAACTCCGCCGACAGTGACTTCGCATCGACGTTCTGCGCTGGAGAGGTCGCTGGTCGTGTGCGTGCAAATCGTTGCGAACGTCTTTTCGTACGCGGCCAATGGATGGTTGGAAGGATAATAACCGAGCACCTCTTTTTCGCTCGCCATCATTTGCCGCTCGTCCCATTCGTTTATATTTGGAAGCGCGACTTCGGCAACTTCACTGTCGTCGTCCAAATCGTCGAATAACTTCGATTGCCCCCGCCGTCGGTCGGCCTGCGCCGCCAAGCCGCTTTGAATCGCCCTATCGATGACAGCCGCAAGCTGCGATCGCTTCGCACCCAATGTGTCAAACGCACCCGCTTTGGTCAGCGATTCGATGGCCATACGATTGACTCGTTTCGAATCGATGCGCTCACAAAAGTCGAACAAACTTGAATACGGCCCGTTGGCCTCGCGGTCCTTGACGATCGCTCCCGCCGCATCGCCACCACAATTCTTGATGGCGGACAGCGCGAAGTGAATCCGCTGTTCGCCGTCTACGTCGGCCTTTTCAACGTCGAAACGGACACCGCTACGGTTGACGTCCGGCCGCACAACATCGATGTTCATGCGGCGGCAGTCTTCCAGGTGCTCAATCAACGAATCCTTGGATTTAAAATTCCGCGCGGGAATGTCGCCTGTCAACAGAGCTGCCATGAATTCCGCTGGATGGTGAGCCTTCAAGTAGGCCGTCTGATACGCAATCAACGCATAGGCCGTGCTGTGGCTCTTGTTGAATCCATAGTCGGCAAACTTTTCGATCAAACTAAACAGACCGGCCGCCTCTTTCTGACTCAACCCCTGCGATGTGGCACCATCTATGAAGTCTTGCTGATATTTCGCGATGATCGTCAGTTTCTTTTTGCTGATCGCCTTGATGCACTTGTAGGCGTCAGACAGTTCAATGTTGCCCAGTCGATTGAGAATCCGCATCACCCGTTCCTGGTAAACCATCACGCCGTGAGTTTCTCCGAGGATGCCCTCCATTACCGGGTGTGCGTAAGTGGCCTGTTTGCGGCCGTGCTTGACCGCCACATAATCGTCCACCATTCCGCCTTCGAGCGGTCCCGGCCTGTAGAGCGCGTTGGTAGCGATGATGTCACTGAAGTGATCGGGCTTCATCTTTTGCAGCAGATCGCGGATGCCGCCACTTTCCAGTTGAAAAATGCCCTTGGTTTCGCCGCGGCAAAGCAGCGCAAATGTCTCTTTATCGTCAAGCGGAAATTCATGCGGGTCGATGCGCTGGCCGGTCGTCTGTTCGATCAAATCCTGACAAGTCGAAAGGATCGTCAAATTACGAAGTCCCAAAAAGTCCATCTTCAGCAGGCCGGCTGCCTCGACGTCATTCATGGCCCACTGCGTAATGATGTCCTCCTTACCTTGCACACGGCCGAGCGGCACGTACTCGGTCAGTTGCTTGTCGGCGATGACGACAGCAGCAGCGTGGGTGCCGACGTTGCGGGCCAGACCTTCGATCTTCATTGCAAGGTCCAGCAGTTCACGCACTTCGCCGTCCGATTCATACGTCCTGACCAGTTCTTCACTCGTCTCCAGCGCCTGCTTGAGCGTAATTCCGAGCACGTCTGGGACCATGGCAACAACTTCGTCCACGCGAGGGATTGGCAGGCTCATCACGCGGCCCACGTCACGAATCGCCGCTCGGGCCGCTAGCGTGCCAAAAGTGCCAATCTGAGCAACATTCGCTTCACCGTACTTTTCCTTGACGTACTGAATGACTTCTCCGCGGCGCTGTTTGCAAAAATCGATATCGATGTCGGGCGCTTCAAGGCGGTTTTCGTCCAAAAACCGCTCGAACAGCAAGTCGTACTTGAGGGGGCAGATGTGGCTGAGGTATAACGCGTAAGAGACCAGCGAACCCACGCCAGAGCCCCGCGCAGTGCAAGGAATTGCGTTCTGGCGACTGTAGCGGACGAAGTCCCAAACGATGAGGAAGTAATTCGGAAAGCCGAGTTTGCAGATCACGGCAAGTTCATGTTCGAGCCGTTCGAGCACTTCCGCTGAAAGCTGATCGCCATCCCAACGGACGGGCGAGTTGCGATAACGGTCTTTTAGTCCTTTCAGACAAAGCTCGCGAAGATAATCCTCGGCGTTCGTCTCCGGCGGCACGTCGTAAACGGGAAAATGCCGTTGGCCAAGTTCTAAATTGATATCGACTGAGTCGGCGATTTCCTGGCTGCGTCGAACGGCGTCTTCGAAATCGGTGAACGTCGAATACATTTCTTCGGGGCTGCGAAGATAGAATTGGTCGTTCTCCATCCGCATCCGGTTGGCGTCCGTGCGAAATTTTCCCGTATTGATACACAACAAGATGTCCTGCGCTTCGGCATCCTCTTGATTGATGTAATGGGCGTCGCAGGTTGCTACCAGCGGTAGCCCCATTCTTTTCGCGACGTCCACGGCTCCCTGCATGGCCTGTTGCTGGATTTCTAAGCCATTGTTTTGGATCTCGATAAAATAACGGTCCCCGAACACGCCATGAAACCAACTGGCGACTTCACAAGCTTCGTCTAGTGCATGCTCGGTCGCACCGCCGCGCAGGATTGCGCGGTTAAACTCACTCGAGACGCAACCCGAGAGGCAAATGATGCCTTCGTTGAACTGCTCAAGTAACTCGCGATCGATCCGCGGCTTGAAATAGAATCCTTCGAGTGACGCGGCCGATGCCATCCGCGTCAAGTTCTTAAATCCGGTGCGATTCCGAGCCAGCAACGTCAAATGATAGCTGGCTGCTTTCATTGAGCCTGCGTCTTTTTCGAACCGACTGCCGGGCGCGATGTATGCTTCGTAGCCAATGATCGGATTGATGCCTACGTTTTTGGCATCTTGATAGAATTCGATTGCGCCGTGGAGATTGCCATGGTCGGTGATGGCCAGCGCATTCATGCCTAACTGCTGGGCTCGCTCGACTAATCCACGCGTCGGCGCGGCTCCGTCCAGGAGACTGTAATGGCTGTGGCAATGCAGATGAACAAAACGGCGATCGGCCATGACTCACCTCGATCAAACAGTGTCGATCCTTCGAACAGGCATCCGTGAGAAACTTGATTCTAGCAGGTGTTCCGCAGTTCTCAATTCGGTGCGCAGCCACTATCGTATCGTTCTCGAATAGTCAAAGCATCAATCGGAAATTTTGGCGTGCGAAGGATTTCAGCGACCCACTGGGTCGTCTTCAATTCCGCTGGGAAAATCACGGATATTTCGCGTTGCAGTTGCGGCACTCCCGAGCGTGGTAGCCGCCATTTCCACGGCCTGTCCGCGATCTGTCCGCGATCTGTCTTCCGCATCAAATGTCTCCGGTACGATCGATTCGAAGCCCCATGAAGCATGGTGTTCTAGGGGGTGTAGTGACACCGACCTCTCGCCGCCGCGGCGAGCGTCAACTTCTATTTTTGGAGATGGCAACGGATCAGTTCGGAGCGAAACGACGGACGGCATGCGGTCGATTTCATTCAACGAGATGCCGAGAGTATCAGGCAATCAACATTTGGCCCGCTGTTTCCGATGCTTCGCAGTTCGATCGTGTTGACTCCCGCAGCTAAATTGACGTCTTGCGAAACCTCTCGCCAAGTTGCCCAATCGGCAGTGCTAGGAAACGGTACCCGCTCGGTAAGCACTTTGCCATTAACCGACAACCGCAACGGTTGGTCTGGATTCCCTGTTGAATATCGGATCGTAAGTGTGCAGTCGGCCGCTTGCTTAGAGCCGATTGACCAAACAATTGTCTCCTCTTTGGCAGCGCGGAAGTCAACAAAACCAGTTCCGGTGTAACCGGGATTCGTGCTGATAATTCCCGCGCCGTCCACATCGGCGTCTTCCGCTTGCAGGATGACCCGCTTGCCGTCGTAGACAAATTGCTTCGGTAGTCGAACCGACGGCGCGATGTCTGGCGGATCGGCGCTTTGCGGCACGAGTTGCCGCAGCCAAATGTTGCGATAGAGAACGGGGGTGCCCTTACTTTGCAACAGAATCGGCCCAACGACAGGCTCGCCGTTTTGGGGTCCTCGGTTGCGGGGCCATTTCAACCGCACGTGATCCTGGACCAAAATGCCATTGTGGAGCAGCGTGAAGCTACCCGGACCGGTCACCGAACCAGCCTTGTCGTATTTGGCCGTACGATAGACGATGTCGTAACTCTGCCACTTACCGGGTGGTCGCGACGCGTTGACCAAGGGCGCGTATTGGCCATAAATCGCGCCGGCATGGCCGTCGGGATACGTTTCGTTTGCGTACGAATCCAGCACTTGTACTTCGTTGACCAGTTCCATTTTGATGCCACTGTTGCCACGGCCTTGGCCGCTGCCTTTGACGTCGACCGGTGTTGCCCATTCGAGGTGGAGTTGTACGTCTCCGAACGGTTTCTTGGTGATGATGGTATCGTCGCCAACACGAGTGTGACCGTCTCGTACGAGCCAGTTCGCCGGTCGGGTACGGTCGTTGGATCGAACCCATCTATCCAATGTCTTGCCGTCGAACAGCACAACAGCGTCGCTCGGTAATTTCCCCGGAAAACCAACCGTACCGGCCAACGCAGGGCCGACCCGCGCCGCATTTCCACGAGGCCGCGGCTTGTTCAGCGAGCCGGCGGTTGCTGCTGAGATGGGCGGGATGTGGCGGAACCAAATGCTACGAAATCGAACGTCCCCACCATGGGCTTGTATACGCAGCGGCCCTCTTTCGACCATCTCCCGCCCGCTGCCCGCACCGGTGCCGCGCCGGAGCGAACGGTTGTACTGAATGAGCACTCCGTTATGAAAGACCGTGAATCTTGCGGGCACGCGGACCGTACCATCATCGTTTAGTTTCATACCATGAAACACGATGTCGAAAGTTTGCCATTGGCCTGGCGGTAAAGATGCATTGACCAGTGGCCGATATGTTTGATAAATCGCGCCGCACTGCTGACCGGGGCTATGCGGGTTTTCCGTGTGCGATTCAAAAATCTGAATTTCGTATAAATGATGAAAGTAAAGGCCGCTATTCGCGTGGCGTTTGCCGACATTTTTCGTGCTGAATTCAACATGGAACTGCGCGTCCGAAAAGGTGGCCTTGCTCATGATGTCGCCGCCACCGACTTGCCATTCACCATCGGCGACTTTCCAGCGGACTGGATTGCCTTTGATATCCGTGAACTGTGAATGATCACGGCCATTGAACAAAACGACGGCGTCTTCCGGCGGAGTCATCGTAATACCTCCGGTGACTTGGCCGGGGCGAACGATCTTGGGCTGCGGATGCTTACGAAGATCTTCTTCAGCGCGGGTCTGATTGGCGACGATCGACAGGCTGATGACAACAAGTGAGCACAATTTGTGGCGAGACATGATACCACCAGTCGGTGACTTGCAGAATTCTTCCAAAAACACGGGAACGTGTTTTGATGATAAGCAACTGCGAAGCGGTTCCGCAAGCAGCAACCCGGTAGCCAACTTCGAGTTGACTTTTATGCGCCCGCGTCAAACCGAGTGTAGCCAACACATGCCATCAGCGTAGTAGTAACACTGGTTGAACCAAATGCGTGGGGCTCAAAATCCGTCGGGGCGGCAGATACGCTGGAGGCGACCACACCTTCTTCGTCTTTTCTTTGCATTTCGTCGAGAATTACCGAATGCCACTCATCATTTCGTTGTCCCTGAGGGACGTAGTGTTCGCGTGCCCAGCGGCGGTAACGCAATTCGTTAATTACGTCGATTTCAGACAAGATTGATTCAGCCATAATCCTTTATGCCCCATCGCGAGTTAGGTTTGGCTCCTCCGCCTTGATCGGCATTTTGGTAGAACTTGATCGGCATTTTGGTAGAAAATTGCAAACACAATTTCGGATTTCGGACAACTAACACAGCCGATAACTGCCTTCGGCGGATTACGATTGCACCAGTCGTCGCAATGTGCACGCTGCTCGGGGAAAGCATGGAACATGTTTGAGCCGAACACGCCTAGCAAAGTGTGCAAATAGCGACCGAGTCCGCATCGAAAAGCGGCGCTTCGCAGTCAATCGCAACTCGGCTTGAGTCTATAAGGCGTCATGGCACCGATTCTGCGACATTCGATTCCAGTTTCAGCACAAACCGCCGCCACTCTTGCTGGAACCGTTCAATTGGCATGCCGATCAATTTCTCGAATCGGCGGGTCTGGTCATTCGGGCCGGTGGTGTTGTCAAAATAGCGATCCAGGCCGGGGCTATCCAACAATTGAAGTTGAAAAGTCAGGTAATAGGCAACTCCCCAGGAGTGGAGATATAGCCGGTTTGCCCGCCCCGCGGAATCGTTGTGAGCGACGAGGAATGTTTCCGGCCGAGATTGCAGAAGTTCGTCGATCGACAACACCCGTCCACGGCGCAAATCGATCTGCAGTTCGCGCAACGCCTTTTCGTTGGGAGCGTCGAGCCGTAATGTGCCAGCGTCCAACATGCCCGCTTCGAAGACCTGGGCTAACCCTTCGTTCAACCACCGCGGAATGTTGTAACGCGCGGTGTCGAAAACGTAACTTTGCAGATAGGCGTGAAATGCCTCGTGATAAAGAACTCGAAACTGTTCGTGATACTGCCGTTCATTTTCACGGTCGGCAATACGGATCTTGAGTTCTTGCGCTTTGACGATCTTGTTCCATTGCGCACGGGCCGCGTCGCGGACTTTTCGGGATTCTTCATCGCTTGCACCGCTAGCGCGCAGCCGGCGAGTGAGCACCTGAAGTTTCTGACGCATCTCGTCTTGCTGCCGAGCGTAACGGTCGAGCAACTTTTTGTGGTGCGCACGAGTTTCGTTCAACTTGGCGGCAAACGAGGCGAGTTGTCCACCGGCAACGATCTCATTACGATTTGGGTCGAAGTAGGCTGGATTGCGGACATTCAAGTTCGAGAGTTTCTGGTAGTCCAAATACTGATCGAGTTGCCCCAGCACGACGATGTGTAGTGACTGCGCGGGTTGTTTGCGAGGGCGAATAAAAGTACGAAATCCGGCGATGACCTGTTCGAGCCTCACGATCGCCTCACGCGTCAGCAGTTCGTCCGCGGTGCTCGACAGCGAGAACCATGGGCCTTCGTAAACCAGGCATTTTGTGGCTTGAATCTTACCCGTGGAAAGCTCGACTTCTTGAATTTGTGCGGCGGCAATCCGCGTGCGATTTCGAAAGCGGGCGATCTTCTTTTCCAAATCTCTGCGCAACGAATCGTCCAGCCGCTCGATTCTTTTGATGTTCGACCGAGGCACCCACCGCACCAATAGGTACATCGGCACGCCAGGTTTCCAGCCGACTTCAACGATTTCGACGAACTTGCTGGTTTCATACCGCACCAGCCCCGAAATAGCCCGGCCGTCGGCCAACAGAACTTTTTCCGTCCGCCACTTGGCGACGTCTGTGACATTGACGATGCCCTCTTCCTGCGCGGCGGCTGCGTTGGCGAAAAGGGTCACGGTGAGCAGGAGCACCAGCGACCGCCATCCACGATCTTGCCGCCAGGAACCCAACGGCATAGCAGAGGGGGTAAACGGCAGCACGGCGAAGCGACCCGCTACGACGAACGACGCCGGCACAAATCTTCGCTCTTGCATTCCCTTTCCTCACCCCTCCCCACCCGACGGGAGGGAGAAAACTAGGTCTTCGCACCGTCGGCAATGTGAACCCAGGTATGTACGTGCGGGCTGCCGCGGAAATACCAGACCATATGCGGTCCTTCGACTTGCCAAACGTCCCAAACGCCGTCCTTGCCGATGTCCATATTCTTAAAGTAGGAAAAATGCAATTTGTCGAAGCCATTTTTTTCAACCAGCTTCATTGATTCGACTCGATCTACCTCGCGGAACGGCGCGAGCAGGTCGTTCATCACGCTGCGGGCCAGTTTTGTCTGATCGTCCGACATCTCAGAAACCGGAAGGCCTCTCAATTGGCCGTCTTTGCCTTTTAGACGAACCGTTTCCGTGCCATCCTCGCCGCGAGGATCGGACTGCAGTGCGACTTTCCGCTGCTTGCCATCCAGCGCCTGGAACAGCTCATTGGCCCGTACGGCTTGAAACCAGTACACGTTGCCCGGGTGGTCGGGCGCTTCATTAAACCCTTTGGCGGCATGGCCGTAAAAAATCGGACCACCGAACGCTGTGCCTTCCACCGAATCGCCATCGCAGCGACGGGTGACGTGGCGGCCGGTCAAGACAAACTCAAACTTGCCCGTTCCCGGTTCGCCGAACAACGCGACGGAACTTCCCTTAAAACCACCCTCTTGTTCGACCTGGCGCATCACGTCTTTTGCATACTTTTCGCTATGCAGGCTGTTGAAGATTTCCCGCATCAGCGCCTGCTGATCCGCGGTGAAATCACGGCCGACGCGGACGCGGGTGATGTGCCAGTTGGCTCCCACTTCCGATTGAAGCCGATGATCGAACGGAAACGCGCAACGCTTCTTTTGTTCTTCCGTCAGCGTCGAGTAGAATTGCTGCACCAACGTCTCCGAGGTTGCCTGTTTTTTGCCCTCTTTGGCAACGGCGGGAATGCCTGTCGCCAACCCTGCGGCAACCGCTCCGGCCGCGGCCGAATTTTTCAGAAAATCGCGGCGGTTTGTTTCCGGACGTTCGCCGCAGTCGGGGCAATGTCGGGGCCGGTTGGACATAAGATTCACTCCTGTCAATTGGAAGGCGAAGATTTCTGCTTTCGTCGAGCGGCTTCCAGAGGCACGGCTCGCTAGGTCAGATTAGAACTCATCGCGCCTGAAAGTGCAAACGATCGTTCGTAGGGCGCTGAATCGGTGGTTAGCGGTCAACTTGACGGCCTGCGTTCACGCTGACAAACATGGCAGAAAAAGGTCGAACGTTGTGACTGCACGATTCGCTGAATCTTGGCCTTTCCACAAGCTGGACAAAGGACGCCCGCGCGATCGTAAACACGGTGATAATTTTGGTAACCGCCCTGCTCGTTCAGCGCGTTGCGATATGTGCCGTCGCTTAGCGTCGAGCCCTCATAACGGACTGCCGCTTCGAGCACTTCGCGCGTCGCGGACGCGATCCGCTGCCAGTCCGGGCGTCGCAGGTGATTGCATCGTGATTGGGGGTGGATCCGCGCGAGATGCAAAATCTCGGAGGCATAAAGATTTCCAATTCCGGCGACGGCGTGTTGGTCAAGTAAAGCAACTTTGATTGCCCGCTGACTGCGACCGAGCCGTTCGCGCAAAGTTTCAGCTGTCGTTTGCAACGCGTCGGGTCCAAACTTAGACGCCATCTCCTCCAACTGGGGAGGAGCCAGCAATCGCACGGACCCCAGTCCTCGACGATCCCAATACGAGAGTTGATGCGAGCGCCGCGTCTGGCGGCCGTTCCTCGCCGCGGCGGCCGCCAAGTTCAGTTGCAGCCGGAGGTGTTGCCGGTTGGGCGGATTGGTCAACAGGACCAAACCGGTCATTCTGGGCTCGAAGACTAGCACGTCGTCCGAATCCAGTCGCAACAGCACTCGCTTGCCAATCCGATCGCTGGCCGTCACTTCTGTGCCGACAATTCTCCGCCGCAACTGTGGCATCTTGGGCGAGATCAGGATCGGCTTCAGCCGGCACCGCGGGCGCTCGACCGATTCGATGCGGCAACCAACCGTCGCCGCAATACCACGGCGCATGGTTTCGACTTCGGGAAGTTCGGGCATGTCGCCCGATCTTACGCGGCCCGCAGCGGTGCGTCGAGTCCCTCGGAACCGGACTCCTTCGCCACTAGATTCATCAGCAGCGAAACTGTCGCGTCCGTGGCACCGCAGCTACCGGCAGCCAGTTTTGCCGCGCGGCGGCCGAGCCCCGCGGCAAAGTCCCGCTCGCCGAGGCAGCGATGGACGAATTCAGTTAACTCGCTTTTGTCGCGAACCACCTTCGCCGCGTCGTGAGCCAACAGCGAGGCTACAACGTCGCGAAAGTTCTTCGTATTCGGCCCAAAACAAACGGCCGCGCCATAAGCGGCCGGCTCGATCATATTTTGTCCACCACGCGAACCAAGGCTGCCGCCGACGAAGCCGATGGCGGCCGCGCCCCACCAATCGCCCAACTCGCCGACCGTATCGACAAGCAGAATCCGCCGCTCACCGCGTCCAACGTTCGTCGGGTCGAGCGCTGTCCGACGCTGCCACAACTCGCCCGATTGCTCCAGCAGTCGCGCAACCTCTTCGAACCGCTCTGGATGCCTTGGGACCAAGATCAAACGTAGACGCCGATCCGTTTCCTTCGCCGCGAGAAAGGACTCCAGCGCGATCGATTCTTCCGGATGTTGTGTACTCCCGGCCAAAAACACCACATCTTCGGCGGCGATGCCGGCCAGTTCGCGAAGCGCCGCTGTCCGCGGGTTCGCGCGATCGGACTGCGCTCCGTCAAATTTTACGGAACCCGTTACGTGCACCGCAGCGGGCTCCGCGCCCAGTCGCAGGAAGCGATCGGCATAAGTTTGATTCTGTGCGGCGACCAGATTAATCGACTTTAACAACCGCGAAACAACAGGCCGAATGCGCAGGTAGCCGCGGAAGCTGTGGTCGCTCAGCCGTCCGTTGACGACGGCCACTTTCGAACCGTAGCGGCGGGCGGCGCGCACCAGATTGGGCCACAGTTCCAGTTCGGCCAGTACGACGACGCTGGGACGGATCCGCCGCATGGCGACGGCGGTGGACCAGGTGAAGTCGAGCGGACAATAGAAAACCGTATGGCAATCGTATTTCCGTTTCGCCACCGCATAGCCGGTGTGAGTCGTGGTCGAAATAACGATTTGCAGTTCGGGCAGCCGCTCCCGCAGCTTGGCAACGATTGGCGCAACGAGTTGCACTTCGCCAACACTGACAGCGTGAAACCAAACGCAGCTCCGGTGGCCGCTGCGAATGGGAACCCGACCTAAAAACTTGGCGGCGAAGCCCGCACGGTATTTGCCTTTGCAGACGGCGGCATACAACAACAACGGCGAACACAACACCAGCAACGCCAAGTATCCGACGTTCAGCAAATAACCGGCCATGATCACGTCCTTGTGCTTCGGCAGGTCAAGCATAGCTGGACTCGCAAGAATTCAGGAATGCCACCTTGATTCCCGCAAACTCAGCTACCAACAACAATCACAGTGCCGCGGCAACGGCGCCGCCGCCTTTTCGCATGCAGCAGTTTTTGTATTTCTTTCCGCTACCACAGGGACAGGGGTCATTCCGACCGACTCGTTCTCCACGGTTGCGGATCGGTTCCAGTTTTTCTGACGTGCCCGTACCGTCGTCGCCTTCCTGTTGATTGGCGAGCATCGAGGCCGTCGACTGGGCTTCTTCGTGTGTGGCCGAAGTTTCGACCCAGGTCGAGCCGACAAATTCGTCGTCGAGTTGCTCCATGCGGAATATCAAATCCGTAACGCGTTCGTTAATCGAATTCCACATCGCGTCAAAAATCCGCATGCCCTCGCGTTTGTATTCGACCTTGGGGTCGACCTGGGCATATCCCCGCAGGCCCACGCTGCTGCGCAGGTGGTCCATCGCCAGCAAGTGATCCTTCCACGCGCCATCGAGTATCTGCAGCACCAGCGACCGTTCCATGCGGCGAATCTCTGGGCAGAAGTGATCCTGATACGCGGTCGAAAGCCGATGCCGAACCGCCTCGTAATCAAGCTTCTCCAGTTCATCCGGGTCCAACTCGACGCTCAAGTTGATCTTGGCCCAATCGACCAGATCAGCAAATGCTTTGCGCGACGTATCGACTTCGCCATTGCTGCCGGCAATGTTCTCGAGCCGCTGTTCAAGGTTCGCCTGCACCTCCTCACTGTGCGCGTGATTCTTACGGCTTTGCTCGATCAACGCGGCGCGGATTTCGTCTCTCTGCTTGCTGCGGAGGTCGTCGTGATCAAAATCGACGCCAAATCGCTCGCGGGCCCACGTAGCCAGTTTCGCTCGATCGTACCGCCGCCCGCCGCTGGCATCACGTGTGGTGAAGTGCAACAGTCCGGCCAGGACAGGAAATTCGATTTCACGCTGATTATAAGTTTCTCCGGCGGCGTCGAGCACGCGTTGCTTGAAGGCGGGCGGTTCGAGTTCTTCAAACTCGCCAGAATCCAACTCGATACCGAATTTGTACAGAATCCAGTTTAAAGCCCCGCGCAAATTGAATTCGCGGTCAAGATATCCCGCTCCTTCGCTCAGGTCGACTTTTGTCAGCGCCTCACGGGCTTTTTGGATCAACAATGTATCGATCGCTTCGCGGCCGACTTTTTTCAGATCACGATCGCGCAGCGACGCATTCCAGCGAGTGTTCGCAAATTTTGCCAGCGCTTCCCACTTCCACTCTTTGGGTTCTTCCGCTTCCGGCAGGTTTTCGTCAATGGCGTCCAGCACCTGGCCTTCAACCATCCGTTCGGCTTCATCGATGGCATACGACGAGGCGGACCGAAAATCCATGTCTCGGAAATCGCGGCCCTCGAATTCCACGCCCAACTGCGTCCCGGCCCAGGTGGCGAACGATTCCGGACCAAAGTCCGGGTCGAGGTACTCATCCAAATGCCGGTCGATCTGGTCGTCGATCATCTCCAGGATCAGCTCGCGGCAGTTCCCGCCGTCCAGAATGTTCTGCCGATATTGATAGACACGCTTGCGCTGTTCATCCATCACTTCGTCGTATTCGAGCAGATTTTTTCGAACTTCGAAGTTGCGCTCTTCGACCTTTTTCTGTGCGCCTTCGATACGACGGCTGACCATCTTGCTCTCGATCGCTTCGCCTTCCTTCATACCCAGGCGAGTGAGCACGTTGCGGACCCATTCTCCGGCGAAAATCCGCATCAAATCGTCTTCCAGCGAGAGATAAAAGCGGCTGCTGCCGGGATCACCCTGGCGGCCGCTACGGCCGCGGAGTTGCAGGTCGATCCGCCTCGCTTCGTGTCTTTCAGTGCCGATGATGTGCAATCCGCCAATGTCGCGGATTTCATTACCCTCGGCTTCCATATTTTCTTCCGCGCGGATTTTCTGGACCAATGCGTCCCATTCCTCATCGGGAACATCGAGCCGCGTTTCGTATTTGTCCTGCAGCGCCGCCCAGACCATGGTTTCCGGATTTCCCCCCAGGACGATATCGGTTCCGCGGCCCGCCATGTTGGTCGCGATGGTAACCGCGCCGCGGCGGCCTGCCTGCGCGACAATTTCGGCTTCCCGTTTGTGCTGCTTGGCGTTGAGAACTTCGTGCCTGATGCCGCGACGGTCGAGCAGTGCAGCGAGCCGCTCGCTCTTTTCAATCGAGACGGTGCCAACCAGAATGGGACGGCCGCGGCGTTGGATGTTGTCGATTTTGTTTTTCGAATTGGTTTCTTTGTTCTTTTTGCCCTCCGGTGTTATTTCGATCGCTTCGTCCGTTTCACCCGTGATCGTTCCGAGCAACTGCGTGCCGTCGCTCAGGTAGAGCGTGTCCCATTTGTTGAGCTGCTCGATTTCATCGGCCATCGCCATGTACTTTTCCTGCTCGGACCGGTAAATCAAGTCGGCCCCCTCGACGCGTTTCAATGGTTTGTTGGTCGGGATCGCCACTACGTCAAGTTGGTAGATTTTCCAGAATTCACCGGCTTCCGTCATGGCGGTACCGGTCATGCCCGCCAGCTTCCGGTAGAGCTTGAAAAAGTTCTGCAGCGTGATCGTGGCCAGCGTCTGCGTTTCTTCTTTGATTTTGACGCCTTCTTTGGCTTCGACCGCCTGATGCAAGCCGTCGCTCCATTGGCGGCCCTCCATCAATCGCCCGGTAAATTCGTCTACGATGACCACGCGGTCCTCTTTGACGACGTAGTTTACGTCGCGCTTGTAGAGGTGGTGAGCCTTGAGCGAATTGTCGATCAGGTGAGGCCATTCCATGTTGCCGGCGGTGTAAAAACTTTCGACGCCGGCGAGTTTTTCCGCTTCCCGCACGCCATCATCGGTCAGGTGCGCGGAGTGATCTTTTTCACTGACGGTGAAATGCGCCTCTTTTTTGAGTTGGCGGGCGATGCGATCTGCTTCGGCATATTTCCGCGGATCATCGTAGGCCGGACCGGAGATAATCAGCGGTGTTCGAGCTTCATCGATCAAGATGTTGTCGACTTCGTCGATGACCGCGTAATTCAGCGGCCCTTGCACTTGCTGCTGATGTTTGGGAAAGCGATCGTCGTCGCGCGCGGCCGTCCGCATGTTGTCCCGCAGGTAGTCAAAGCCGAATTCGTTATTCGTGCCGTAGGTGATGTCACAAGCATAGGCATTTTGCCGGTCGGAGGCATTCATGCCGCTTTGAATCGCGCCGACAGTAAGGCCCAGGTTCATGTATAGCGGACCCATCCATTCCATGTCGCGGCGAGCCAAATAGTCGTTGACCGTGACGACATGGACCGATCCGCCGAGCGCGTTCAGGTAGGTCGGCAAAGTGGCTACCAGCGTCTTGCCTTCGCCCGTAACCATTTCCGTGATCGAGCCGTTGTGCAAGATCATGCCGCCGATCAACTGCACGTCGTAGTGACGCATGTTGACAAATCGACGCCCGGCTTCGCGACAAACGGCGAAGACCTCGATCATGATGTCGTCCAAAGATTCGCCCGCATCGAGCCGGTTGCGGAATTCCACGGTCTGGTCTCTTAACGCATCATCGCTGATCGTCTGGTACTTGGATTCCAGGGCGTTGATTTCATCAACGTTGGATTGCAGATTTTTAATGAGCCGCGCATTGGATGAGCCAAAAACGCCCGTAATGCCCCGCTCGAACGCGCGCAACACACCACTGCCCAGCGCGCTAAGTACTTCCCAGATGCGTTCCAATAGCTGCATGAGACTTGTGCAAAGGTGGTAAGTGCTAGCAGAAAGGCCAACGGCCGATGTGCGGTGCGGTGCGGTCAGAAGACAAACGTGACGCGCAACACGTTCCACGGAGCAAGTTTATAGCGATAATCGTCAACGGTCAACAACGGTTCACGTTCCCTGGGACAGCCCCAACCGACAGTAATTCCCGCGCGGTTCGCGTCCGAAGCGGCAAGGATACAATGAGATGCGGAGTTGCCCCTGTGAGTAAATCGATTAAGACCATCGACTTCCGTGGAGAGTTGGTGCTACTGGGAACCGGCACGTCCGTTGGGGTCCCGGCGGTTGGCTGTGCGTGTCCGGTTTGCGCGAGCGACGATTGGCGGAACCGGCGAACGCGTAGCAGCATTGCTGTCGGCCTGCCGGAGGGAAATTTGCTGGTCGATACGACCCCGGACCTGCGCAACCAGCTGCTCCGCGAAGGGATCGGAGTCATGCACGCCGCCCTGTTTACGCACGAACATGCCGATCATGTTATGGGCTTGGACGACGTGCGGCTTTTCCCCTTCTATCTGGGGCATGCTTTTCCCATCTACTGTGAACCGCCCGTCGAAGATCGAATTCGGCGGTCATTCGACTACGCATTCGACGCCCGTGAGGTAACACACGCCGGCGCGCGGCCCGATTTGGCAATCCAGCGAATCTCGACAGAGCCGTTCGATTTGTTGGGAACACAAGTCATTCCGATCCGGCTCAAACACGGAGCCTGCGACGTGCTCGGCTTTCGCTTCGGCAACTTGGCATACTGCACGGACGCAAGCGAAATTCCGGAAGAAAGTTGGCCGCTACTGGAAGGGCTCGACGTGCTGATCCTCAACGCGCTGCGACGCCGGCCTCATCCGACGCACCTGAGTTTGGATCAGGCGGTTGCAATCGCCGAGCAGCTGCAACCGAAACGTACACTCTTCACGCACATCTCACACGATTTGGAACATCAGGCGACGTGCTCGGCGCTGCCGGATGGGATGGACTTGGCATACGACGGCCAACGCGTGACGCTTCCTATCGTTGGCTGAAGCTACTTGGCGGCCGCCGCGACATTGCCGCTGGTGAGCAGTTGGACGTAATCGACCGTGATGGCCAGCGCTTCGTTGAAGTAGTAGTCGCGTTTGACGACGGGATCTTCGTCTTCGTCTTCGTCTTCGTCTTCGTCTTTTTCGCCGTCATCCAACGAATTGCGTTCCGCGATGAATTGCTTCTCGTTAAGTGAAATCGACTTGCGCGCCTTTTGCGACTTGTATTTCGCAATTCGATCCAGCATTTTTTTGAAATCCTCTGACTCGGCGCAGCGTTGTTCCGACCGCTTTTTCATCTGGCCGATCATCACCTGATCGACCGCCGCCGCCGATGTAAATTTCACAGCGGGAACTTGATCAAATTCGACGGCGTATTCCAAGTCCGACTCGCCCACGTCCAAGTGCGTCTTAATCGACGGCAGTTCAATATCAGAAACGACGCCCCGGTTTTGCGTGCTGTCGCCGTTGGGACGATAAAATTGCTGCATAGTGATCTTCAGCGCACCAAGCTTTGGCGAATTGGGCAAGCGAAACAGTTGCCTACCGACGTCGAGCAGAGTTTGAACCGTGCCTTTGCCGTGCGTGGCATGATCGCCGACGACCAAACCGCGACGATAATCCTGAATCGCACCGGCAAAAATTTCGCTAGCGCTGGCGCTAAACTTGTCAATCATCACGACCAGAGGCCCTTTCCAAGTGATACTCGGGTCCAAATCGTCGTAATGCTGCACGCGACCGTCCGCGTCCTTGACCTGAACGACCGGGCCTTTCTCGATAAACAAGCCTGTCATGTTGATCGCCTCGGTCAGCGACCCGCCACCGTTCTCGCGGAGGTCGACAATCACGGCATCAACGCCGCCCTCGTTGAATCGATCGAGCAGTTTCTTGACGTCACGCGTGGTGCTACGGTAATCGGGCTTGCCTTTACGGGCCGCCTCCATGTCCATGTAAAAACTGGGAAGGTTCAACACACCGACTCGATACGGGGTGCCATTGGCTTTTTTGCCATATTCGATGATCTCTGCCCGCGCTTCGCTATCTTTTAATTCGATTTTGGCGCGGGTGATATCGAATATTTTTGCTTCGCCTTCACCTTTCGACTGCACTCGAAGCCGAACGACCGTTCCTTTTTTGCCGCGGATCATCTTTACGACATCGTTCAACCGCATCCCGGCGGTATCGGTAATCTCGCCGTCCGTACCTTGGCCGACTGCGGTGATGTGATCGTTTCGCTCCAGGCGGTTGTTCTTGTCCGCGGCACCCCCGCGAATAATTTTGGTGACGACCGTGTCGCCATCGATCATCTGCAGTGCCGCGCCGATACCATCTAGCTGCAACCGCAGTGCGATAAGGAAATTTTCGTACATGGTCTTTGACATGTACGATGTGTGTGGGTCATACGAAGTCGTCACGGCCGAGAGAAATATCTCCAGAACCTCTTCGTTGTCCGCCTGTTTGCGATTTTGGCCAAAAGTGCGATACCGCTTTCGAAGATTTTCACGGGCCTTTTCAAGTTCCGTCTTACCCGCCTTCTGGCCGAGCAGATCGTATTTGATGCGCTTCCGCCAGCGGTCGTTGGCTTCGGCAACGCTCTTCGGCCATTCGCGGTTATCGAAGTCCGTGTCCAAAAACTCGTCCTTGGTAAAATCATGGTCTGCATTAATCAGCTTTTGGACCTCGGCCAGCCGCTCTTCCATCCGCTGTAAATACGTCTTGTAAACCGTATGCGCAAACTGAACGTCTCCAGCTTTGACCATGTCGTCCAGCCGAGTTCGCCACTGCGCAAAGTGCTCGATGTCGGACTGCAGGAAGTAGACCTTCATGGGATCCAGTGACTTCAAATACATGTCCAACGCACGTCCGGAAATCTCGTCATCCAATTCGCGCCGCGAGAGGTGATCGCGATTAAGAAATGAACTAACGGCGATGGAAACCTGTCGCTCCTGCGCGCCCGGCGCGCCGAGGTCGGCCTCCGTCGAGCGAACTGAAAAAATCGTCAATCCAATCGCGAATGCTAGCAACGAAACGAGCGTAAACGGACGCAGATTCCTTCGCAGTTGGTCGGTGGTTCGCTTCATTCTTCCATTCCTAAAGTGTTGGCTACCGGGGAGTCACCGCGACGTTCACCGTACGGGGACTCCGCGCAGGCTGTTCAGATTCATTAACTTATTCGTAACATCTGATAATATACGGATCACACGTCCGGAACAAGATCGTCGTAACGTTGGCATAAGAAAAGAGTTACTGTCAGAAATCTGTACCCGTTTCGGCTCGGAAGGAGTCATTACACCGAATTTGGTCACCTAAAATCCGGGAAACATGGTCGCCGAGGGTTCACAAATCTTTACTCACGAGCGACA